>JBAVWC010000416.1:0-20941 GCA_049697595.1 Alphaproteobacteria bacterium
GATCATGAAACGGCATGCCTTCGCCGTGAAGTCCTGTTATATATATTGTCTCTCTCTGTAATGCCGATAGGCAGTTTATGAATCCCTCGCGTCTTTATATCGAGCGTCCGGTTGCAACATCGTTGCTTATGGTCGCGATTTTGCTGGCGGGGTTCGTCGCCTTCCGCTTTTTACCTTTGTCGGCTTTGCCGCAAGTGGATTATCCGACGATTCAGGTGCAGACTTTTTATCCCGGCGCCAGCCCCGATGTCATGACCTCGGCTGTGACCGCGCCTTTGGAACGGCAATTCGGGCAAATGCCGGGATTGACGCAGATGTCCTCGATCAGCTCGGCGGGTGCATCGATGCTGACGTTGCAATTCGATTTGAACTTGAATCTCGATATCGCCGAACAGGAAGTTCAGGCGGCGATTAACGCCGCCGGGAATCTGTTACCTGCCGATCTGCCCGCACCGCCGATTTATGCCAAAGTGAACCCTGCCGACGCGCCGGTTTTAACCCTGGCGGTAACATCGAAAACATTGCCAATGACGCAAGTCGAAGATTTGACCGATACGCGCCTCGCCCAAAAAATATCGCAAATGCCGGGCGTAGGTTTGGTCAGCCTGTCGGGCGGCCAGCGTCCTGCCGTGCGCGTCATCGCCAATATGGAAGCATTGGCCGCCTATAATTTGAACATCGACGATTTGCGCACCAGCGTCAGCAACGCCAACACCAATTCGCCCAAAGGCAGTTTCGACGGGCCACAGCGCGCGACAACGGTCAATGCCAACGACCAGCTTAAAAGCGCCGCCGAATATGAAAATATCATCATCGCCTATATGAACGGCGCGCCGGTACGGCTTAAAGACGTCGCCACCGTTACCGACAGCGCGGAAAATACGCAGCTCGGCGCGTGGTCCGGCAAAACGACCGCCATTATCGTCAACATCCAGCGTCAGCCGGGCGCGAACGTCATTGAGGTGGTCGATGCCATTCAGAAAATGCTGCCGGGGATTCAAGCCAGCCTGCCTGCCGCGCTCGATGTCGAAGTCCTCACCGACCGCACCACGACTATTCGCGCCTCGGTGCATGATGTCGAATTTGAATTGATGCTGTCGGTCGCTTTGGTCGTCGGCGTGATTTTCATTTTTCTACGCAATGTTCCGGCGACGATCATTCCCAGCCTGTCGGTGCCGCTGTCGCTGGTCGGCACTTTCGCGATTATGTATCTGGCGGGATTCAGCCTCAACAATCTGTCATTAATGGCGCTGACGATTGCCACCGGCTTTGTCGTCGATGACGCGATTGTGATGATCGAGAATATCTCGCGCTATATCGAAATGGGTTTTAAGCCTATGGAGGCCGCGCTGAAAGGCTCGCGCGAAATCGGTTTTACGATCATATCGCTGACGGTATCGCTGATCGCCGTTCTGATTCCCCTGTTGTTTATGGGCGATGTCGTGGGGCGGTTATTCCGTGAATTCGCGATTACCTTATCAGTCACTATTTTGCTCTCGGCGGTCGTTTCGCTGACTCTGGTGCCGATGATGTGCGCGCGCATTCTGAAACACCACAAGCCCGAAGACGAAAGCCCGTTTTTGCGCAAGACGCAGCAGGCATTCGATTCCATCATTACCTCTTACGGGAAAGCGCTGACTTGGGTGCTGGACCGCCAGGTACTGACTTTGCTGGTCGCAGTGGCAACGATGGTGCTGACTGTCGTGCTTTATATCGTCATACCCAAAGGCTTTTTCCCCGTTCAGGATACCGGCCTTATTCAGGGTATCTCGCAAGCGCCGCAAAGCATTTCCTATGCCGCGATGGCCGACCGCCAGCAAGCACTTGCGGCTGTTATTTTGCAAGACCCTGACGTTGTCAGCCTGTCTTCCTTCATCGGCGTGGACGGCACCAATGTGACGCTGAACAGCGGGCGTTTCCTCATCAATCTGAAACCGCTGGATGAGCGTTCATCCGATGTCAGCACCGTCATTCGCCGCATCAACAAAAAAACCGCCGAGCTTCAAGGCGTCACGCTTTTCATGCAGCCGGTGCAGGATTTAACAATCGACAGCACCGTCAGCAGCACGCAGTACCAGTTCATGATGGAAGACGCCGACCCCGGCGAATTGAACCTATGGGTGCCCAAGCTTCTGATCCGCTTGCGCCAACTACCGCAGCTTGAAGATGTCGCCGACAATCTGCAGCAAAACGGATTATCGGATTACGTCGCCGTTGACCGCGATACGGCGGGCAGGCTCGGCATCTCGCTCGCGACTATCGACAACGCCTTGTATGACGCGTTTGGGCAACGCATCGTTTCTACTATCTTTACCCAATCCAACCAGTATCGTGTCATTTTAAATACACCCGCGACGATGGCTTCGCTGCAATCGATATATCTGCCGTCGGCGACGGGGGGACAGGTTCCGCTTGCGACTATTGCCTCGATCAAAGAACTACCGACTGCGCTGCAAATCAATCATCTCGGCCAATTCCCCGCCGCGCAAATTTCGTTCAATCTGGCTCCGGGTGCATCGTTGGGCGAGGCCGTCACATTGATTGAAAAGGCCGAACAGGAAATCGGCATGCCGCAAAGCGTGATGACAAGTTTTCAGGGTTCTGCGCTGGCCTTCCGCGCCTCGCTGGGCAACGAGTTGCTGCTGATTTTGGCCGCGATCATTACCGTCTATATCGTGCTGGGCGTTTTGTATGAAAGCTATATCCACCCGCTGACTATTCTGTCGACGCTGCCCTCGGCGGGCGTCGGAGCTTTGGTGGCCTTGATGCTGGCGGGGCAAGAGCTGGACGTCATCGCCATTATCGGCATTGTTTTGCTCATCGGCATCGTCAAGAAAAACGCGATCATGATGATCGATTTCGCGCTGGAGGCCGAGCGTGTCGAAGGCAAGCCGCCGCGTGAAGCCATTTATCAAGCCTGTCTTCTGCGCTTCCGCCCGATTTTAATGACGACTATGGCGGCATTGCTGGGCGCGTTGCCCCTGATGCTGGGCGCAGGTATGGGATCGGAATTGCGGCGTCCGCTGGGTATTTCAATCGTCGGCGGTTTGATCGTGTCACAGGTCCTGACCCTGTTCACGACGCCCGTTATTTATCTGGCCTTTGACAAACTCGCGCAGCGTTGGCGCAGTGCACCTGTCACGGAACCTGCTGAATGAAAAATCGGCAGATCATATTGTTCGATGTCGATGGCGTCCTAGTTCACGGCTATCACGCGCGGCCTGAATTGCGCAAATGCTGGGATGAAAATTTGCAGCGGGATTTCGGGATTGATCGCGAACAATTCAAAAGTAAGTTTATCTACGGCGCGTTTACGAAAAATGTTCTTATCGGTGAAAGCAGTTTGCAAGAAGAATTAGCAATATGTTTGCCTACTCTTGGGTATCGGGGCGATCCACAAATTTTTATCGATTACTGGTTACGAAACGATGCCAATATAAACCAGTCTTTAATTACCAAGATCAAACTGCTGAAGGAAAGCGGACAAACGCGATTATTTATTGCAACCAATCAGGAACATAATCGAGTACAGTTCTTGATGAATAAGCTGGGGTTTTCTGATTTCTTTGAAGACATATTTTATTCAGCGCGTATCGGCGTAACCAAGCCGGGTAAAGCCTATTTCGACTGGATTGCAGAACATTTAAGGCTAACGCCAGGGCAAAAACCTATCTTTTTTGATGACACCCCGGCTGTCATCGAGTCGGCACGAAACTACGGCTGGGAAGCGATAGAATATATAGACGAGGACGTTCTCAACCAGAGTGTCTTTGTCCGAACGATTCTTTCGCAGGACCGTGCAATAACATGAGCCTCTCCTCCATCTTCATCAACCGCCCTATCGCCACCACATTGTTGACGCTCGGCGTGGCGCTGACGGGTGTCGTCGCGTTTTTTCTGCTACCTGTCGCCCCCCTGCCGCAGGTTGATTCTCCGACGATTACCGTCAGCGCCAACATGCCCGGTGCCAGCCCCGAAACAATGGCGACCAGCGTGGCAACGCCGCTCGAGCGGCATTTAGGCGTCATCGCCGATGTGACGGAAATGACATCGCAAAGCACGATCAGCAATGCGCGGGTTACCATGCAATTCGGCCTCGACCGCGATATCGACGGCGCGGCGCGCGATGTGCAGGCCGCGATCAACGCCGCCCGCGCCGATTTACCCGCCAGCCTGAAGAGCAATCCGACCTATCGCAAGGCAAACCCCGCCGATGCGCCGATTGTGATTTTGGCCTTAACCTCGGCAACCCAGACTCAGGGGCAAATCTATGACGCCGCCTCGACAATTCTGGCGCAGAAATTATCGCAGATCCAGGGCGTGGGTCAGGTCACAGTCGGCGGCAGCTCCCTGCCCGCCGTGCGCGTGGAATTAAATCCGCGCGCCTTGTTCAAATACGCTATCGGCCTTGAAGATGTACGCGCCGGGCTCGCCGCCGCCAATGCCAACAGCCCCAAGGGGGCATTGGAAGAACAAGGCAATCATTTCCAACTCTATACCAACGATCAGGCCAAGCATGCAGTCGATTACCGCAATCTGGTCATCGCGTGGCGCGATGGCGCGCCAGTGCGGCTGAGCGATGTGGCGGACATCAAGGATTCCGTCGAGGATTTACGCAATCAGGGATTGTTCAACGGCAAACCTTCGGTTCTGCTGATTATCACCAAACAGCCCGGCTCCAATATCATAACGACGATCGACAGCATCAAGAAGATGCTGCCGGAATTGCGCGCCTCGATCCCTTCGTCAATCGATCTGGCGGTGGCAACGGATCGTTCGACAACGATCCGCGCCTCGCTGCGCGATGTCGAGCGTACGATGCTGATTTCGACATTGCTGGTTATTCTTATCGTCTTTTTGTTCCTGCGTAACGCGCGCGCCGCCATAATCCCCAGCATCGCCGTGCCAGTGTCGATGCTCGGAACATTCGGCGCTATGTATCTGCTGGATTACAGCCTCGATAATTTATCGCTGATGGCGATGACGATTGCCACCGGCTTTGTCGTCGATGACGCGATTGTCGTTTTGGAAAACGTCACGCGCCATATCGAAGCGGGCATGCCGCGCTTCAAGGCGGCGCTGCTGGGCGCGCAAGAAGTCGGCTTTACGGTTTTGTCGATGAGCCTTTCGCTGATCGCCGTTTTCACGCCTATTCTGCTGATGGGCGGCACCGTCGGCCGCCTGTTCCACGAATTCGCCGTCACTTTGTCGGTCGCCATTCTGGTATCGCTGATGGTATCGCTGACGGCGACACCGATGCTTTGCGCGCGCTGGCTGGGAACGGCGGCCAAGCATTCGCATGTTCCGACACGGTCGTGGCTCACAAAAGTCTATGATTTCAGCGAAGGCGTATTTATCCGCACCCAACGCTCTTATGATCTGATGTTGATGCGGGCGCTACGGCACAAGCGCATTGTCATGCTGATTCTGGCGGCGACCTGCGCGCTGAATGTCTATCTTTTTTATACAGTGAATAAAGGCTTTTTCCCCCAACAAGACACCGGCGTGATCCAGGGCAGCATGCAGGGCGATCAGGATATTTCTTTTCAGTCGATGAAACAAAAACTGATCTCCTTCGCCGATATCGTCGGGCAAGACCCCGCAGTGGCGACGGTAACGGCTTTTACCGGAGGCGGCTCGACCAATTCCGGCTTCATGTACGTCTCGCTCAAACCACTTGCCGAACGCGGCGTGTCGGCCGATGAGGTCATCACCCGCTTGCGCCGCCCGCTAAACCGCGTGCCGGGAGCTTCGCTGTTCCTGCAATCCGTGCAGGATATCCGCACGGGGGGCCGCTCCAGCGGCGCGCAATACCAATATACGGTGCAATCCGACAGCTTGACCGATCTGCACATCTGGGCGCCGAAACTGGCCGACGCTCTGAAACAGGACACAAGCGTTATCGTCGATGTCAATTCCGACCAGCAAGACGCGGGCTATGAAACCGATGTAATAATCGACCGCGACAGCGCCTCGAAACTCGGGCTCAACGCCACGCAAATCGACAACACGCTATACGATGCATTCGGCCAGCGTCAGGTTTCGGTGATTTATAATCCGCTGAACCAGTATCATGTGGTGATGGAAGTCGCGCCCGAATTCTGGCAAAGCCCGGAAACGCTGAAAGAGGTTTATATCAGCACATCGGGCGGTGCTGTAAGCGGCACGCAGGCGACCAGCGCCGTCCTCGGCGCGACAGCGGCAAATGCGCAAACCAATGCGATTGCGGCTGCGGGGCATACCAGCGCATCGACGGGAGCCGCGATCAGCACGTCGGCGGAAAAAATGATTCCGCTGGCGGCGATAAGCACCCTCTCGACTAACCCCACACCGCTTTCGGTCAATCATCAGGGGCATTTCGCGGCGACGACGGTTTCCTTTAATCTCGCGGCGGGCAAATCGCTGGGCGAAGCAACACAGGTTATCAACGACACGATGCGCAAGATCGGCGTTCCCGCCAATGTGCGCGGCAGCTTCCAAGGCACCGCGCAGGTTTTCCAGCAATCGCTGGCCAACGAGCCTATCCTCATCCTCGCCGCGCTGCTGGCGGTCTATATCGTTTTGGGCATTTTGTATGAAAGCCTGATCCACCCGCTGACTATTCTTTCGACGCTGCCTTCTGCGGGCGTCGGCGCAGTTCTCGCTTTGATGCTTTGCCATATCGATTTCAGCATCATGAGCATGATCGGCGTTATTCTGCTGATCGGCATCGTCAAGAAAAACGCGATTATGATGATCGATTTCGCCATTTCGGCCCAACGAACACAGGGGCTGACCTCGCATCAGGCCATTTACCGCGCCTGCCTGTTGCGCTTCCGCCCGATTATGATGACGACAATGGCGGCCCTGTTCGGCGCTTTGCCGCTGGCAATCGGTTTCGGCGAAGGATCTGAATTACGCCGTCCTTTGGGGATTTCGATTGTAGGCGGTTTACTAGTTAGCCAGTTACTGACTTTGTTTACGACTCCGGTTATATATATCTATCTTGACCGTTTCGGCCTGTGGTGGAAAACGCGAAGGAAAGCATCATGACAAAAAAGCTCCCCCTCTCTCTGACGCTTCTGCTTGTGTCGGCTTGCGCTGTCGGGCCCGATTATGTAAAGCCGCCGGTCGATACGCCACCGGCCTTCAAGGAAGCGGGCGAGTGGAAACTGGCGACACCGCAAGACGCCGCAGACAATGTCGCGTGGTGGGAAATTTATCATGACCCCATTCTGAACGCGCTGGAAAAGCAGATCGACATCTCCAACCAGACTTTGAAACAATCCGAAGCGGCGTACCGCGCCGCCGTCGATATCGCCGACCAGACGCGCGCCGGGCTGTTCCCGACCGTGGGCGTTACCCCCTCGGCAACGCGCAGCGGCACCGGGACGCACAAAGCCGTCACGACCTATGATTTATCGGCGGGCGCGGGCTGGACCCTTGATATCTGGGGCCGTATCCGCCGCACATTGGAAAGCAACGAAGCCAATGCGCAAGCCAGCGCGGCGGATATCGCCTCGGCGCGGCTGTCGGCGCAATCGGAATTGGCTACCGATTATTTCTCGCTGCGCGTGCAGGATCAATTGCAACGCTTGCTCGATGAAACCGTCAAGGACGACGAAAAAATCCTGGCCATCGTCAAGAACCAATATGCCGTCGGCGTCGCCGCGCAATCCGACGTTCTCGCCGCGCAAACCACGGCGGAAAGCGCGCATGCCACAGAAGTCGGCGTCGGCGTTGCCCACGCCCAATTGGAGCACGCAATCGCCGTTCTGATCGGCAGAGCCCCCTCCGAGTTCACGCTCGCTTCCACAAAAGAAGTGGGTCATGTGCCGATGATTCCCGCCCAGATTCCTTCTGTGCTTCTGGAACGCCGCCCGGATATCGCCAGCGCCGAACGGCAAATGGCGGCGTCCAATGCTTTGATCGGTGTCGCGATTGCCGCTTATTATCCCAATGTGACCTTGTCGGCTTCTTACGGATTCAGCGCGAATATGCTGGGTCAGCTTTTCAACGCCGCCAGCACTTTATGGGCGTTCGGCGCTTCGGCCAGCGAAACCGTGATCGATTTCGGCGCACGCGACGCGGCCACCGACGAAGCCAGAGCCAATTTCGACGGCAGCGTCGCCTTCTATCGGCAAACCGTGCTGACCGCCTTCCAAAACGTCGAAGACAATCTGGCAGCACAGCGCATTCTGGTCGATCAGGAAAAAGCCCAGACCGTCGCCACCGCCGATGCCCGCAAGAGCGAGGAAGTCGCCGTCAACCAATATAAAGAAGGTATCGTCCCCTATAACAATGTTCTGTCGGCCCAAGTGATCCGGCTGGCCGATGAACAAGCCTCCCTGACCGTCCTCGGCAACCGTCTGTCGGCAAGCGTGGCCTTGGTCGAAGCGCTGGGCGGCGGGTGGAGCGTGAAGCAGTTGCCGCAATAGCGACTGTTTTTGCTTAATTTTTTTCTCCCAAACACCCGATTTGCGTCTTTCCCCCATATCGTGATACCCATTCCGGTTCCTGTAACTGTGAAATCTTAACCAATGCAAACTTTGGATTTTGAAAAACCCGTGGTCGAGCTTGAGAGCAAGATCGAAGAGCTGCGGCATTTGTCCGGCGACGGGCGCGTTAATATCGCGTCGGAAGTCGGCAAGCTGCAAGACAAGGTCGATAAGCAGCTTCAGAGCCTTTACGGTAAATTGACGCCCGCGCAAAAAGTGCAGGTCGCGCGTCATTCCGACCGTCCGCATTGCCTCGATTACATCCGTGTGTTGATCGAAGATTTCACGCCTTTGGCGGGCGACCGCGCTTTTGCCGAGGATCAGGCGATTATCGGCGGCATTGGCCGTTTTCGCGGCAATGCCTGTGTTGTCATCGGCCAGGAACGCGGCCACGATACCGAAAGCCGCATCAAGCATAATTTCGGCATGGCCAAGCCCGAAGGTTACCGCAAGGCGCAGCGTTTGATGCATCTGGCCGACCGTTTCGGTTTGCCGATCATCACTTTGATCGATACCGCCGGCGCTTTTCCCGGCGTGGAAGCTGAAGCGCGCGGACAGGCCGAGGCGATTGCCCGGTCTATCGAAGTTTGTTTGCAGGTCGGCGTGCCTTTGATTACCTGCATCATCGGCGAGGGCGGATCGGGCGGGGCTATTGCTCTGGCTGCGGGCGACCGCGTTTTGATGCTGGAACATGCGATTTATTCTGTTATTTCGCCGGAAGGCTGCGCCTCGATCCTGTGGCGCAGCGCGGCGAACGCGGCCGATGCCGCAGCTGCCTTGCGCCTGACCGCGCAGGATTTGCTGCAACTGGGCATTATCGACCGTATCATCCCCGAACCCGTGGGCGGTGCGCATCGCTATCCCGATGAGATCATCGCCAAAGTCGGCGAAGCCATCGCGTCGGCGCTGGCGGATGTTTCCGGCCTCGACAAAAAAGCACTGGTCGCCGCGCGTCACGAGAAATTTTTGAATATGGGGCAAAAGGGATTAGCGTAATAATATGGGTGAGGTGATACCAGAAAAGGACTTACAAATTGTCAGCTCAGTCTCCTTCTTCCCTCGCAAAAGCCCTTTCGGACAGGGTTATTATCGCCACGCATAACGAAGGAAAATTAAACGAATTCAAAGATTTGCTTCGTCCTTATACATCGAAGATCGTCTCCGCAGGTCAATTGGGCCTGCCGTCGCCTGAGGAAACAGGCGTTACCTTTGCCGAAAATGCGATTCTGAAAGCCAAAGCAGCTTCGCTGGCCACCGGTAGCGTCGCTTTGGCCGATGATAGCGGATTATGCGTGACGGCTTTGAATGACCAGCCGGGAATCTATTCGGCGCGGTGGGCGGAACCCGGCAAGGATTTCAACAACGCGATGCAGCGTGTGCAAGACGAACTCGGCGACGCGACAGACCGTTCGGCTTATTTCATCTGCGTCTTGGCCTTATACTGGCCTGACGGCCATTCCGAATGTATCGAGGGCCGCATTTATGGAACTTTGGCGACGGCACCGCGCGGCAAACTGGGCCACGGCTATGATCCGATTTTCATTCCTCGAGGAGAGACAAGAACTTTTGCCGAAATGAGCGATCAGGAAAAAAACGCGATCAGCCACCGCAGCATAGCGACGAAGGAGTTGGTCGAAAAATTCTTCGCCCCCACCAGCCGGGGCGTGATATAAAATCCTCCCCTCCTTCAGAGGACACCCGGCATGACCGACAACACCCCCGCCTTCGCTGGCAATGAGCCTCCCGATATTCAGGTTCACACGCATAACCGCTATCACATAGCGATGACGGCCTGCGCCGCTTTACCGCCTGTGACCACGGCGGTTGTGCATCCGGTCGATGCGCATGTCATCGAAGCCGTGGCAGATGCCGCCAAAGAAAATTTGATCGTACCGCTTCTCGTCGGCCCCAAAGCCCGCATCATCGCTTGCGCCGCCGAGGCTAAAATAGATATTTCGCCGTGGCAGATCGTCGATTGTGAACATAGCCACGCGGCTGCTGCCAAAGCCGTCGAACTCGCCTCTACTGGCGTGGTGCAGGTGATTATGAAAGGCTCGTTGCACACCGACGAATTACTTAGCCCTATCGTCGCGCCCGGTTCCGCGTTGCGCACTGAGAGGCGTTTGTCGCACGCCTATGTTATGGACACGCCCGGTTACGCCAAATGGCTGATCGTGACCGACGCTGTCGTCAACATCGCCCCCGATTTATTGGCCAAGGCCGATATTTGCCGCAATGCCGTCGATGTCTGGAACATTCTCACCGATAAAAAACGGTTGCCGAAAATAGCGGTGCTGGCCGCCGTCGAAGTTATTAATCCAAAAATGCAGGCGACATTGGATGCCGCCGCTTTATGCAAAATGGCCGAGCGCGGACAGATTACCGGATGCATCATCGACGGGCCTTTGGCTTTCGATAATGCAATTGATAAAGAAGCGGCCAAGGAAAAAGGTATTGTGTCGGATGTCGCGGGCGATGCCGATATTTTGCTGACGCCAGAAATCGAGTCCGGCAATATTCTCGCCAAGCAATTGACCTTTATCAGCCACGCCGACGCCGCAGGTATCGTGATGGGCGCGCGCGTGCCGATTATTTTGACCAGCCGCGCCGATAATCTGCGCACGCGACTTTTATCCTGCGCGCTCGCCGTGTTGGTCGCGCAGGCGCGGCGCGACGGGCGGCTGAAATGACGGCGACTCTTCTGACGCTGAATGCCGGTTCGTCGAGCGTCAAGTTTCAGGTCTTTGGGCAAGATAGCGCATTGCCGCGACTTGCCGAAGGCGGCGTCGTCAATATCGGCACAGCCCCCGTCCTGACCGCAGCACGCGACGGCGATGCGACACAAACGACGCTCACTCTGCCGCCGCAAAGCGCATCGGAAGACGCCGTTCGCGCAATTATCGATTGGGTTCACAGCCACGAAGAAGGTTGGGAAATTACCGCCGTCGCGCATCGCATCGTTCACGGCGGCACCGCATTTACAGCCCCTGTGCGCGTCACGGCGGATGTTTTTCACAAATTGAGATTGCTGATCCCGCTGGCACCGCTGCATCAGCCGCACAATCTTGCGGCGCTGGGCATCGCTACGCGTTTCTTGCCGCATGTGCCGCAAATCGCCTGTTTCGATACAGGGTTTCACGCATGTCACACGCCTCTGTTCACCCGATTCGCCATTCCACAGGCTATGAACGATCAAGGCGTGCGCCGATATGGTTTTCACGGATTGTCTTATGCGTGGATCGCGCATGTTCTCAAACGCGATTATCCCGCGCTTGCCACAGGACGCGTGATCGTTGCGCATCTGGGCAACGGGGCAAGTTTGTGCGCGCTGAAGAACGGCGGCAGCATCGACACGACAATGGGCATGACGGCCTTAGACGGCGTGCCGATGGGCACACGCTGCGGCGCGATCGATGCCGGAGCCGTCATCCACATGATCCGCGAACAGAATCTGGGCGCGGATACGGTCGAACATTTGCTTTACGAACAATCGGGCCTGAAAGGACTTTCCGGCATCAGCAACGATGTCAAAACTTTACTGGAAAGCACCGATCCGCGCGCCAAATTCGCGCTGGATTATTTCGCCCTCTATGTGGCGAAACAGGCGGCTTCAATGGCCGTTTCCATAGGCGGCATTGACGGTTTCGTATTCACTGGCGGCATCGGTGAACATGCAGGCCCGGTGCGCGATGCGATCCTGATGCATCTGACTTTCCTCAACGTGCCGCGTTCGCTTGTTATTCCGGCCAACGAAGAACGCATGATGGCGATGCAAACGATAGCGTGTTTGGCGGGTTAGTTATCCACCCACCACTACACGGCGCATTGCCAGTTCCAGCATATCCGGGGTTATGATGCGCTCCGCCGCGCGCTTGCCGGTCGTTCCATTTTCCGTGCGTTGACGGAAAATGGCGGCTGTTTGGCAGAGAACCACTATGTCTTCGATCTGCGCCGGATTGGTAACATGGATCAGAACGCGGGCGATAAAGCCGTCGCGCGATATATCGACCAGGCGATAGCCCGACTTGAGCGCGCGATCGAGATAAAATTCGGTTACCGACGCCAGCATGCGATGAACATCGCTCAACAAAGGTTGATGCGGCGCAGCCGCAACAGGCGCGCCGGGCAGCATCAATGTCACGCCGAACAAATAATCGACCTCGCCGCCCGGAACCAATTTATTGGCCGTGCCGACAATCAGCGTGTGGCTAAGTTCGGACGTCGCTTCGATCAGCGCGTCGAGTTCGACCAGCAGTGCTTCATCTTCGCGGTCGTCGATCAAGTCGAGGCGCGGCAGCAAAAGCATGACTTTCTGATGACGCGCCCGCTGCGCCAGATGCTTGGCGCGCGCCAGCGCGTCGACATTGCGCGGATTATGGACGATGATGATACGGTCGAACGCGGCATCGGCAGCGATACGCTTGGCTAACGCCTTCTTGCCCGACAGAGGTGGCCCCGCGATGATAATTTCGTTGCCGAGCCGCAATTCGGCATAGGCTTCAGGATGGCGGGCGCGGTCGACCAGGTCGCGAATGTCGAACAGAACTTCGTCAACGCCCGCCAGATGCACGTCCATATCTTGTACCTCGATAATCTCGAGGCTCAGATCGACGGCATGCTTGCGCTTGCGCCGCTCGCCAAGAAATTCCAGCAGGATCGGAAGCAAAACGATAGCTTCCAACACGGCGGCAAGAGTGAGGATTTGATCGCCAATCGAGGTCATAGAAAACGCATCCGTTTATTATGATAAGGGGGTATAGCCTAGACTCATTGGCCGGATATTGCCACAGGGGCTTTGCGCCCCTGCCTCCTATTGGCTGACGCGCAGATTGGACAGAGAATTGCCGATCGTCTGGAAAATCGAAGCTATATTCGAGTAAGCAGGCGCGTAAAAATAATAAGGGGGCGATGATCCCGGCACACCCGAGCAAGATGAATTGCTGGTGCATTGGCACAGAGTCTGCTGATTGGCGGTACTGATGCTCCCGGTATTCAGAGCAATCGCATAAATGGTAATGCCCTCATTTTTCATCGCGGTGCAGGCAGCCAGCGTGCGTTCATCGCTGTTGGCTTCCGTCACCATAAGGTTGCCGGACGTATCCTTCCAATTGTCGGCGGAATACCAGTAGGCCTCCTGATTTGTGCCTGTGTAAGAAGTCGCACCGTCGGATATGAGAACGGCAACTTTCGCATGCGCACCGCCATAGTTCAGGGGCAACCCGTTGGTACCCATCCCGCTGGGATTAGCAGCGGCCCATGTGCTGCGCCAGTTTGGCGACAGCATATTCCACGACCAGATCATACCCTGAGCAAGGTCGGATCCGCTGCCGCCAACGCCGGTCAAATTATTGATCGCCCCGCTCGACCCGGTCAAGGTACTCGCGCTGCCGGTCAAAGGCTGTATTTGTGGCGGACATCCGGAACTCCCGCTGACATTACTCACCCCGTATGTCTGGCCGCTGGGCAGCGGCTGCGTGTAGGCGTAATTTCCATTCGCTGAACAATTTGTCGTCGGGCTCGACCCTGTGGTCGGGGTGCAGGACGATACATCCGTACAGGTCGGCGTTACCGCACTACAGGTTTTCGTTCCCTTTGAACAACTTGCCGTTCCGCTGCTTGAACAACTCACTGTCGTCCCACTTCCATTACAAGATGCCGTTCCTTTTGAACAACTCAACGTGCCGCCCGACGTGCAGGTCGGCTCATAGCCAACACAGCTGGCCGAAGCGAGCGCCGCACCCCCCGTCGTCGAGCTCTGACTGACGGTGGTTCCGGTCGGACACACGCATTGCCTATAGGAACGAAGATTAAACAGCGAGAAGCCAGTCGTAGGCGCAATGGCGTCGCTAGTGGCAAGTTCGTAATCGGTTCCCCCTACGGCCTGACGTCCGTCAACGCAGCCGTTAAACGTATATAAACTCGAGGTCGTGACCGTACTGCCAGCCGTATTGTTCGTCGTCGACGTATTGCCGAGCCATCCGGTGTAGGATGTGCCGATATTGACAAACCCCTGAAAGGGCACGACGCCAATAAATACATTCGCGCTGCCTGCGCCGGTAAGGTCATTGATCAGATCAATCGATGACGTCTTCAAATAGCTGAGGGCCGGTTGTATGGATGACGAGTTGTCGAGCACCAGAACCAGCTCCAGCCCCGACACCGCCCGCGATATTTGCGAGTTTGCAGTGACGTTTACCGATTTAATGCCGACGACATTCATGAAAGTGGTCGGTACGCTGGCCGTCGCCGATAAAGTGAAAACCGTGTTATTACTGTTGGCAGTTGCCACAGGCTGCCCCACCAGAGTCGATCCTAGATAACAGGTCAACACGCTTTGTGCGTTCGTTTGACAGCCGAAATCAGTTTGCAGATATTTGACCACTTCGGTGTTCAAGCTTGCCGTACTGATAGTCGCTCCGGCGGCAAGGCCCGCCGCATCGAGCGAGAATTGCAGCTTGGACTGCACCATTTGCGTGCGCGCCGTATCAACGGCAATGCCGGTAAAAGCCACCAGCGCGATCATAGACAAAGCCAGCAACGGTAATGTCATGCCCGATTCCGCACGCGCGAAGACCTTCAGTTTGCCAAACAAACGCGCTATCATGGATCGAAACATCGTGATCTTCTCCTGCTAACTCGGTGTATTGACAAGCGGACTCAAGCGCGGCTTATACACGGCAAAGCGGTAGACGGTCGAGGCCGTAAAAGCATCAAACGCCGCTGCGCTCAGAAACAGCGGTATGAACTTATAATAAACTTCAGTGATGATTACATTATCGCCGGCATTCAATGTCAACCCCACAGGCAGTGTTGCCGTTCCTCCGGCAGAGCAAGTGCCTGTATTGCTCGAACTCGGCGCGCCGATCTTGCTTGCAGTGGATCCCGTGACCAATCCCCCACTATACTGCCAGCATACGATCGGATTCCCCGTGCTTGGCTGATAGACGGATGTAACGATCGTGGTCAGCAAATTTGTGGTCGTCGGCACTCCGTTCGCTGTCGTGCTTGACGTTGTGGGCAACGGCTGCATCAATTGGCTGGCGGCCAGCGATATATCGCTTAGATTCGCCAGAGTGATCCCCTGATACTGGCTGACGATGTCGGTCATGCTATAAGCGATGCGGTCGGATCTTTCATTGGCGAGCAAGCAATAACAGCCGTCGGTCATCCCCATAAAAAGCGTGATCCAGATCGGCATCGTCAACGCGAATTCCGCCGCAGCGATGCCCCGGCGCGCGTAGTCGCGCCATCTTTTTGCCCGATGCGCGCTGGCGCACCCTCTTTTTGGTTGTGTGCGTTGCCATAGAGAGGCCGCTCTTTTTCTAACCGTAAGGTTCATTGCGCACCACAATAGTCGTTGTCAAATTGACGATGCCTTGGGTTCCAATAATCGCCGACAGCATCGGCGTGAAAAGCGCCCAAGGATAAGTGATCTTGTAGGCGACGACTTGCTGCTGCGCGCCCAAACCCGATGTGCCGCCGCCCGCCGCCGCTGCGGCAAAGCTGTTATAATCGGTCTCGGTCATCGTCACATTGATCGTGTTAATCAGCGGCGCATAACTTTGCAGTTCGGTGGTCAAGACCTGACTGACCGTCTGGGCTTGCGTCTTGCCGGTAGCGGTGTAACCCGTTTGAGCAAGGCGCGAGGTATTGTAAGCGGCGTTTTCCAGCAATTGCTGCGCGGCTTCCATCAGGCAGAGTTCCGTCATACCCATCAGCAGCAGAAAAAAGAACGGGGAAAGGATCGCCATTTCAACGGCGGTCGCGCCCCGGCGTCCCGCATTACGGCGACACCTCAGCGATCTCAACACACATGATAAAGACCTGGCCATTGAATGAGCCCCACTAACGCCCCAGAATTTCCGCAAAAACGCAGATTTTCTCCAAGCCCAAGTATCGCATCAACGCCTTTATAGGCCATTAAATTTGCTGGTGATTTATGAAAATTTGAGTAAGTTCGAAACTAGAAACAGTTTAACGGATTGCCCGCAACCTATTGTTTCCACAAGGGATAAACGGCACCCCCCTTAGGCAAGCGCGCGGTTTTCCACCCGGGGGCAAACAGGGAAGAAAAACTATTTCAGTGTTGCGCGTTTTTTATCCGGCTTCTCTCATGGAAAAATCATAGGTGCTCTCGTCGCTCAGCCCAAGCTGGGGCATCGCTGACGTGGACCCGGATATATCGGCTGAAAGCGCGGCGGAAGTAGCGGCGCTGCGGCGATGCGCGACGACCGCTTCGGCCATTAGCGAGATAATCGCGCTGGCCATGCCGAACAATTGCGTCGCGTCATCGACCGATGTTTCGACATCCGCCGCGATCAGGGGATTGCGGTAATGCTCTTTGATCTGCGCCAGCATTTGCAGCACGCGCTTGTCGGGACGCACGGCGCGGTCTTCTTCTTCCGCAATCGCCGCCAGTTTCTTGAGATAGACCGAATAATTGCGTTCTGTTTTCGCCAATCCCGTGCCGGCAAAAACCTCGTAATAAGCGCGCAGCATGATTTCGATCGCGCGCAAGCTGTGCAGGGCCGAAGCCGTGCCAAAGCCGAAGGCGAGCGCGCGCCCGGAAGCCGCGAATTCCTTTTGCGATATAACGGGAATCGACGACCGCAGATTTTCCGAAAAAACATCTTCGGCATTTTCGGCAAGATCATAGGTCGAATAAATGCCGCGCTTGCTCGCGACATAAGTAGGCGCGCGATTCAACTCCGCCGCCAGCGCATGTTCGAACTTTTCGACGAGTGTCCGCAACAAGGACAGCTCATGCGTATCCATACGGTCTTCGCCGTCTTGCGTTCTCAATTGCTTGGTGGAGGGGTCGATGAAATAGCGGTTGAAGATCGCGCCGATTTTATTCAGCAGCTTGACCGCGTCGGCCTTCGATGTGCTGAGCGTCACCGCATCGCCCTTGATGAAGCTGTCGAGCATCGTCTGCGCATCGCTGAGCGGCGCAAACGCATCGGCGACGCGCGCGCATCCGTCCACGCTAAATAGCCCGTGAAGCTTGGCGCCCAATTCATAAAGACGATAGGAGTTTAGCTGTTTCATTTTTCGATCATTTCGGTTGCGGTCGCTTTTCCTTGCAACAATACGTTGCATTAATTGGAATAAGCGGTAATTACTTGCCTATCAAGCAGGGAAATAGCTTCACGGATGCCCAAGGCATCCCCAATCGTTACGAAACCGGACAAGATTCGTCAATTCATTATTATGGTTAACGCCCCGAATTCGTAGCCCCAAGACGCGGGGCTGAGGGTGACGGAAAAAAAACCTTTATAGTTGTGGAATCACCCTGCGCCCCCGATAATGGCCCGTATTATTAAGGAACCGCCAATGACCGACATTTTTGTAATCGACGATCAGCATCCCGAAGACTTGGCCATGTTGCAGGCTCTTTATTCCCGCAGCCCCGCCAGCGTCGTCAGCCATCTGGACAAGCTGAAACAGTCCGGCAGCGGCAAGTTTATGGATCAATACTATGTCGGCTATGGCCACGCCTCGATCGGCGATTGCGGCGCGACCACCCTTTTCATCGAACAAGTTTCGATGCTGGTGGCCAAAGCGGTGCAGGACAATCCTTTGTATAACGGGCAGGAAGCTTCGACGCGCTATCTGGATTTCTCGAAACAGTCGGTGGTCGATCCCTATAACCACCCTGCCGCCGCCGCTATTCAATCGCGCTGGATGGAAATGTATAACCGCATTCTGCCGCTGCTGACCGAAGGATTGAAAAAACGCTATCCCTTCGCGCCAGCCGATTATAGAAACGAAAAGGTCTGGTTGAACGCGCTGAACGCGCGCGCCTTTGACATCGCGCGGGCTTTGCTGCCGATCGGCACAACGACTTTGTTAAGCTGGTCGACCTCGCTGCGCGCCGCGCGCGACAATTTACGCCGCCTGAAATATCACCCGCTGCCCGAAGTTCAGGAAGTGGCGCGCAAGATGTTCGCCGAACTGGTCGGCAAATATCCCCACAGCTTCAAGGGCGACGAGCTGGAGGCATCCGACAGCCCGCGAGACGCCTATGCCGCACAATGCGCCGCGCGGAACCATTTCGTCAGCGTCGATGACATCAAACGGCAATTCGCGCCGACTGCCGATGAATGGAAAAACATTCAGGCAGGAAACATCGTCGCGCGCAGCCAGACCGTCGATCTGGGCGGCTTGCGCAAGAATGAAGCCGAAACCCTGTCCACGCGCCCGGTACAGGCTCTATTGCCGTGGCGATTGGAATCTTATGGCCGTTATAATTTCCTCTTCCTTTTGGATTTCGGTTCGTTCCGCGATTTGCAGCGTCACCGCAACGGCGTCTGCCAGATTCCGCTAATCGACGGCCAGTTCGGCATGAACCCTTGGTACATGCAGCAATTGAACGAGCATTTGTCGCCCGAAGATGCCGCGCAATTGGAACAGGAAATCGCCGCGCAATTCGCCGCAATTGCCGATTTGCCCAAGCAAGGCATCGCCCCAACGCCCGCGCTCAACCAGTATTTCTATCCGATGGGCGTGCAGGTTCTGGTGCACACGACCTATTCGGTGCCGGAAACGGTTTATATCGGCGAATTGCGCTCGGGCAAAACGGTGCATCCGTCGCTGCGCCCTATCGCGCAAAAAATGTTGGAAATTGTGGAACGCGATCTTCCCAGCATCGCTTTGTATGGCGACCGCGACTCGGAATGCTGGAGCGCCAAACGCGGCGAACAGACGATTTCGAGCAAGGTTGCGTAATACAGGGAGCAGGGATTAAGCTTCTGAGGGAATCATTCAACCACAGGAGCACTCCATGACCAACACCCAAGCCATATTGATCGGTGCCGCCTTTATCGGCGCGAGTATTTTGCTCGGCAATGGAATGCATGCGGCGCAGGCGCAGCAAAGCGGGCCTTATATGCTTATGCATCACAGCAATACCGTCGCTAATGCGGGCGTTTTCCGCCTCGATGTAACGACAGGCGGGGTCAGCTATTGTTTTGTCAGCGACCCCAACGGCGCAGGCATCATTTGCAGCCGTGAGGTGAAGTAATGACGCAAGCCCTGTTGGCCCGCGCGCCGAAAAATGCCGTTCCCGTTTTGCTGCTGACCGAAAAATCATACAAAGCGTGGGTTAAGAAACAACCCAAGCGCAACGCGCAATGGCTGAAGACGCAGGATTTCTCGGCCAAGCCCGGCAGTTTTTGCGTGCTCCCCGATGCAGAGGGCAAACCGGCGCGCGTCGTCGCCGGCATTTCCGATCCGCCCAGCCTTTGGGATCTGGGCAATTTTTCCACGCGCCTTCCGGCGGGCTCCTATCGTCTTGAGAGCGATTTGCCGCTCGCCTACCGCGAATGGCTGGCTTTGGGCTGGGTGTTGGGGACGTATGAATTCACGCGCTATAAAGAATCGAAAGCAGTGAAAGCCAAACTGGTTCTGCCCGAAGGCGCTGACAATTCGAAGATTGAACGTTTTGCGAATGCCATCTGCCTCGCCCGCACCTTAATCACCACGCCCGCCGAAGATATGGGGCCGAAAGAATTGGCCGATTCTGTCAGCGATACAGCCAAGAAATACGGCGCGAAACTCACGCAAATTATCGGCGATGATTTGCTGAAAAAAAATTATCCCGCCATTCATCGCGTCGGTCGCGCCAGCGTCAACGAGCCGCGCCTGATCGATTTAACGTGGGAAGCAAAAGGGGCGGGCGAGGCCAATCATCCCAAAATCACTTTGGTCGGCAAGGGTGTTTGCTTTGATACGGGCGGGCTGGATATCAAACCGTCCAGCGGCATGTATCTGATGAAAAAAGATATGGGTGGTGCGGCTTGCGTTCTGGCAGTCGCGGCTATGGTTATGGATGCAAAATTGCCTGTGCGTCTGCGCGTTTTGATTCCCGCCGTGGAAAATTCGATTGCGGGCAACGCCTATCGCCCCAGCGACGTTATCAAGATGCGCAGCGGGTTGACCGTCGAAGTCGGCAACACCGATGCCGAAGGGCGGTTGGTTTTGGCCGATGCCTTGGCCGAGGCATCGCAGGACAAGCCCGATATGCTGATCGATTTTGCCACGCTGACTGGCGCGGCGCGTGGCGCTTTGGGCACCGATTTGCCAGCCTTGTTCTGTAACGACGACAAAATGGCCGAACAACTCCTGACGGCGGGCAAGGATATGGAAGACCCGCTGTGGCGCATGCCGTTGCATAAGCCCTATGCCAAAATGCTGGAAAGCCCCATTGCCGATTTGAACAGCGCACCGGGCAGCCCCTATGCCGGAGCGATCACGGCGGCTTTGTTCCTGCAACGCTTCGTCGGCGACAATCTACGCTGGGCGCATATCGATCTTATGGCCTGGAACCTGTCCACAAAACCCGGCCGCCCCGAAGGCGGCGAGGCTATGGCAGTACGCGCAGTTTATCGGTTGATTGAATCCCGCGTGGCCCCCAAATCTTGACCTAATGGAGCTTGTGTGTCATTGCTGAAACAGCGCTACAA
>JBAVWC010000417.1:0-3652 GCA_049697595.1 Alphaproteobacteria bacterium
GGGTTACCCCACATGCCCCTGACAGACACCGCCATACGTAAGGCCAAACCCCGCAGCAAACCCTATAAAATGTTTGATGCCGGAGGCTTGTTCCTTCTGGTTACCCCGTCTGGCGGCAAGTGGTGGCGCTTTAAATATCACTTTGCTGGCAAAGAAAAGCTTCTGTCCTTGGGGACGTATCCCGACATTCCCTTAAAAGAAGCCCGCGACCGCCGCGACCATGAGCGCAAGAAGCTGGCTGATAAAATTGACCCAGCCGTAAATAGGTTGGCCGTTAAAATGGCTTGGTCGGATAATCAGGCCAACAGCTTCGAGGTTATAGCGCGGGAGTGGATAAGCAAGAAATCGACGGCATGGATGGGTACAAACAAGACAAAAGTCGTCAGATTGCTTGAATTTAATGTGTTTCCTTGGCTCGGCAAACGCCCGATTGCCGATATAACGCCGCCTGAACTGCTGGCTACCCTGCGCCGGATGGAAGCGCGGGGAGCCGTATTTACCGCGCACAGGGTTTTGCAAACCTGCGGTCAAGTTTTCCGCTACGCCGTTGCCACAGGTCGTGTCCCGCGTGACCCCGCCGCCGATCTGCGCGGCGCGTTGCAATCAACAAAAAGCAAGCATTTTGCAGCTATAACTGAGCCAAAAGCCATCGGCGAACTGCTCCGCGCTTTGCATGGTTATCAAGGCAATTTCATAACATGCAGCGCCTTACGGCTGGCTCCATTGGTTTTTGTCCGTCCCGGTGAATTAAGAAGTGCGGAATGGGCAGAGATTGACCTCGGCACGGCGACATGGAATATCCCCGCTGATCGCATGAAGATGAAAGAGCCGCACCTTGTCCCGTTGTCGCGCCAAGCATTGGAGATTCTAAAAGAATTGCAGCCATTGACCGGGCAGGGCGCATATCTTTTTCCCAGTCCTCGTAGCAACAAAAGACCAATGAGCAATAACGCCATTCTTTGTGCATTACGCCGCATGGGAATCTCCAAAGACGAAATGACCGGGCACGGCTTCCGAGCAATGGCGCGTACTGTACTGGATGAAGTCCTGCACGTTCGCCCGGATTACATCGAACACCAGTTAGCCCACGCCGTCCGTGACCCTAATGGGCGAGCCTATAACCGCACCGCGCATCTACCCGAACGCCGTAAAATGATGCAGGATTGGGCTGACTATCTGGACGGGCTGCGCGAGAAGAAGTAGGAAAAGCCCATATATTAAGCCTTTTCTAACAATCGCCACATATCTTTTGACGGGAAAGGATATGCCCATGTCAAAAGCAGGACGCCCGAAAAAAGGCAGCACCGGATTGCCAGAATGGTTTGATATTGAAAAATATCGACAAGCCAAGACTTATCGCGCGGCTGAATGGTATCAGCAATTGGCTTTTCGATTCTCTGTTCGCGGATGGCAGGCAGAAGATTTACAAAGATATTTAAGTAACGAATGGCTGGGGTTGTTGCAGGCCGACCACCACATAACGATTGCGCGGCTTGAAGAGGCTTTCCCTGTCATCATAACCCATGAATACGAAGGAGAAGATATCTATATAAGGGGTACGCCCGGTGACGAATTAATCAGCGAGATCGCGCTGGATGTGGAACCGGCCTATGGAGTCAGGGCTGCAACGAACGGAGACTTATATAAAGCCTCCCTAAGCTTTCCGAAGATATTACGGAAGCCTTTGTCCCCAAAGGTACGGGAGGGCAAGGACAGTGAAAGCCAAGCGCTACAGGAGGCGTGGTATGAACAATATCATGCGCCATTCACGAACAAACGTTTTTCCATCAATGAGGATAAGAGATTTGCGTGTATTGATTTTTCATTGCCCGAAGCAATCTTAAAGAGAAAATTTGCCGATTACCTGAAAAGCCAGAAAAAGACAGCGGAAGAAGCCAGAACCCCGTTTCTCAAGACCTCTGATTTTGACGTTTGGTATAACTGTGGCGTTTTACCGTATCTCGATTTATGCTTATGGGAAGCTGCCACAGGCAGATCATTTCAAGGTTCGGCTTTTGCCAATGCCTTGAATCTTATAACCGACAAGCCAGTCGGCAGCGAGGATGCTTGCAGAAAAGCGGCCAGAAAATATGCCGAAAAACTTATGGATAAAAGAACTATCCGTATGTTGAATTTTCAGGCCATTAAAGAGCAATCCGAAGGTCAGAAAAAATCCGGCAAGTTAATCGTAAAATAAATTCCGGATTATTTTTCCCGCGCAATATTCCGGAATATTAAAATCAGGCTGCATATCTGTTTGATTGCATCGACCTGTGAGACAATCCGATCATTAGATTTTTCTCTTTTTGAGGAGAAACATAATGACGGATGTGATTTTAGGCTCACATAAAAATTCGAGTTCTCTGGTTCCCTATCATAACCACCTGCCGCAAGCGGCAGGGCAAGAGGCGGGCTACGCCAGACTCGTGGCGGTCGCTGCGCCTGCCTCTTGCGAGTACACACAGTCCATAAACATTCTTCGACTGCCGGATGTGATGAAGCGCGTCGGCCTCAAACGCGCAGCGATCTACCTGCGCGTCGCACAGGGCAATTTTCCCAAACAAATTTCTCTCGGTGGCCGTGCCGTTGGCTGGCTCGAAAGCGAGATCGACGCATGGCTGGCGGCGCGGGTGCAGCAAGCAAGACCATTAACACCTCTTTTACCAAACCCACGGACTTAAGCGCACTCGTTTGAAATTTTTAGTTCGCCCTTTTTATAGAACAGGGAGGCATTATGAAGAAAGACAGTAATCAGAAAGACAATATCCATACCTCCCGCGAAGAATGGCTGAGAGAGGCAACCAACCAGCTACGCCCCTATTTTGAAATGTTCGGCCATTCCATCCCGGACAATATCCGCTTTGCCATCGCCTTCACCTCCGGCGGCAAGCGAGGCATGGAAGGTGAATGCTGGCATCCGCAAGCCTCGGCAGACAAACATTTTGAAATCATCATCAAGGCCGATAAAGCCGATCCGCTGGAAATTCTCGGCATCCTGACGAGGGAGCTTATTCATACGCTCCTTCCTCCCGCCGTCAAATACGGCAGAGAGTTCCGGGATATTGCCCTACGCATCGGTCTTGAAGGCAACATGACCCGCGCCATGCCAGCACCACCATTGCAGGAACGGCTGAAAGTGATAGCAACCGCCCTCGGCCCCATCCCACACGCCACGCTGGACTTTGCTTCCGGCGCGGGCAGTCGCAGAAAACAGGGTGTGAGAATGCTCAAAGCCGAATGCGGCGCGTCATGCGGATATACCGTCCGCATCATTCCCAAATGGGTAAAGGTTGGATTGCCAGTTTGCCCGGTTGACCCAGCGCACGGGCGGCTGCGCTGTGAATCACGAGATGACAAGAAGGTGATGGAATGAACCTCTCGCCGCACAACGAATGGAAGATGAACGCCCTGTCATTTGCCGGACGCGCCGCGCAGATGAAGGGAGCGTTTCGTCGCGTGGCGCTAATCGTATCATCATCGGTAAAATCATCGTCGCACATAACAATACCTAGGGCGTCGAAATTGACGGCATTGCCCAAAGCAGTTTCTCCGTCCAATAAAGAATCCGTATTCACCAAAAGCTACGCGCAAGTTGCGACTTCTGTAACACAAAGTGTGTTACAGAAGTCATGCGAGCTAAAGCTCAAGGGGC
>JBAVWC010000418.1:0-2072 GCA_049697595.1 Alphaproteobacteria bacterium
ACCATCGACCGCCAGGACGAGATCGACAAGCTGCTGGTCCAGCATTCCCGCCATTGGCGCCTGGAGCGGATGTCCGGGGTTGACCGCAACCTGCTGCGGATGGCCGTCGGCGAAATGCTCGGCTTCAAGTCCACGCCCTTCCCGATTGTGATCAATGAAGCGCTTGAGATTGGCCGCCGCTACTCAGCCCCGGAGTCCATGAACTTTCTCAATGGAGTTCTCGACTCGATTGCCCACGGCCTGCTCACGGAATAATCCAGGAGCTTACTCAGCTCCTGGTCTCTATCCCCTAGTAACACTGCGACTCCGGCCGATCCAGCTTCCCATCGATTCGGCTTCTCTGATCATGTTCGAGTACTCCTCCCGAGCTCAGAACCAGGTGTCCCGCATCGCTCTCGAGCGCATCGAGTGAAAAACCAGCCTGCACCGGCCTTCCGTCCAGCGTCCTGGCGCAATACCAGTCGTCTCCGAATGAATCGCCGTTGTGATACCACCTCTGGCACGTGATCGTGGCCGCACCGGAATTCAGTGCGCAGGCATACCACAGGAACCGCTGCGGATTATCTCCTTGTTCCGGCCCCGCAATGGCTACAGCAGAAGCCGGTATTCTGGACGGCCGCTTCTGCCGGTTCGCCGTGTCCAGAATCGGCCGGTTCACTGCGGCCACACAACTGCGGTCCTTGAATTCCTCATACTCTGAGCCGCGCTGGATTCTGGTCTCTGTTCCGTCCGATGCCTGTATCCAGATCCAACGCTGGTTGAAGCGTATCTGGACCTGTTTGCCCCCGTAGTCCTCCATGCCGGAAAACTTTGCTTCGTGAAGGTAGCTCCGGCCCTCCCCCACCAGGGTCTGGTCTCTGGTTCGGAGACAGAATGCCCTCGCCGGATCGGCCGCTTCGGAACAGCGATTTCCGCATGGGGTATATTCGGCGGTTTCCACCACGATTGCCTGCACCAATTTTCTGGCCTGCCGGGCAGACGCGTGCTCCGCCGCAGCCGCCAGAACACACAAAAGGAGCACCGGCATTCCCCATGCCCACAACCGGGTCATGCAGTTCTGAAACCGGTCATATTCGAGGAGGAAGCGGCGGGAGCGAGAGGAAGCAGATACCATTTGCTTCAAGGGTACATCCAAGCCGCTCCGTCCATCAAAATCCCGCCAGAGGCTGTCTCCCGGCCAGAGGGCATCACCCAGCCCGCCACAGCCATCCTGTTATCCTTGTCTGGTGATTGCGTGTAAGCGAATCAGTGGAATGATGGCAGTGGCGCTGCTGGGCGTCTCCGCCGCGGCCTGCCATAAGGAAGAACAAGCAGTCGTTGGCGTCGCTAAAACCGCCGTTACAGCAGAACAACAGGCGCAGGCCGCTGCCCAGGCTGAAGCCTCTCAACGCGATCAGCAGCGCGTTGTCCTCGCCCGCATTCCTTTGCCGACGAAAAGCCTGTACGTTGATGTGCACGATCCCAGCGCGTGGATGAACCCCTTCATCTCTGTCGATGCCGATACCCTGGATCTTCGCGTGATCATGGCCGACTCGAATACCAGCGCCATCGGTCAGGGAACCATGCTCCGCCCTGAAGCAGCCCGCCGGCAGGAGATGGCCATCCGTCTCACTGATCTCACCAAAGCGCTCCTCGCCCTGCCTCCCGGAGCGTGGCGTTACGGCCGCGTCGTCGCTGTTGCGGAGTCACCCCAGGCCGCTCCCAAAGATCGTCCTCGTATCCGCCGCAACGTCGAAGCTGTCATCCAGCAGCTCAACGACCTCGGTATCGTCGTTGAAGAATGGCCAACGCGCTAACATTCCTTCGTGGGCGCTTCTTCCTTTTCCATCCTCCCGGACCCATCCCCGCTCGAGCATGAGCGTTTCTCCGCCCATCGCGAGTTGGAAGCGCAATTGCGCAAAAGCATTCGCGGCGATGTCCACTTCGACACTGCCTCGCGCGCTCTCTATGCCGCCGATGCTTCGAACTACCGCCAGCTTCCCATCGGCATCGTTCTTCCCCGCGACGCCGCAGATGTCGAAGCGGCATTAGCGGCCTGTCGTTCTCTCGGAGCTGCGGTCCTGCCCCGCGGC
>JBAVWC010000419.1:0-2564 GCA_049697595.1 Alphaproteobacteria bacterium
GGATACGGTTGATATGAGCCTCATCGGCCAGCCAGAACGCGCCACACAATGCCGGGTTATTGCGCTGTTCCGCGATGAGCTGAGGTATCGCTATCTGGGCGATTGGACCGACAGGGCCGGCAATAGCAACATTGAGGAGAAAATCCTCACCAATTTTCTGACCAAAAGCGCCTATTCCGCCCCGCAGATCAGCGCCGCGATCTACAGACTGCAAACTGAGGCAAGCAATCACAACCGCAAGCTCTATGGCAACAACCAGGAGGTCTACGCCCTGCTGCGCTATGGCGTGCCGGTGAAGACCGAGGCCGGTAAAGTCACAGAGACCGTGCAGCTCATCAACTGGGCGCAACCGTGCCAGAACGATTTTGCTATTGCTGAGGAAGTGACACTGAAGGGCGGGTTTGAGCGCCGGCCTGACGTTATTCTGTATATCAACGGCATAGCCATCGGCGTTTTGGAGCTAAAAAATAGCCGCAAGAGCATAGGCGACGGTGTCCGCCAGAACCTTTCCAACCAGGACGAAAAATTCAACGCCTGGTTTTTTGCCACCGTGCAGTTTGTCTTTGCGGGGAATGACTCGCAAGGGCTGCAATATGGCACCATCGGCACGGAAGAAAAATATTTCCTGAAATGGAAAGAGGATGAGGCGGATAACAGCCGCTTCAAGCTCGACAAGTATCTGCTGAAAATGTGCAGCAAAGATCGTATCATCGAGCTGATGCATGATTTTGTGTTATTCGATAGCGGGGTAAAAAAGCTCCCACGTGTGCACCAGTATTTCGGCATTAAAGCCGCGCAGAAAAACGTGCGGGAGAAAAACGGCGGGATTATCTGGCACACGCAGGGCAGTGGCAAAAGCATCGTCATGGTGTTGCTTGCCAAGTGGATTTTGGAGAATAACCCCAATGCCCGCGTGGCAATTATCACCGATCGCGATGAGTTAGATAAGCAGATTGAGCGTGTGTTCAAGGAGGCTGGCGAGCCGATTAAACGCACCGGCAGCGGCCGGGAGCTGATGATGCAGCTTAGCCAGCCATCGCCACGGTTGCTATGCTCATTGGTGCATAAATTCGGTCGCAAAAATATTGATAATTTCGACGCCTTTATCGCCGATCTGGCGGCACAGCCGAGCCAGACAATGGGCGAGCTGTTCGTGTTTGTGGATGAATGTCATCGCACGCAAAGCGGCAAGCTGAACCGGGTGATGAAGGCGATGATGCCTAATGCGACATTCATTGGCTTTACCGGCACGCCGCTTTTGAAAAAAGACAAACAGACAAGCGAACAGGTTTTTGGCGGGTATATCCACACCTACAAATTCAGCGAGGCTGTAGAAGATGAGGTGGTTCTGGACCTTGTATATGAAGCCCGAGATATCGATCAGAAACTGGGTTCGGAGGACAAAATCGACGCCTGGTTTGACGCCAAAACCAAGGCACTGAACGACTGGCAGAAGGACGAGCTGAAGAAGAAATGGGGCACGATGCAAAACGTGCTCAGCTCAAGATCCCGCATGGACCGCGTGGTGAAAGATATTGTTTTCGACTTTGGGGTGAAGGCGCGGCTCTCCAGCGAGCGGGGGAACGCCATTCTGGTGGCGTCCAGCATTTTCGAAGCCTGCAAGTATTTTACGCTGTTCCAAAGCACGCCGCTGAGAAACAAATGCGCGGTGGTGACATCCTACAACCCGCAGGCAAAAGACCTAACGCTGGAAGAGACCGGCGCGAATACCGAAACCGACAAACAATTTATCTACAATACTTACACCGAACTGCTGAAGGACGTTGACGCTAAACCGGGGCTCACGAAGACCGAGACCTATGAGGACAGGGTGAAAGCGCTGTTTATCATGGAACCCGCGAACATGCGGCTTCTGGTGGTTGTCGACAAATTGCTTACCGGCTTCGATGCACCGCCATGCAGCTATTTGTATATCGACAAATCGATGCAGGATCATGGCTTGTTTCAAGCTATTTGCCGGACCAACCGGCTGGACGGCGCAGATAAGGATTTTGGGTTCATCGTCGATTACAAGAACCTGTTCAAAAAACTCAATAATGCGGTTTCGGTTTATTCCTCAGAACTTGACCACAGCGCTGGTGGGGAGCCGCCTGAGGTTATGCTACAAGACCGGCTGACGAAGGGCCGGGCGAGCCTGGACGCCGCTGTAGAGGCGCTGGTGCTGCTCTGTGAGCCTGTTGCGCCACCAAAGGACGAGCTGGCGCATATCCATTATTTTTGCGGCAACACCGAAATTCCGACAGACTTGAAAGAGCGTGAACCGCAGCGTTCGGCTCTTTACAAGGCGGTAGTCGCCCTGGTGCGCGCTTATGCCAACATCGCCGATGAGATGGAGCCTGCCGGCTACAGCCTGGCCGACATCAACCGGATAAAGCAGCACCTCACCCATTATCTCAACATTCGGGAAATTATCCGCAACGCCAGCAATGAGACACTGGATTTGAAAGCCTACGAAGCGGATATGCGGCATCTAATCGATACCTATATCGAGGCCGCCGAGCCAAGGAAGATTTCCCCCTTCGATAATATGAGCTTGCTGGAGC
>JBAVWC010000420.1:0-3749 GCA_049697595.1 Alphaproteobacteria bacterium
AAAGAACAACTTTGGCGAGGCCTTGAGGTGCGAATTGAATCTCTACAAGTATGGATTGGCAAGCCTTCTGTGTTTGGTTATGACTTCATGTTCCGGAAGCTTTGCTCCCCCGTTTGGGCAGTTGATCGCCTCACCTGCAGTGGTTGGAACAATGACCGCGGCGCAACTCGATTCGATCACAGCACAGTACAATTTGGAGCCACTACCAGGCGCCGCTCAATGCGATGTTACCGTGGCGCAAATTAACTATCGAACTGCAGGTGTGCAATGGGGAGAGGTTACCAATGCCTCTGCCGCGGTTCTGATTCCCAGCGGGGCAAATTGTCCAGGTCCGTTCCCGCTGATTGCTTTTGGCAGGGCGACAATCCTCGAAAAAGCGCAGACCAATGCGGATTTGACGAACCCCTCAACTCAACTCCTGATGACATTTTTTGCGGCCCAGGGCTACGCCGTAGTTGCTACAGACTACCTCGGCTACGCGCTATCCGAATATCCTTATCATCCGTACACGCATGCGGCAACCGAAGCATCCTGCATGATTGACTCCATCCGCGCGGCGCGAGAGGCATCTTCATCGCTGGGTTTGAAGCTCAATGGCAAGATAATGATCTCTGGCTATTCACAGGGCGGCCATGCTTCAATGGCGACTCAACGCGAGATAGAGCGGGCGAACACGGGCGAATTCAACCTCGTTGCAGTGGCTAGCCTCGCCGGGCCTTACAACATCTCAGGGACTCTCTCCTATGGCGCCACGCACCCCATCAATGGCGTTCAGTCGATTTGGCCGTTCCAGATTGTCTCTTATCAAAACATTTACGGAAATGTATACGCACAGACCTCCGACGTATTCAATCCTCCGTATGACAGCTATATTGCAACAATGTTTCCCACGCTGCTTTCGGCAGCCGCCGCGAACGCCATGCTGCCCACCGGCACGGCTGCGCAAGCTCAAGCTGCCATGTTCAATCCTGCGTACTTGGCGGATCTAGCCAACAATCCGAACAATACAACAATAGTCGACGGTAGGATTCAGGACCTTCTCGCGTGGAACCCCAAATCGCCAACGATATTATGCGGCGGTTCTGGCGATCCAACCGTCAACTTCGCCGTCAACGCCCAAACCGCCTATAACGGTTTCATAAGCCGAGGCGTAACCAGTGTTTCCCTGGTAGACGTCGATTCCGAGATTCAGCAGAAATATGGCAGCCTGGACCCGGTAACGTACAACCTTTTGTACCACGGAACGCTCGAATCTCCATTTTGCCTTCAAAAGGCGAAGCAATCTTTCGATCCTTATAAGTAAGCATTGAAAGGACTGGAAAAGATCTGATTCGGCTGGCGAGAGCACTCCGGTTCACCCATCGACCGCGGCTTCATGCACTTCCTTCATTTCCGAATAGTGAACCGGCATTCCGGAATCAGTTACGACTGCGCAGCTCGCTCCAATTCCGCGATGTCGAGCTTTTTCATCTTCATCATGGCCTGCATGGCTTTGGAATTCCCGAGGAGTTCGCCGATGCGGGCGGGTGTAACCTGCCAGCATAGGCCGAACTTGTCTCTAAGCCATCCGCACTGAATCTCGCTGCCGCCTGCGGTGAGCCTCTCCCAGTAGTAGTCCACTTCCTCCTGCGAGTCGCAGCGCACCACCAGCGAGATAGCCTCGTTGAACCTGTATGCCGGCCCGCCATTGAGCGCGGTGAACTTCTGGCCATCAAGCTCGAAGGCTATGGTCAGCACGCCTCCCTTGGGTCCGGGGGCGTCGCCTGTGTTGCGCAATTCGTCCAAACGGCGCGAGTTTTTGAAGACGGTGAGGTAAAACTCGACTGCCTCCTCCGCATTCGAGTCAAACCAGAGAAACGGTGTTATCCGGGGAAAATTCTCAAGTGCACTCATGGAAACCTCCTGACCTTGAATCGACGGCACTTTCTGGTACTTTGACCGCACGGTTCAGTAACGACTGGAAGGTAGCGCTGGTCTCCAGACCGGCTGTAGTGGGGGCGTCCTCGCCCGCACTTGTCCCGAGCAAATACTAGATTACGCGGTCCGCATTGCAGCCTTGCCCAACACCCCATTGCATATTTTTTAACATAACCGGATTGCAATAATGCAAGTCAGATGTGTAGCGTATCTCTGTGTCTGGGGTTTCCCAAGCGCCTCTTGCCCGTCACTTTTCAAACTCATTCCCCGAAAGGAAAATCGCAACCATGAAACTGACCACCTATCTCAACTACGGCGGCAACTGCGCCGATGCGCTCCACTTCTATGAAGAGCATCTGGGCGGAAAGATCGTCTCGATGTCCACCTTCGACCAGATGCCCGAGCCGAAAAACATCCCGCCGGGTTACGAAAAGCGCGTTCTCCACGCCCGCATCATCATCGGAGATACGCTCCTCATGGCCAGCGACGCCCCGTCGGACATATTTCAACCCATGCGCAGCGTCTATCTTGCCTTGAGTGTAGACAGCAACGAAGAAGCGGAGCGCCTTTATGCCCTGCTCAAGGAAGGCGGCGAAATCTTCATGCCCATGGATGAAACCTTCTTTGCCTTCCGCTTCGCCATGCTCCGCGACAAGTTCGGCACATCGTGGATGATTATTAACGAGCGCCCCATGCCGTAGAGAGTAGGGATCAGAGAATAGGGAATAGGAAGGTGCCGCTCCGAGCGGATCGAAGCCCCGTGCCCTATCCTTTCCGTTTGTTTCTGCGGAAAGGGTGGGAAACCTGCTCCGCCTTGCAGAAAATAATATCCCTTCGGCGCACAATTGAGGAGTGAACAATGGACGTGGCCTTACCGACCGCAGTCCACTGTTCACTGTCAGGCATGTGACCGGTCTAATATGTCGGCTATGTGACCGGTCCGTACCACCAAGCTCGACCCCACCCCCCTTCGACCAAGGGGTGCAAATTCCCCTTGAAACCTTGCAGATTATTTTTAACTCGTTTGGAATCAATGCCTGTGTAAAACTTTCTCCTCCCGCATCGTGAGATTTGGCCTCTGAAAATCACCGGAAAAGCCGGTTTTCTCACCCAAAACGGCCCTAAATCATCGCTTCGGAGCTTTTCCGCCAACTTGCCAACCTGCCAACCTGCCAACAGAAAAGGCCCCGAATCGGGGGCCTTTTCGCTAACTCGCTAACTCGCTGACTTGCTGACTTGCTGACTCACTTCCGAGAACCGCCAAGGTTGCAATCAGCAGCATCGCGTCAGCTTTCGATGTACTCCCAAAAGGTATCTGCCAGTTCCGCGCCCAACTCGTTGGTCATGCGCCGCGCGGCGCGTTCCACCTCTTCGATGAGTCCGTGCAGGTAGTCGCGCGAGCGCGAGATGGCGACGATTCCGATCGTGGCCGACTGCCACGTTACCGCCTCGTCCAGTTCGGCCACCGAGACGTTGAATCCCTGCTTCAGTTGGTCCTTGAGCGAGCGCACCACCTGCCGCCGGTCCTTGAGAGACTGGGCGTGCTCGATGCGAATCTCCAGGGTCAGTTGGGCAACTGGCATGGCTTCAACTATTTCCACCGCCAGTGTAAGGCCAGTTGCCGCCCCCTGACGCATTTTTTCTACGCGGCAACCCTAGAAGTTAACAAAGGAGCGGTCTTTGAAAGGGCACGGCTTGAGCCGTGCCGTGAATTGCCCAATAAAATCGCGGGCTTTAAAGGCTGCGGAAAAACTCATTTCGGAGGGAGGCGGGGGTTCAACCCCCGCATAAATCCCGCAGAATTAACGTGGGCTTCAGCCCCGGAGGAACAT
>JBAVWC010000421.1:0-17292 GCA_049697595.1 Alphaproteobacteria bacterium
CGCGCATCGATACGACCGTCGATGATAATCTGGTGACATATCTCATCACCGGCGCGCGGCAATGGGCGGACAAATACACAGGTCGCGCCTTTATCACCCAGACTTGGCGGGTGGCAATCGATCTGTCGCCGGGTGTCGCCGAAAAATGGTGGAACGGCATGCGTCAGGGGCCCATCACAGGCCTGGACGAAGTCAATTATATCAGCCTGCCGCGCGCGCCTTTGCAAAGCGTAACCAGCGTGCAGTATTTCGATAATACCGATACCGCGACCGTGTGGCCGACCAGCAATTATTTCGTCGATACGGTGCGCGAGCCGGGGCGCATTGCTTTGCGCTCAGGTTCCGTCTGGCCTGTGCCGTCGCGTCTGACCAACGGCATCGTCATTACTTATGTTGCGGGTTATGGCAATGACGGTACAAGCGTGCCAGAGCCGATCAAGACGGCGATCCGCCAACTCGTCGCCCACTGGTATGAACATCGCGGCGACGCGGCAACGGCACCCAGCGCGCGCGGCACGATGATTATGCCCGCGACGCCAGTACCGCTGGTTATTCAGGCGCTGCTTGATCCGTATGGCATTCGTTATTCCGGAATCTGAAATGAAAATCGGCGAACTTCGCAAGCAGGTTGCGATACAGGCGGAACAGCAAACGCCCGACGGTGCAGGCGGTTATGCGCTGGGCTGGACGACTTTGGCGACGGTGTGGGCGGATATATCATCCGTGACGGGAACCAAGCCTTATATCGACGGACATCTGGAAGGACATGTGACGCACAGCATCACAATGCGCTGGCGAAGTGACATAACGGTGACGAGCGATATGCGGATTCTATACGGCACGCGCAGTTTCAATATTCACGCCGTGATGAATCAGGATGAGAACAACCAGTATCTCACCGTGCTGGTCGAGGAAGGAACGGCGGTATGAGCGACGCGCTTTTTTCTGTTCAAGAGGCGGTTATCGCCGCGCTGGATGCCAGCGCCGAGGTGCAAGCCGTTCTCGGTTCCACGCCCGCGCTTTACGATCACGTGCCGCCGGGGGCTGTGTTTCCCTATGTCGTTTATGGACCTTCGCATATCGTACCCTATGACACCAAAACGGAAATCGGGTTCGAGCAGATCGTTACTCTTACGATCTGGTCGCGCTATCGCGGCGGCAAGGAAGCGCGCGATATCTTTCAGGCGCTCTACGATACGCTGCACCGCGCCAGCCTGACTGTTTCAGGACAGGTGTTTCTGTCCTGCGAGTTCCACAGCGCGGATTTTGCCTTAGATAGCGACGGCCTGACCACTCACGCTGCGGCGCGTTTCAGCATCATTACACAGAGCACATAAATGACACGCAGAAATTATTCCATCGATCAGCTTGCACCAGCATCCGTACGCCAGGCGCAAAGCGAAATGGCGGCGATGCAAAGCGATCTGAATAAATTGCGCGACAGCGTTTCCGGCCTGACGCGCGCGATCAAAGCCCCTGTAATCAAGCCTCCCCGAACGCGCACCAAAAAAACGACGACGACGTCTCTGTTCGGGCAAATCGCCGACTTCGCCGTAGGAAATCTATTGGGTGAAACGGGATTGGGTGGCGGCAGCGGCGGTTATACAAGCGCGGCGCAAAGCGCGGGCAGCGGGCTGGCGATGCTCGCCTTGGGACAAAGGATACGGTAATGGCTTTTGATGAAATCGAATTGCCGCTGCGGGTCGGATTCGGCTCCAAGGGCGGCCCGAATTTTTCGACCGAGATCATTGTCATCGACAGCGGTTACGAAAGGCGTAACCAGAATTGGGCGCAGGCGCGACGCGTCTATGATGCGCGTTCAGGCGTGCGTTCGACGGCCGATGTCGCAACCCTGCTGAATTTCTTCCACGCCCGCGCCGGACGCGCGCGCGGGTTCCGTTTGAAAGACTGGAGCGATTTTTCAAGCGCGTCTGACAATCTTTCGACGCCCGGCTTTGCCGATCAAACAATCGCAACCGGCGACGGAACAACGACCATTTTTCAGCTCGTCAAAAATTACAGCAGCGGCGGCATAACGCATGTGCGCGTGATCGCTAAACCGATCATCGGCAGTCTCGTCATCGGCGTTAATGGCGCGCAGATGACAAGCGGCTGGAGCGTCGATACGACAACGGGACTTGTGACTTTTGCTACGGCCCCTGCATCGGGGCTGGCGATTACGGCGGGGTTCCTGTTCGATGTGCCGGTGCGTTTCGATGCCGATTATCTGGCGCTGTCTGCCGAAAACTATATCGCCTATCAGGCAGATATCCCGATTGTCGAAGTGCGCGTTTAAAAATGAAACCAGTTTCCACGGCCTTGCAAGCGCATCTGAACGGCGAGCTGACGACGCTTGCCTATCTGGTCAAACTGACATGTACCAACGGTACGATCACAGGCTATACGACGCATGACCAGAATGTGACGATTGACGGCGTAAGTTATATTGCCGACGGCGCTTTGACGCCCAGCGCAATCGAAAGCCGCGCCGGACTCGCGGTCGATAATCTGGAAATTACCGGCATTCTCGACAGCGCGCATATTCGCGAGACGGATATCGAAGCCGGGCTTTACGATTTCGCGCGCGTCGATGTCTATATCTGTAATTGGGCGGATCTAACGCAAGGAACAATACAGCTCAGGCGCGGCTGGCTGGGGCAGGTGACAAGCGCGCGCACGCATTATATCGCGGAACTGCGCGGCCTGCATGACTTGTTGCAGCGTCCCGTCGGCGCTTATTATACGCCCGAATGCCGTTTCGATCTGGGCGATTCCAATTGCGGCATCAATATCGCCGCGCTGACGGTGACGGGTAGTGTGACAAGCACAATCGACAATGCAAATTTCGGCGATACGTCGCAAAGCGCGGCAACGGGCGTTTATGCCTACGGAAAATTGACCTGGGCAACGGGTTCTAATGCCGGGCAAAGTATGGAAGTCAAAGCCTGGGACGGCGTCGGGCAGGTTTTCACTTTATGGCTGCCGATGTCCAACGCGATACAAATCGGCGACATCTACAGCGTCTATCCCGGCTGCAACAAACAGTTTGCGACCTGCAGCAGCACATTTTCCAATGCCGCGAATTTTGGCGGATTCCCCTATGTGCCGGGCGTGGGCAACATTTTGCAATATCCGACATGATCGATCACAACAAGAACATGATTGCCGCCGCGCGCTCCTGTCTCGGCACGCCCTTTCATCATCAGGGGCGCATGCCCGGCGTGGGGTTGGATTGCATCGGCTTGGTGATCGTCGCCTTGCGCGCTGCGGGTATGTCTGTGCATGACCGCAGCGATTATGGCCGCCGTCCTGATGGGAAAAGCCTGCTCGCGGCGTTGCATGAACATGGCGCGCAGCCTGTTAAGGAAATCGGCGCGGGCGATATCCTGTTGTTTCGCTACGATCATCAACCCCAGCATGTCGCGCTGGCGACCGGACCCGACACGATGATTCACAGCTTCGCGCCTGCGGGCAAAGTTGTTGAAACATCGATTGGCGATTATTGGAAACACCGATTAACCGGCGTTTATCGCGTGACGGTAGAAGCTGGTTACTGACCCGCAGCGCAAACCGGATAATCCTGGTAAAGCTTTGGATGAATGATCGCTTCTCTTCCAAATCCGATCACGGCTCCGACAAGCGTACCGCCAACAGTTGCGAAGGTTACAGTGCGCCCTGTTATACTTTGAGGCTTAACGCCAACTTGATTTAAAGCATCTTGAACAAACAAAGTTTGATCACAAATGTTTTTTCTTGATTCACCGACGCCGACTGCGACATTCGCCACGACAGCAAGACTTGCTGCGCCCCAACATAAAGCTTTTACTTTTTTATTCATCTGATACCTGCTGCAAAAGAAGTTTCAATAAAGGCGACAATAGTTCGCAATAGTGAAAGTAAAAAGAAAATACGCATTATGGTTAATTTCCGTCTTTGTTCCCTGAATTCTAACCCCTGATATCCTCAAATGGCTTCTGTCGTCCTTAAATCCGTCGGGTCTGCCGTCGGTAATGCCTTGCTGCCCGGTATCGGCGGCGCATTGCTTGGCGGGTTGGGCGGCAATCTCGGCAATATCATCGACGGGCAATTGGGGTTGGGCACAACTGTTACCGGCCCGCAACTGCAAAATCTATCGGTGCAGGATTCGCGTTATGGCGCGGGCATTCCGATCATCTATGGCAATGCGCGCGTCGCGGGGAATGTGATCTGGTCAACCGATCTGATTCAAACACAGCATAACAGCAGCGTCGGCGGCAAAGGCGGTTCGAACTCGGGTGTGACGGAAATCACTTATACCTACAGCGTGCATTGCGCGGTCGGCATTTGCACAGGGCCGATTGCGGGGCTGAATACGATCTGGGCCGACAGCACGATAATTTATCAAGACGGCATATGGACTCCCGGAATTTTTGACGGCGTGACGATTTATACGGGTGGTGCCGGACAAATGCCCGACAGTTTTATGCAATCGATTCTGGGCGCGGGCAATGTGCCCGCCTATCAGGGCATCGCCTATATCGTGTTCGATAATCTGCAATTGTCGAATTTCGGCAGCCGCTTGCCGAACCTGACATTCGAGATTGCCGCAGCGACGGCCACAAATAATCCCGTTTGGCTCGGTACGACAGATGCCGGGGTTTCGCAACATGCCGAGGGTCTGGAAAGCGGCACGATGTCGCCGATTGTCCTGCAAGGCAACGGCACGGATGCGCAGACGGTTCTTGTCGGCGGCTATACCACAAGCGGCAGCAATATCACTTTCACGGTAGCCGAATATGATGTAACGCAGGATACGCCCGCTCAGATAGCGCGTTTTAGTAGCGCGAGTTTTTCCGCGACATCGATTGTCGATTGTTCCTGGGCTTTGTCGCCGGACGGGCGCTTTGCCGCAATGTATTTGCAGAACTCGCTTACGCCGACGCATAATTTCGTCCTTTACGATACGGAGGCGCAGAGTTTCGGCACAATTTATACCGTCAATTTCGCTGCGTCGTCGTCGATCAAGCAAATCACCTGGCTGGATGCGCAGCATTTTATCATCGACGATGTCTCGGGCGGCGTGCGGGGGCTGCATGCTTTCGCGCGCGCGGGAATGGGCATTATCGATCTGGGTTTTACGCCCGTGTGGGGCAGCGCGTCTTCGACTGCTATGTTTTATGGCGCGGAATTTACGCCTTATGCCGACGGGTTGCTGGCCTATATATGGGGCACCGGGGTTGCCAATGTGCTGACCTTGCAGGCGCGCACCGTGACGTGGCGCAATAATGCTTTGTCGCTGGGCACTGTCTATACCGTTGCCAGCGGCCTCGCGCTGGGCACGGGCAGCGGGCCGCATGCACGGTTTTTGCAGACCGCGAGCGGCGAATGGACCTTGTTTTACGGCAATGTTCTCGACTACCGCATCATGTCCTTCGAACCCTCGGCGACAGCGGCCACGATCACGCGCCCGTGGCAGACCGTCACTTTAAGCTTCGGCATCGGCACGACCAATTTCCCGGTTTTCTACGGCGACAGGTTGCTCATCGTACAACGTGCCGCTTTTGGCACCAATTATCTTATCTCGGAAGTCACGCTCGGTAGCGGCAGTTTCACCTTGTCGGTCAATGCCGTCACCGTGAACGGCGGCACCGCGTCTGGAGGCACTTTCGGCGCGATGCGACTGGACGATGCGCGGCTTTTGCTGATGGGCTTAGTGGGGGGCTACGACATAGGGCAATTCCTTATCGTCGAACGCAACGCCAATGGCAGTATTGCGGCAATTCTGACGGATGTGTTGACACGCGCGGGCTATGCATCGGGCGATTATAACGTATCGGCGCTAAGCGAGAGTCTTATTCAAGGCTATGTCCTGCAAGAACCGATGAGCGCGCGCAATGCGATTGAACCGTTACAAGCCTATACGCCGTTCGATTTGATCGAGACGGCGGGGCAGTTGGTCGCCGTTCTGCGCGGCGGCAGCGCGGGCGCCACTGTTCCCTACAGCGAATGGCGCGCTGCGCCCGACGGCAAGACCCAGCCGCCGCCTTTGGAAATAACCCGCGCAGAGGAAATGGATTTGCCGATCGAGGTCGATGTCGATGCGATCGATCCCTCGCGCAATTTTGAAGTCAACAGCCAGCGCGCGCGGCGTATCACGACCAACGCGCGCGCGGTGCAAAAAATATCGCTGCCGATTGTCTGTGCCGCGGATATGGCCAAACAGATCGCGGAATCCCGGCTTTATACCGCCTGGGCGGAACGTGATCTGATTAAATTGAGCCTGTCGCGCGCGTGGCTGGCGCTCGATCCTTCGGATGTTATCGCTTTCGGTAACGGAAATTTGCTGCGCATCGCCTCGGTAACGCAAAGTGGTGGGCTGTTGCAGATCGAAGGATTTTACAGCTATGCCGCTTGCCTGAGCAGCACCGCGTCGGCTGACGGCGGGCAGAATATCGCGTCGAACAGCAGCGCACCCGTATCTTCGGTTCTCTATATGCTGGATTTGCCGCTGCTGCAGTCGACCGACGATCAACCGGGCGTCTATGCCGCCGTGACGGGCTTGCCGGGGTGGAAGGGCGCTTCGATCATGCGTTCCAGCGACGGCGTGAATTACAGTGTGATAGAATCCGTATCGATAGCGGCGACGGCGGGCATTGCCACAAATGATCTGCCGAACAGTGCCGCGCTTTATATCGACAATGTCAGCACAGTCAATGTGCAACTGACGCAGGGCGAATTATCGAGCTGTAGCTGGATCGATATGACGAACGGCGCCAATGCCGCTTTGCTGGGCAGCGAGATTATCCAGTTTCAAACGGCGACCCTAACCGGCCCCGGCCTTTATACGCTCAGCAATTTATTGCGCGGTAGGCGCGGCACTGAACGCGCGACCAATACGCATATCATTGGAGAAAACTTTGTCGTGTTGCAATCGGGTGCGGTGAATTTCATCCCCGACCAACTCAGCGACCGTGGCGTGTCTTACGATTTCCGCGCGTTGAGTACAGGTCTGAGCCTGAGTGCCGCGACGGATTATGATTTTACCTATGGCATGCAAACAATCTGCCCGTTTTTCCCGGTGAATATCGTGGGCACGCGCAGCCTCGGCATCAGCGGAGATTTAACTTTGGTCTGGAACAGGCGCGCGCGGCTGAACGCGGAATGGGTCGATTATATCGATGTGCCGCTCGACGAGCCGCAGGAACTTTATGAAGTAAATATCATGAACGGCTCGGCAGTGATGCGCGCCTTCACAGGATTGACCTCGCCGACGGTGATTTATACCGCCGTCGAGCAAACGGCGGACTGGGGCGGCAGCATTCCTTCTTCCTTCACCGTGAATATCTATCAAATCAGCGCGCGCTACGGCAAAGGCAATGTGGCGACGGCGGTAGTTTAACAGGAGAGACAAATGACAACGACCCCCAATCTCGATCTCGCTTATATCTCGTCGTCGCAGGCGCAAAAGGAAGTGACGCATAACGCGGCATTGAACGATCTCGATTTTCTTACCAAATCTTCGGTGATCGATTACACGATCAGCACGCCGCCGACCTCGCCCAATACGGGCGATGCTTACATCATCGGCCCTTCGCCGACGGGCGCGTGGACGGGGTTTGCCAATTATGTCACGGGTTATTACGCGGGCTGGTCGCTCAAACCGCCGATAGCAGGATGGACGGTGTGGACGCGCAACGGCAATCGCGTTTTGTATTACACCGGTTCGGCCTGGGCCTTGCTGACAACGCCGAAAATTGATGCGACGACGGTATGGAATCCGGGAACGATTACGAATGCATCGGGCGTTACGTCGTCGGCCTTGACGGTGACCGGAGCCGCCTTGGGCGATTTGGCGATTGTCGCTGCACCCTATGATTTGCAGGGGCTGCAGGCGACCGTCTATGTCAATGCCGCCAATGCCGCCGTTATCCGCGTGAATAACCTGACGGGGGCCAGCGTGACGCTGGCTTCCGGTACGTGGCGCGTGCGCGTGATTAAGGCATAGGCAAACACATGTTCGTTCTTTCACACACTCAATCACCTTCGGGACATTATAATATGAATTTGCCGCCTGACGCCTCGTCATTTCTCGTGCGCCGTATCAATCAGGACGGCATCGATCTGATCAAAGAGTTCGAGGGGCTGCATCTGACGCCCTATTTGTGTCCCGGCAAAATCTGGACGATTGGTTATGGGCATACGCGCACGGTGCGGTCGGGGATGCAGATTACGCAAGCGCAGGCCGATCAATTGCTCGACGAAGATTTGCGTTTGTTCGAACGCGCCGTGTCTCGGCTGGTTTCGGTGCCGCTGTCGGACAATCAATTCTCGGCACTGGTGTGTTTCAGTTTTAATGTCGGTGCGGGGAATTTTGAATCATCGACTTTGCTGAAGCTGCTGAATCGCGGCTGGTACGAACAGGTGCCCGCGCAATTGATGCGCTGGAACCGCGCCAATGGCGAAGTGTTTGGCGGGCTGGCGCGCCGCCGCGCGGCTGAATCGCGGTTATGGAACAGGGGATAAAATGGATCTTCTGCAAAGCGTCATCGAGAAAAACGCCGGAACGAATTTCTGCGAATTGGCTGCGCACAAGCAGGCCGAATATCTCGGCGCTTTGGCGCAGCGCGGGGCCGCAGAGGCATTGAAGGCGATAGGGCTGAACGACGCCGAGGCCGCCGCAGACATCCGCGACATTCGCGATTTGCTGAAAGGCTTGCGCGTGATGAAGAAAGCCGCCTGGACGACAAGCTTTACGGCGCTGGGGCGGATTTTGGGCTGGGCGGTTGTGGTGGCGATTGCCGCCTTGTTTGTGAACAGCAAGAACGCGAAAGAACTCGCGATGATTATAGGACAGTAGGGAGTTCCCTTTCCCGCATCGCGGGAGATGGGATAAGAAGGGACGGTAAAATGAAAGAGTTTTTGAAGAGGCTGGTCGATTCCGGGAACAGCGAAGTTGAGGCGCATCTGGTGCTGCTTTGCTGCGGCGGGTTCGCGCTGATTGCTTTGTCGATTTATCATGTCGTCGTCTTGAAGCATGATTTTGATCCTAACCCTTATGGGCAAGGGCTGGGCTGTTTATTGGCGGGGGGTGGCGCGGCGGCGTGGGGGCAGGGGGCGCAGCGCAAAATAGAGAAAGAGGGCGCTGAAGGAGACAATAATGAACCCGGCCAATAAAATTCTGCTGGGGCTGGGCGCTGTGATCGCGCTGATTCTTGCCGTTATCTTTATCTGGCTGTCGATTGCCAACGCGCATTTGAAAACACAATTGGCGCAGGCGCAGGCGAACAACACGGCCTGTCATCTTGCTAATGACGAATTTGTTACGCAGGTCGCGCGTCAGAACAAAGCAGTCGAAACATTAAAGACGGCAGGTGTCGCTCGCGAGAAGCATGTGCAGGAAGCGGCTTATGAAACGCAGAAAACTGTGCGCGTCTATTTTCTGGCTGCCGAGAAATTGCGCCGGACGAAGATGCGCGGCGATGCCTGCCACGCGGCGGAAAATATATTTAATGCTTATCTCGGTAACGCAAAATGAAACGTTTGTTGATCTTTCTTATGCTGGCGGCTTGCGCGCCGTCGCCGCCGGTGTTCAAGCCGGTGCCTGTCGAAATTCCGGTGGCAGAAGCCTGCACCGCAAGGCCTGTGGCAAAACCTGATTTTGCTCTGAGCCATATCGCGGCGTCGGATAATTTATTTATCAAGGCCAAAGCCGCGCTGACGGAAATAGACCAAAGGCGCGCCTATGAGGCCGCGCTTGAATCCCAACTTTCCATTTGCCCGTAATTAAAAAGCGCAGACGCGCTTATACAAAGAAGGAGAAAACATGACGACCGATACATCCTATAATCCTAACTTCGCGCCCTATGTGAAATGGGCGGTGCCGCAGGCGCCTGTGCCAGCCAGCGTGCATAATCTGCCTGGAACTATTCCTGCTAGCGGTAATGTTCAGTCTAGCCTTATTCTTACCGAAGGTTTTTCTCTTATCTCCGTCGGGATTACGACAAGCCAGGCCGGAACTTTATCGGTACAGCGTTATTTGGATGCCGGGGGTGTCGTTGTACAGGGCGCGGCATCGTCGGTTGCGTTAAGCGCGGGCATTGCTGCGAATCTTAACATTATGGATGGAAAACCGTTTGCGTCGTTTATAATCACGATTACCAATAGCGCTGGTTCGGTTTCGACGATCAGCAATCTGGCGGTGCTGGCGCAGGTTGGCGAAAATATAAGTTCCGGCAATACAGGCGTGGACGGCTCAACCACGATCACCACCGGCGGCACGGCGCAGAATTTGTTTGCGGGCGCTACGCCGACCAATGGCTTCGGTATTTATAATCCAGATCCGGTCAATGACTTATGGATCAGCGACAGCACGACGGCAGTAGCCAATGGCACGGGCAGCATTCGCGTTGCTGCCAATGGCGGCGGTTATGAAACGCCGGCGGGATATAAGCCCATCGGCGCCGTATCGGTTGTGGGTGCCGTGACTTCTCAAAAAATCACCGCACGGAGGTGGTAAAATGGGCGTTATCAATCCTCCTCCGCCCTATCCCGTCAAAATCACGACGCAGACCGGCAGCTATACGCTCGCGGCGACGGATGCCGGGTCTTATATTGAAATGACATCGGCTTCGGCTCTGACATTGACCGTACCGCCTAATTCAAGCGTCGGGTTTTCTATTGGAACGGAAATCGCCTTTGGCCAGCACGGCGCGGGCGCTTTGTCCGTCGTCGCGGGTTCGGGCGTGACGATCGACAGGCTTTCGACTCTCAATATGGTCGGGCAATATGCGACGGCGGCTTTGTTAAAAGTCGGCACGAATGAATGGATTCTGTCGGGGGCTTTGCAATGACGTTATCCGGCAATCACGGGATACGCGCTTATAGGGGAATGCCGACATTTCGCGCCGATTTTATGCAAGGGGCTCTGGATAGCCGCATGACTTTTGCCCGCGCTTCGAACGGCTGGTATTTTAATTCGTCTGGTGTCCTGACGCAGGCCAGCAGCAACACGCCGCGCTTCGATTATAATCCTTCGACTCTCGCGCTGAATGGGTTGTTGATAGAGCCGAGCGCGACGAATGCGCTTCTGCAAAGCAACAGTTTTGCGACCATCTGGGCCGATTACAACGCAACGATAGCGCAGAACGCTACGGGCCCCGACGGGCTGACATCTGCGTGGACCTTAACGCCGACAGCGCAATATGGTGGTGTAACCCAATCGCTATCGCTTTCGGGTTCGACTTCTTATACTTTGTCCTTATGGATGAAAGCCGGAACATCCGTACAAGGCTTAAATGTTGGGTGGTATGACGGCACAAATTACCACGCATCAACTATAACCCCGACATCGACTTGGACTCGATATGTCATACCCGTAGGTACGACGGTAGCAACCCCGTCCGGCCCTTACGTGTATATTGATACGTCGAACGCTTCGCCGTCGGGTAGTTTCTTGATTTACGGCGCGCAGCTTGAAGTTGGGAATGTTGCCACATCCTATATCCCGACAACCTCAAGCGCCGTCACGCGCGCCGGAGATAATCTGACGAATACGAGCATCCCGTGGTTCAGTGCGACGGCAGGGTCATTCGCTACTGAATTTATGGTGGGGACGGCAAACACGGCGGCGTCTGCCACAGTCGCACTCTTTGATGATGGGACATCAAACAATCTGATAAAAATGTATGTGAACACTACGCCAGCCGAAGCGGCATCGTCGTCACTTTCCGGCACCGCTACAAATTCTGCGGCGCTGGCGACCGTGGCGGCAAATACGCCTTATAAAATGGGCATATCCTATGTGTCGGGCAGCAATCAATTTGTCAATGGGACGACAGTGGCAGGTAGTACATCCTGGACAAGTTTAGGCGAGCCTTCCGGACTTAGCGCGCTTCGGTTGGGAGTATCGGCGGCGGGAAATACTCAGCTTAATGGATGGCTGCGCCGATTCAGTTATTGGAATCACACGCTGACAAATTCCCAACTTCAACAGGTGACAACATGACTGATTATTATTTCTCTGCACCGTCTTATGACACGCTGGCTGGCAATGGCTGTGGGGATGGATGCTGACGGCAATCCGATTTCTGCTCTAGTGACAGCGGAACGGGTGTGCCGGATAGGTGCCGAGGATTTTAACTTCATGCGCGAAGAAGGCCAGTTCTTCGAGCGCGAGGCGGAATTGCGTCGTTTGCGGGTGTCCTTCGACATCGACATAAAACTGGGCGGCGGTAAAGGAACCGTCGACCAGATAGCTTTCCAGTTTCGTGATATTGATACCGTTGGTGGCAAAGCCGCCTAACGCCTTATACAAAGCCGCCGGAACGCTGCGCACGCGGAATACAAGCGTGGTGATGCAGGCGCTTTCTGGTGGCGCTTCTTTCGCTTCGCGCGAAAGAATCAAAAAACGGGTCGTGTTCTTCGGCCCATCCGCGATATTCGTCGCGAGACTTTCCAATCCATAAATCTTTCCCGCCAAATGCGACGCGATTGCTGCGACTGTTTTGTCGCCGCGTTTGCTGACATCCTCTGCGGCTCCCGCCGTATCGGCGTGGATGATGGGCTGCATGTTTCGGCTGCGCAGCCATTTGCGGCATTGCGCCAGTGCTTGCACGTGGCTTTCCACGCGCTTGATGTCTTCCAGTTTTGCGCCTTTGATTGCCAGCAGGTGATGCTCGATCGGCTGGTAATGTTCGCCGATGATGTGCAGCTCGCCTTGGGGCAGCAGGTGATGCACATCGGCGACGCGTCCTGCCACCGAATTTTCCACCGGGATCATCGCCAGATCGGCGCGGTGTTCGCGTACAGCCGTGAACGCGTCTTCGAATCCGAAACAGGGCACTGTCTCGCAATCGGGGAAAACGGCGCGGCAGGCCATATCCGAATTTGCGCCGAACGCGCCCTGAAAAGAAATTTTGATCATGGGATTGTTTTGTCCGTTATGTCACGACGCCAGATTGGCGAGGAATTGCTGGGTGCAGCTTGCCCAAGAGAAACGCGGTAACAAGACATAAGCGCGCGGCACGTCGCGTTTGTCGGGCAGGAGTAGGGCTTGATCGACGGCTTTTTGCAAATTGTCGTCGAGAACGACGAAAGCTTTGCTGACCGGATCGTTGAAGATATCGACGGGCCCGGGAGCCGGATAGGCGGCGATGCGCAGGCCCATTGCTGCCGCTTCCAGAAGCGTGAGGCCGAACGTATCGTTTTTCGACGGGAACACGCAGATATCGGCGGCCGCGCAATGACGCGCGAGATCCTCGCCTTCTTTGGCTCCCAGAAAATGCACATCCGGATATTGTTGAGTGAAATGCTGCAACTCGCTGCCGTCGCCGATGACGATTTTACTGCCCTCGGTTTTGAGATTGAGAAAGGCGGGAAGGTTTTTTTCCGCCACGACGCGCCCGAAATAAAGAAGAAGGGGGCGCGGCAGGTTTTCATAAAGCGGAACCGGCCTTTCATAGTATTTAAAGAGGCCGGTATCGACGCCGTGAGTCCAGAGTTTGAGGTTTTTGAATCCTCTTTCTTTGAGGGTTTTCATGATCGAGGGCGATGACACCATTACAGCGCGCGAGGGCGCGTGGAAATTGAGGACGGCCTTGCTGGCGATGTCGAAAGCTTTTTGTTTAAGAAATTTTGGCGCGCGGTCTTTGGCGAATTCAGGCCAGCGCGTGTGATAGGAGGTTGTAAAATCTTTGCCGGTCTTGATGAAAATTTTGCGCGCCGCCCAGCCCAAGGGGCCCTCGGTCGAGATATGGCGGCGGGTGGGTTTGAATTCATCGATCAGTTTCTCCAACCGCTTGTGGGCAAAGAATTCCAGATAGACTTCCGCTTCGGTGGTGGCGATTGTGAGAAAACGGGTAAGGTCGGGGTTGATTTCCAGGACTTCGTGCCCGAGGCGCGTTAATTCCAGCTTGGTCGCCTGATTGGTACGCACGACGCCGTTGATTTGGGGGGGGGCCGCTTCGCTGACAATAAGGATTCTTTCTTTCCCAGAGCTTTGATTCAAGGCCATATCTCCCGTATTCTTAAGGTTAAACCCTTGTTAAGGCTTGGATGATAGAGTCTCGGGAACCTATTTGCAAACGCGGCGTGGAGAAAAGGATGCATATCATGCAAAGACCAGGCAAGACGCCGCGCGGCGGCTTTACAATTACGGAACTCGCGATCGTGATGGCGTTGTTCGGGCTTATTGCGGGCGCGATCTGGGTGGCGGCCAGCGGCGCGCGGGAATCGCAAAAAGAGGGCGATGCTTTGAACGAGTTGCAGACGGTGGTGCAGAATGTCGGCCTGTTGATGACGGGGCAGACGTTTCAGGGAGCCACCGGCAATCAAACCAGCAATTTGATTACGGCGCAGGCGATACCTAGTTCGTATGCGGTGGCCGGAGGGACCGCCATTAATCCATGGGGTGGTGCTTTCGCTGTCTGGCAAACCAACGGCACCAATCAATTTCGTGCGTCTTTCTATGGTACTGGAACTACGGCCGGCTGCATCGCGTTGTTGACGAAGGGGACGTCGTGTCAGGCGATCAAATTACCCAGCGGCGCCATATCGGCGCAGTCGGGATGTCCGACGCAAGTGGGAACGGGAGGTACGATAACGACCCCCCCGACAAGTACATTGATGCCTGCAGTAGGCAGCGGTTGGGCAGGCACTATGAGTGTGAGCGCGGCTAAAACCTTATGTTTGGTCAACGGCAATAGTTCGGTCGAATTCTATTATTCGCCGTAAAATTTCAGCCTATAGCGATTTGTAAAACCGGATCCATTGCTGGGTTACGGATTCGCGTGTGTAATCTTTGATATAGGCGGCATAGCCTTGGGCGACCAGGCGGCGGCGCAGGTTTTCGTCGTCGAGCGCGCGGCGTAGGGCTGCGGTGAGAGCGGCAACATCGTCGATGGGTGTCAATAAACCATTCACATCGTTTTCGATATGCGCGGCGGGCCCGGCGCTGGCGCAGGCGACGAGCGGCGTTCCTGCCGCCCAGGCTTCGAGGATGACGGTGCCGAACGGCTCGTAGCGCGAGGGCAGGACGCAGATATCGGATGCCCTCAACAAGGCGGCGCGGTCGGTGCGCCAGCCGAGGAAACGCACGCGGTCGATGACGCCGAGTTTTTTGGCAAGCGTTTCCAGCTCGCGCCGCAAAGGACCGTCACCGGCGAGCCACAAGATGCAATCGGGAAGATTTTGCAGCGAAGCGAGCATCGTATCGAGGCCTTTTTTCGGATGCAGGCGCGACAAAGTGAGCAACACTTTGGCGTTGCGCGGCGTGGCGAGAGTTGCGCGGTCGATCGGCGGCAGGGCGGGGACATCGGGGAAGGTCGGGATGAAATGGGCGCAAGCGGCGGGAACGCCGTTTTTGACCATATGCGCGACGATGTCTTTGGTCACGCCGACCAGATGCGCACAGTTTGTAAATTTATCCGTGTCGTAATAGCCGCCGAACCAGCCGATGATGATGGGGGTTGGAGGCTGGAGGCTGGAGCGTGGGGAAGAAAGAATTTTCTTGAACCCAGAGCCTTGACCCCAGAACCCCGCTAATGCTGCGCCGCGTCGCATCCATGTGTGGACGATGTCGGGTTTTTCGCGCGCGATCAGGCGGCGCGTCAGGAATTTTTGTAAGGGCAGAAAAGGCGCCGACAAAACTTGCGGTGCCATACGGATTCCGGCTTTTTCTAATTCATCGTAGCGCGGGGTGTCTTTGGGCATGACGACGCATTGGTCGATGCCTTGGCGATGCAGGCTGAGCATCACATCCGTGGAATAGGTTTCGGCGCCGCCCAGAGCCTTGCTCGCCATGATGTGAAGGATGCGCATTGGGGCTAGTCGTCGTCGCTTTTGGGTTGGCAGATCGGGCGACCGTCTGCGGCGCGGATGAATTCGACGATTTGCGCGACCTGGGCTTGTTCTTTGTAGTGCGAGGCCGTTTCTTCGATGCGTTCTGCCAGCGTGCCTTCGGGGGCGAAGAGCATGCGATAGGCGCTGCGCAGGGCGCGGACGTCTTCGCGGGCGAAGCCGCGCCGCTCGAGCCCGACCATATTCAGACCCGAAAGATGGGCGCGTTCGCCTTTGACGAGGCCGAAGGGAATAACGTCTTTTTCCACGCCCGACATGCCGCCGATAATGGCGAAAGAGCCGATGCGCACGAATTGATGCACGGCGGACAAGCCGCCGATGATGACGAAATCTCCCACCGTGACATGACCCGCGAGCGTTGCGTTGTTGGCGAGCACGACGTTGTCGCCGATCTTGCAATCATGCGCGACATGCGACCCCACCATATATAATCCCTTGTTGCCGACGCGCGTCAGCATGCCGCCGCCTTCGGTGCCGGGATGCATCGTGACATATTCGCGGATCTGGTTGGCGGTGCCGATTTCGAGCGCGGAGTCTTCGTTTTTGAATTTCAAATCCTGCGGGCGCAAGCCCAGCGAGGCGAAAGGATAAACGACGGTATCGGCGCCGATGCTGGTGCGGCCGCCGACTACGACATGCGAGATCAATTGCACGCGGTCGCCCAGTTTGACATTTGCGCCTACGGTGCAGAAGGGGCCGATGGAAACATCGGCGCCGATTTGCGCGCCGGGTTCGATGATCGCGGTGGGGTGAATGGTTTGCGCCATTACGCGTTGCTCTGGACTTCGTCGCGCGGCACCAGCATCGCGGTGTAGCTCGCTTCGGCGCAGAGTTTGTCGCCGACAAAGGCCTCGCCGCAGAATTTCCATACATGACCGCGCGAGCGTTCCTTGCGCACTTTGATATGCAGCGTGTCGCCCGGTACGACCGGATGACGGAAACGCGCGCTTTCGATTGTCATGAAATAGACGATATGCGTGTCGCAACTGACGCCTTCCATCGAGGCGACGACCAAAGTCGCCGAGGTCTGCGCCATTGCTTCGATAATCAAAACGCCGGGCATAATCGGGTGACCGGGGAAATGGCCCTGAAACGCGGGCTCGTTGGCCGAGACGTTTTTGATGCCGGTGCAGCTTTCGCCAGCGACGATATTGATGACGCGGTCGATCATCAGCATCGGATAGCGATGCGGGATGCGCGCCATGATGCCGGCGATATCGAGCGATGTGGGGGCGGTGTGTGTGGTCATAATTTGCTCCGTTGACCAGATGTTTGTAGCGCGTTTGGTGGGGAGGGTTCAATAGTGTGTCGATAAGGGAGATTATTTCATAAATATCGGGCGGCGTAACCCCTCACCCGTCTCGCGCAAGATAGGGCGCGAGCCACCCTCTCCCATAGGGAGAGGGAAGATCAGGGGACGGGAACACCAGCAGCGAAAGCGCGGGCCAGTGCATCGGC
>JBAVWC010000422.1:0-3904 GCA_049697595.1 Alphaproteobacteria bacterium
CTTTGTCGTCTAACCGCAAAACTCAACATCCTTGTTTTGAGGAAGTTATGACAAAGGTTCGCATTCGCATGCCCCTTCCACCCCGTGAATCCTGCACCCTCGCGCAACGGCTGCAAGCCGCCGATGATGCCTGGCATGATTTTATATTCGCCCAGAAGCAGCTTAAGAACGGCGAGAACATCGAAGACTCCCTGACGGCCTTCGCCGCCTTTTCCCGCTTCACCCATGAGCTGGTGGATGACCATGAGCTTCGCACGCTCCTTTTGAAATGCTTTGAGCAGCGCCTGCGCCAACGGCAGGCAGAGGTTCTTCATCACGGAACTCTCCAATGAGAGGAGATAATTCCGCATTTCGTCTTCGCTTCCCTATAGTGCGACAAAATTGCTGCGGGGAGAAAAAGAATGATTGAATCATCCCCTCTGTCCAATGGCAGCGCAGATGGCGTTTCCTCGCCAGACTTCATTTATGGAGCCGAGGAAATAGCCAGGTTTCTCGGCATAAGCGTCCGTAAAGTCTATTATTTCATGGAGCGGCGCAAGCTCGGCAAAGGGCATATCCCCATCAATAATTTGCCGAGCATCGGCTTGTGCGCCAGCCGAAAGGCTCTCGTTGACTACCTCAATGGACAGCGACAGGGTTGATTTCCGAACGCTTCCGAAATTTACACATTGGTGCATTTGATGGCTCACATACGCGCAAGAACATGGACAAAATCCGATGGCACGACCAGAAAAGGATTTGAACTTACCTATGCTGATTTGCATGGCAAACGTTTCACGAAATCTTTCAAAACGAAACGTGACGCTGACGCCGAACGTATTCGCGTAGAAAACGAGATTGAAGATCGCAGCCATGTCACATCGCGCGCCAGCCGGAGCGTCATGGACGGTATGCGCGCATGGATCATTTATATGGAAGAATTGGAAAAGAACGGCAAGCGCGAGCGCAGCACCGTTGCCAAATACAGATCGCATGTCGAATACCACATTGCAAAAACAGACCTGGCACCGATTATTATGTCGGAAATCACAAAACCGGATATGCAGCTATTCGTCGAATATCTCGAAACCAGGCTAAGTACGATCATGGCGCAGAAGGTGTTTCTGACCCTCAAGATAGGCATGAAATATTGCCGCAAGCGTGGCTGGCTCCGCATGATGCCAACAGAAGATTTTTCGATTGAAAACCGCGACCGTGAATCCAGCGGCAAGATCGAGATTCCCTCAAAGGAAGACATTAAGGCCCTCCTTAAAGTAGCCGACGAGGACATTACGGGCATCGACGGCGCTGTCGTCAGAGTCCTTTGCCATTGTGGGCTGCGGCCCTCTGAAATGCGCGGGCTGCGGAGAGATGGGATTTTCAGCGATGCAGCGCCCGCCAATCTGAAAATCATGCAGCGCGCCGACATCTACAATAAGATTGGCAAACCAAAATCGCGCGCGGGCTATCGGACAATACCGTTGGGGCCAGAAACTTTGCGATCTATCAAAAAAGCTATGCTTTCCCGCAAAGCTGGAGAACGCAACCTTGTCTTCCCGGATGCCGAGGGATACGTCATGAAATACGATCACTTCGTTCATCAATGGTGGCCAAAACTTATGCTGCGCGCGAAACTGGCGAAGACGAAAACCGTCATATATAAAAGTGACCCGGGCAGAGAGGTGCAAAAGATTGTGTCAAAGTTTCATCCCTATGCGCTACGCCATGTCGCGGCGAGCCGCTGGATAGAGATGGGGATAATGCCGAAACGCATTCAAGAGTTGATGGGGCATAGCAGCCTGAAAATGACGATGGATATTTACGGACATCTTTGGGTCAATCCGGCAGCTGATAAGGAGATTGCAGCGGTTACGGAACAGGCTTTTGCCTGACTGCACATTCATTAGTGCTCCATTAAAAGAAATGCCGCTGGCTGACCTTGGCTTATACGCCATTGGTGGATTTCAGCCCGACAGTTGTCGTTTATGTGAATTTTTATAACAACGGAGGCCGAGCAACCGCTCGGACAAATAAACATGAAAAACAACATAAGAGAATTTTGCCTTGCACAAAACATGACATTACAAGGCGTGGCGGAAGCGCTGCGGATGAATAACCAAACCAGCCCGTATTTGTGGTCAGGTCACGCAAACAAAAATTATTAGCTGCCGCCAATCCGGTCGTTGTCCCGCAATAACTCCCATGAGTGGTTGCATTGCTCGCGGGGGTGCCCGTGAGGGTGTATGTGAAAGTTGTCGAGGTTGGCACCGTCGCTATTGTAAACGTACCATTGTAAAGTGCGGGGACAGCATCTGTGACCGTGATCGCATTTCCCACAGAAAGCCCATGTTGACTATTGGTTGTTGTGGTTGCCGTTGTGCCTGAATGGGTAGTGGAACTTATCCAAACTTGAAAACACGCGTTTGGGGCCAAAGTTGACACGACAAAGGCCCCTGCCCCAACAGGGATACCCGTAACCTTAAAAGGGAGCCACGCTGACCCATTGCAATACTCCGGCGTAGTGGTTGTGCTGTTGTATCGCACCCCTCCAGCCATTCCCCCGTTGCCTGTGTCCTTTGCAGAGTTACGCCCAACAAGAAGAACATAGGGAGATGGGCGGTTCTGGCTTATCGCATCACAAAGAATTGCGACGAGACGTTCACCCTGAAACTTCAAAACATCAGAGGTATGACAGAAGCGATAGTTAAGGACAGCCTGACGGACCGACTGAAGCCGAAAAAAAGACAGCCGCCTGTTGAAGATATTGGTGGCGGAAAGAGGGAACAGTGAATGTTGGAAAATCAAACGAGATAATGCTTCGGCGCAACATCGAAGCGTTTGAGGCATTTCTCTCCGGCGTACCCTGGACACAGGTTGCCAGAGATATAGCCGTTACGCCTGAAAGGGTGAGGCAAACAACCGATAGGTTGTGCCGAATGATATTGCATCCATCGCATTTGTGCGGCGATGGCCACAGACCTACCCCCGCCTCAATCGCCCAGGTTGAAAAACCTAAAATCTTACCCCGAACAATCCGCCAGTTTCATCCTCATCGGTTAATCTGACTGGAAGAATGTGCTCTTTTAGATCAAACCCTTCTTGAAAACCTTCTTTAGGCATAGCATCAGAGTTCATTGTGACAAGATATTGGAAGCCCAATTTTTTGCTACGCTCCGCACCAATCTGCAATGCTTTAGCAATCTGCCTTTCATCAACGCCATCGAACAAATGGCTGTCGTGCACAAGAAAGCCTGAACCTATCCCGCGTTCATGACATATCTGCATAAGCATCATGTCAAAACAAAATATCTGCATATTGCTTATGCCTTTGCTGCGCTCCCCATCTATCTTGATTTCCAGATCAACACCGTTTTTGCTGGGTGAAATATAAAGGTTTCCCGCACGCTCATTCATATATAGGCTTTCCGATAGTTCCTCAAAAATAAGAACGGCGCGTTTTGTTGCAGACTCTCGTTCTTTTAAATCATTTTGAAGCGCCATCGTTAATTGGGCGCGCTCAACCCCAAGCGTTGCTTTGGTGGTTTCAATTTGCTCAGCGAGCTCAAGTTTCTTTTTAAGAGTGCTTACTTCACTTTCAGTGCGCCCTGACTCTTCTTGCAGCAAGAGAAAATGCTCTAAGGCTCCGCCAGAGCGAAGAATGTTCATAATTTCTGCACGACGACGATCAAGGCTTTCCTTTTTGAAATCTCGGTCCTTAATGCGTGCTTGGGATGATCCTATTTCTCCCGCCAAATGCGCGCGCCTGTTTTCCAAAACAATTTTGTGAAAGTTTGCAACCTCTTCGAAGCGGCGATTTATAGATTGAGGAAACACAACGCCGACTTCCTCATAAAGCCTCAGAAGATGAGCTGTCTCGGGAGGCGTTTCGTCTTCCAAAGAGGATTTTAGCTGGTTCAGCAACAAC
>JBAVWC010000423.1:0-2422 GCA_049697595.1 Alphaproteobacteria bacterium
GGCTTGTAGTACGGAAACTTCATATAGGAAAATGGCTCGACGGCCTCGCCAAAGTAATCTTCAAATTGCGCGGCTTGCAGTTTATCCAGCAGGATGTTGCCTTCCGCGTCGATCAAGCGCAACTTGCCGTCAGTGAACTCAAGGCCGCCGTCTTCGCCCACCATACCCAGAAATGCGCCAGGGAAGTTAGCGAAGTGATCAGCTTCGTCGCGGAAGCGATCGACAATTTGCTTATACCAATCAAGCGCGAGTTTTATGTTCGCGTAAGCTTCAGGGATGAGACCGAGAATCTCGTCGCGCTTGGCCGAGTCGAGTGGCTCGGTCACTCCGCCAGGCACAACCCATCCAGGATGAATGCGCTTGCGGCCGAGCAACTCAATGATGTGCTGGCCAAAGCGGCGCAAGCCAATTCCGGCCAGGCCCAGCTTGGGATTGGCACTCGCCACACCGAAGATATTGCGGTCGGCGGGATCGGCATCCATGCCCAACAGCAAGTCAGGCGAGGCAAGGTAGAAGAAACTCAAAGCGTGCGACTGAATCGACTGCGCCATATTGAGCGCGCTGCGCAGCTTGGCCGCGGTGGGCGGAATCTCAATGGACATGATAGCTTCACAGGCTTTGGCGGAAGCGATCAAGTGGCTGACCGGGCAGATGCCGCAGATGCGGGCCATGATTCCCGGCATTTCGTAAAAAGGCCGGCCCTCGGTGAACTTCTCAAATCCGCGAACCTGAGTCACGCTAAAGTAAGCTTCGGTAACATCGCCCTCGTCATTGGTCTTGAGCGTAATTTTGCCGTGGCCTTCCAAACGAGTTACCGGGTCAATGGTGATGGTCTGCGACATGGTACTTTCTCTCCTATGCGCCAAAGCGGGTTAGACTTGCCACGTCCGGCGTGCGACCATTCAAAAGGTCGCTCAATACGGTGTAAAAGGTGTTCGCTGACGGCGGACATCCGGGCAAGTACATATCGACCTTCACAAATTCGTGCACTGGGCGCACAGTTTCAAGAAGAGCCGGCACAATGACGCACGGAATCTGCGCCTGCGACGCGACGTTCTCACGATAGGCGCGATCGAGAATCGCTTCCGGCCCAAAGGGATTGCGCATGGACGGCACATTTCCAGTGACTGCGCAGTCGCCCATCGCAATCAGAAATTTGGTGTGCTCGCGGATGTGGCGAATCTTGTGCTCATCTTCAACGCTGCTGATGGCGCCCTCAACCAGAGCCACGTCAACGGCCTCGGGATAAACTTTGAAGTCCACCAGCGGACTGTACACCAGGTCGAATTTTGCGCTGAGTTCAAGCAGCCGTTCGTCCATGTCGAGAAACGACATGTGACAGCCCGAGCAGCCATCCAGCCACACCGTCGCCACTTTGATCTTGCTTGCTACTTCGCTCATTGTCCCTCCCGCATCATGTTGAGGTAGGGCAGAAACTCCGGATACTTGGGATGATCGGAGCCCAGCTTGCTCTTATCCGACAACGCACCGGTGGGGCAGACCTGAACGCACTTGCCGCAGCGCGTGCATGAGGATTCACCCCAGGGTTGATGGAGGTCAGTAATCAGCATGGAATCGATGCCGCGGCCCATGACATCCCACACATGCGCGCCCTCAATTTCCGCGCATACTCGCACGCATCGCGTACACAAGATGCAGCGATTGTGGTCCAGAACGAAACGCTCGTGCGACGCATCCACCTCAAGCTGGGGGTTGCGATAAGGAAGGCGCACGTGGGTCAAACCCTGCGCCTGCGCTGTCGATTGCAACTCACAATGCCCGTTGGATACACAGACCGAACAGATGTGGTTGCGCTCGGCAAAAAGCAGCTCGAGAATCGTCTGCCGATAGTGCTTGAGCCGGTCAGAGGCGGTGGTCACTTCCATGCCTTCCTCCACCGTGAGCACACAGGAGGGGAAAAGCTTGGGAGAGTTCTTAATTTCAACCAGGCACATGCGGCAGGCGCCCACTTCAGAGAGTCCATCGAGATGACAGAGCGTGGGGATGGGAATGTTATTTTCCCGCGCCACCTCGAGCACCGTCTGGCCGGCACGGCCGCTCACATTCACTCCGTCAATGACCAGCGTTTTTACGTCAACTTGAGCACTCATGCCGTCACCTCCTCAGCCACCGCATCCGCGGCCGGCTTATCGCCACATGCGCAAACGCCGGCGCGGCAATGTTTTTGATCGATGTGCTCAAGATACTCATGTTTGAAGTAGCGCAGCGTGCTCAGCACCGGATTTGGCGCGGTCATGCCTAGGCCGCAGAGGCTGGTGTTCTTGACCACATCGCACAAGTCGATGAGCAGATCGAGATCGGCGTGAGTGGCATTGCCGTCGCAAATCTTGCTCAGCAGTTGGAACATCTGCGCGGTGCCAGCGCGGCACGGGATGCACTTTCCACAAGACTCGGTCATGCA
>JBAVWC010000424.1:0-15516 GCA_049697595.1 Alphaproteobacteria bacterium
GTGCTCCGGTGCTCACCTATATAGAATACGCTCCGCTCCGGTGCTCGAAAATCCCCATTTTCGCCTCGGCCTGACGAGATCGTGAACAGGTTCTAAGAAGGTTCTAAGCTCATCAAAAAACCCGCCATTCCAGGGCATGCGAAGCGCAAAGCCGAGGAAGGCGGGATTTTGAAGAAAATTTTTTGCCCGGTTTATATCGTCTCGATCGAACCGACTTTGCGGCGGCGGCCACGGGTGGGAATGTCGGCGAATTCGCTCAGGACGCCGGCGGAAAGGGGCTCGCCGCGTAATTCAGTCAAAGCGCGCTTCAGTGCGACTTTTTCGCGCAAATCGTTCTGATCGCCGATACTCATCATCGAGAGACGGTTCTCGACCAAGTCGCTCAAGACCGAAATGCTGGTGGGTGAAAGAATCATAATGTTCTCCGTCAAATAGGGTTCAGGTAAATACGCGTCTAATGCCGATCTAATACTCATCTAATGTATCCATTATTTACCTAAAATGTTAAAGACCGGTGAAGGAAAAATTCGCGCTGAATCGCAAAGGAAATGCCGTCGGCAGGGTTAGGAAAACATTAATTCGGGCAAAGAAAAACCGCAGCCGGGGTGCCGGATACGGTTTTCATTTAATGACTTGTTAGACCGAGAAGGCAGCACCTGTTTTTGTGGGCTTGGCAGTGCTGCTCGCGACTTGGTGGCTGTTGACCGGAGGGGTGGTGTGGGTCGGACTGCTTTGACTGCTTGCCACGGCCATCGACCTATGATTGCCGGTGTGGGGTGTTACGCCCGGCGGTATAGCTGTGCTGGCTGTCTGTTGCGACGGCATATTGCCAAGCTCGTCGTAATGGCGTTGAACCGTTTGCGCGTAACGGACGGTAGACATGTTTCCGTCATTGGCTCCCGCCGCAGCGGCCGCAGCCAGCGGTCGGCCCGATTGCCAGATCGACGCGATGTCTTGCACCGAATATCCCTGGCTTTCGAGCTTCTGTATTTGAAAGCCGACGATCTGTTGCTGAAGTTTGGGGTCGGCCAGAAATTGCTCCGGCGTTACGTTGCCGAGGCCCGCTTCTCGCGCCCACGGGCCGACATTATCGGACATAACCTGCCACCCGCCCAGCGCATGACCGTCCACGGCGGGAGAAAATTTCCCCGTCACGTGGCCAGGGCAAAGAGGGCCAATGGCATCATAACGAATAGCGCCCGTTACATTGCCGCCACTTTCGAGCGAGGCGATCGCGCCCATGACTCGACCGGTCTGTCCTTGCGGGACATAAACATCATGCGGGGCAGAGATTCTGCCGTGGGTTCGGGTAACCAAGCTCCTATTGATTGTACTATCGGTATCGGGCGTACTGGTGGTGGGATTGAAATAAGCACTAGCCGTATCATGCGGCCCCGAAAAGCCGGAAATCAGCGGCGCACCGGAACCGGTATCCCCACCAGGAAGCATGCCGGCTATAGATGCGCCGTCGGCATCCTGATCATTATTGTCATCGTCGTCGCTGGCCATAAAAATGTACTCTTTTGCAATCGTTTTATAAGACTGTACTCATTCCATGACTTGTTAGACCGAGAAGGCAGCGCCTGTTTTTGTGGGCTTGGCAGCGTTGCTCGCGACTTGGTGGCTGTTGACCGGGGTGGTGGTGTGGGTCGGACTGCTTTGACTGCTTGCCACGGTCATCGACCTATGATCGCCGCTGTGGGGTGTTACGTCCGGCGGTATCGGCGAGTTGGCTGTCGGTGTCGCGGCGGCATATTCAGTGCTACCTCCCGCTGGCAGGCTGTTGCCGACGCTGATGACGAGGGCGGCATATTGGGGGTCTGTGGCATATCCCGATTGTTGAACCGCCTGCGCCGCTCCTTCAAAATCTCCGCGATGCGCGGCTGCAAGGACAGATGCGTATCGTGGGGTATTCATAAGATTGCGGTATTGGATAAAAGAGTCTTGAAGCGATGCATTTTTTGCAAAGCCGGCGGATACAGTCTGCGATTGGCCACCATAGACCTCTCTCGTGTTCCATGTAGAGGTTCCAGCGCTGCCCGTTCCTTTAATGCCGAAGAGGTTGTTGTCATCCATCGCCAGCCCGCTGTTTAGGTTGCGCCCGGATTCCAGCATAGCCTGCGACATTGCCAGTCTGGCCATCACTGGATCGCCGGGGAAAACAGCCTGTGCGGCACTCCAAGCTTGTTGCAGGCGAGCCGATGCGTCCGGGCTTAAATTATTATGATCTCCAGACCATTGAGGGTTTTGTTGAGTTTGAGCACTCGGCGAAGAAGCCGGGGGCGCTTGCAAAGTGGTCGTTACCTGATTGCTTAAAGCCGTGTCCGCTGACGACCAAGTGACGGGTGGAGCGGAGGAAAAAAATTGAGGTGCAAACGGCGCACCGGAACCGGTACCCCCACCAGGAAGCATGCCGGCTACAGATGCGCCGTCGGCATCCTGATCATTATTGTCATCGTCGTCGCTGGCCATAAAAATATACTCTTTTGCAATCGTTTTAGAAGACTGCACTCATTATGTTAACCCAGTGCCTTTAAGGCAAGATTAATATATGGGAAACCAACATAACGCATTGTTATTTATTGATAATTTCGCATATCAGGGATGAAAGTAAAACGCTCGTTTTAGTGCCGTTTTTCGTGGCCTATTTTTTATGATGATCCGCGCCGAGCAGCATATACATCGCGGGCACAACAAACAAAGTGAACAATGTCCCGACGGCCAATCCCGTGGCGATGACTAACCCCATGTTAAACCGCGACAAAGCGCCAGCACCGGTGGCGGTGAGCAAGGGCACGACGCCCAAAACCATTGCCGCTGTGGTCATCAAAATCGGGCGCAGACGCACGGCGGCGGCTTCGATAATCGCGTCTTGCTTGCTGCGTCCGGCTTTTTGCAGATTATTGGCGAATTCGGTGATCAGAATGCCGTGCTTGCTGATAAGGCCCATCAGCGTGAGAAGGCCGACTTTGCTATAGACGTTGATGCTGGCTTTGCCGATGCCGCCCAACCCGATGAATTGCATGAACCAGCCGACCGCGTGCGGCATCGCCTTGAGCGCGCCCGCGTCAGTGCTGTCGAGGCTGATAAAGAACAAAGCGCCGGCAATCGACATCGGCACCGAAATCAGAATGATCAACGGATCGCGGAAAGATTCAAACTGCGCCGCAAGCGTCAGGAAAATAAGGATTGTGGCGAAGGCAATAGTCAGGAGAAAGCCCGCGTTTTCCTGCACCATCTGGCGCGTCTGGCCGCCGTAATCGAAGCCGTAACCTTGCGGCAGATCTTTTTTCGCCAGCTCTTGCAGCGTCGCCAACGCTTCGCCTGCCGCCACGCCGGGGAACATCATGCCCGAGATCGTCGCCGAATTAAGCTGCTGAAAATGGTTGAGGGATTCGGGAACGGTTTTGGTCGTGATATGCGCCAATGTCGATAGCGCAATAGGCGTGCCCGATGATGTGCGGATATAATAATTGTCAAGCTGCTGGGTTGTCAGGCGCGATACTTGCGCGACTTGTGGAATAACTTTGTAGGAACGTCCGTCGAGCGTGAAGTAATTGACGTAACCGCCGCCCAGCATCGCCGATAAGGCGTTGCCGACATCGGTCATCGTCAGGCCGAATTGCGCCGTTTTGTCGCGGTCGATCTCGACGGTCGCTTGCGGCAAATCAAATTTCAAATTGCTGTCGAGATAAATAAAGTTGCCGGTTTTTTGCGCGTCCTGCATGAAATTTTGCACGACGTCATTCATGCGGACGGCAGACTGGGTCGAGGTGATGTCGAATTCAATGGGAAAATTGCCGCTGCTCGGCAAAGGCGAAGGCTGGAACACACCGCCACGTACGCCGGCGATATTATTAAAATCGGCCTGCATCCCCGGCAGCATTTCATTGGTCTTGCGTTCGCGCTCGTCCCACGGTTTCAGAACCATGCCGGCAATCGATGAGCCGGGGGTGTCGAGCTGGAACACATGATCGGTTTCGCCGTAGCTCGACAGGATTTGGTAAACCTTGGCGTCATACATCAGGCGTTGTTGCAGAGTCGAATCCGGAGCTGCGGTGATGGCGCTGATCAGCACGCCCTGATCTTCCTGCGGCGCCAGTTCGGTGCGCGCACTGTTGAACAAGAAATAAAGGCTGACGATGATGAGCGCGGCAAAAGTCAATGTCACAGGCAAATAGGAAAGGCTGCTGCGCAGGCGTCGTTCATAACCGTGGCGAATGCGGTTGAAGATCGCGTCGAGGCGCGCAACGAGTTTCTGATCCCACCCGGCGGCCTTGGCATCGTGAGGTTTAAAGAATTTGCTGCACAGCATCGGCGACAGGGTCAAAGCGACTACGGCAGATATGATAACGGCTCCCACCAGCGTAAAGGCGAATTCGGTGAACAAAGCCCCGGTCAGCCCGCTTTGAAAACCGATCGGCACATAAACCGCGATCAAAACGACGGTCATAGCGATAATCGGGCTGCCCAATTCGCGGGCGGCAATAAGGGCGGCATCGGTCGGCGATTTGCCTTCTTCGATATGGCGGTTGACGTTTTCAACGACAATGATCGCGTCATCGACGACCAGCCCGATAGCCAGCACCAGAGCGAGCAGGGTCAGCAAATTAATCGAGAAATGCAACACAAGCATAAAAATAAACGCGCCGACCAGCGACAAGGGAATAGCGATGATGGGAATGACAACCGAACGCGGCGAACCAAGGAACAAAAAGACGACAAAGGCGACAATGAGGATCGCCTTGGCCAACGTCCATTCGACTTCGCTGATCGAGCTTTGCACGAATTTGGTCGAGTCATAGACGATATTGCCGTGTAACCCTTGCGGCAGTTCGGCCTGAATATCAGGGAAGATTTTGCGGATATTGTCGACAACCTCCAGCAGATTGGCGCCCGGTGCTACCTGAATGCCGATATAGACGGCGTTTTTGCCGTCGAAGCCGACGCGCGATTCATAATCGTCGGAACCCAAAGTGACATTGGCGACATCTTGCAGCCGCACCAAAGCGCCGCCTTGCTGCTTGATAATCAGATTGCGGAACTCTTCGAGCGAATGAATATCAGTCGAGGCGTTCAGATTAATCTGAACCATTTGCCCCTTGGTATTGCCGAGGCCGGAAATGTAATTGTTTTTCGTCAGCGCGTCGCTGACATCGCCCGCCGTCAAGCCGTAAGCAGCCAGTTTCTGCGGATCGAGCCACGCACGCAGCGCGAAATTCTGCGCGCCGATAAATTCCGCCGTTTGTACACCGTTGACCGCTTGTAATTTAGGCTGCACCACGCGCACCATATAATCGGTGATGTTGTTCTGCGGCAGAACGTCGCTGTTGAAGCCGATATACATCGCGTCGATCGGCTGGCCGATTTTAATGGACAAAACCGGTTCCTGCGTGGCGGGCGGCAACTGGTTGCGGACGGAAGTGATTTTCGCGCTGATTTCCGTCAGGGCTTTGTCGGAGTCGTAATTCAGGCGCAGATTGACGGTGATCGTGCTGACGCCGTTCTGGCTGGTCGATGTCATGTAATCGATGCCGTTGGCTTGCGCAATCGCGTTTTCCAAAGGCGTCGTGATAAACCCGGCAACGGTATCGGCATCCGCGCCGTAATAAGTGGTGCTGACGGTGACGACGGCGTTTTCGGTGTGCGGAAATTGCAAAATCGGCAGCGACGAGACCGCTTTGAGCCCGATGACAAGGATCATCAGGCTGACAACGAGGGCCAGAACAGGGCGGCGGATGAAGATGTCGGTAAAGTTCATACTGGCTATGAGCTATGAGCTGCTAGTTTCTAGCTAAAAGCTAGAAACTAATGGCTCGCAGCTATTTATCCTCCGGCTTTGGGTTGATGTCGTTACTTGGCTGAATGTCGTTATTGACGATAAGCGGCGCGCCGTTGCGCAATTTCAGTTGACCGCTGGTGACTACTTCGTCGCCTTCTTTGACGCCCGACAGAATGGATATCTGGTCGCCGCGCGTCGCGCCGATCGTCACGAAACTTTGCCGCGCGATCAGCTTGCCGTTTTCGTCCTTGGCAACGAGATAAACCGTATCGCCATAGGGATTATAGGTGATCGAGGTTTGCGGCAAAGTGATGCGTTTCTGCGGCTCGCCCACTGTTACCGCGACATGCGCGAACATGCCGGGCAGAAGCTTGTGATCGGAATTTTTAAACGAGGCGCGCACCTGAATATTGCGCGTCGCTTCATCGACTTTGGCGTTGATCGCCGTGATATCGCCGTCGAATGAGGAACCCGGCAGCGCGTCGATATGCGCTGCGACTTTCTGTGCGGCGGCGATTTGCGGCATTGCCTGTTCCGGCAAATTGAAATCGACATAAATCGGGTCAAGCTGTTGCAAAGTGACAATCGAAGTACCCGGATTCAGATATTGCCCGATATCGACCTGGCGTATGCCAAGATGTCCGGCAAAAGGCGCGCGAATAGTTTTCTTGTCGATAACAGCTTGTTGCGCGTCGGCCTGCGCTTTGGCGCTATTCAAAGCTGCGGTATCGTTATCGACGGCCGCCTGACTGACGGCCTGGGCTTTGAGCTGTTTCATATCGCGGTCGAGCGTGACTTGCGCGAGCGTGGCTGTCGCCTGTAATGCATGCAACTGGGCGACTTCGTCGTCATCGCGCAATTGCACCAGAACCGAGCCTTTATCGACATCCATCCCGGAATCAAAAGACAATTTATCGACAATACCCGCGACTTCCGAAGAAAGATCCGCGCCATTGACGGCGCGCAAAGTGCCGACCGCGCTCAGCTCCTGCTGCCATTCCTGAAGCGAAGCGGGGACTGTCGAAACCGTTTGCGGCGGCACCGGCATAGACGACAGGAATTTCTTGGTGCCTATCGCCATCGCCATCTTGAAACCGATAATGCCGCCAAGGATAACGACGACGGCGACGATCATGATTATCATGCGCTTAATCATAGAGAACCTTTCTCGGAAGAAGATGTTGCGGCGGTGTCGGCGACAGGAACGGCTTCGCGGTTCCACCAACCGCCGCCCAGTGCGGCGAATAACGCCGCCGTATCGGCATAACGCTGGGCTTTGGCTTGAACCAGCGCGGCCTTGGCTTGCTGTTCGGCCTGTTCGGCTATCAGAAGATCGGCGATGCCCAAAGACCCGGCGTCAAGCTGGGCCTTGGTCAGGGCAAGGCTTTCCGCAGCCGCGCTTTCCGCCTCGGTTTTAATGTTCAGGCTATCGGCGTCCGATTGCAGGGCATACAATGTATCGGCGACATCCTGAAACGCCGCGAGAACGGTTTTGCGATATTGAGCCGAGGCCTGGGTATAGGCATCGCGCGCGGCGTCTTCTTTATCGGACAAAGCACCAGCATCAAAGATCGTTTCGGCAGCGCTTCCGCCAAAACTCCAGATCCCGCTGCCCGGCGTGAATAATTTGCCGATAGTTATGGCGTCCGAGCCGATGTCTGCCGACAGGGCGATCTCGGGCAACCGCGCGGCGACGGCAACGCCAATCGCGGCGCTCGCTGCATGCAAATTGGCTTCCGCTGCCTGAACATCCGGACGTTGTTCGACCAGTTTGGAGGGAATCGACAGCGGGATTTGTGGCGGCAACGTCAATTCGGCAAGCGTAAATCTCGCCGAGGGTTCCTGTTGCGGCATATGCCCCACCAGAACCGACAATAAATGCCGCGTCACCACCAATTGATGTTCCAAAGGCGGCAAGGCCGTTTTGGCGGTAGCGAGCGTGGATCGTTGTGCGGCGACTACGCTTTGAGGAACGGCACCAGCCTCAAAGCGCAGTTTGAGGAGAGCCAAAACTTTTTCCTGCGCATTGATAATTTCATGCGTCGCCTTGATCTGGTCGCGCAGCGAGGCTTCCTGTATAGCGGCCGTCACGACATTCGATGTCAGGCTCAAATAAACCGCTTCTTTTTCAAAACGGCTTTCGTCGGCCTGAGCTTGCAGTCCTTCAATGGCCCTGCGCGTGCCGCCGAAAAGATCAAGCCCGTATGTAACGCCGACCGAGGCGTTATACAGGCTATAGGTCAGGCTGGGGGCAAAGCCGCCAAAGGATGCGCCCGAGGTTTTCTGCCGCTGGGCCGAGAAGTTGGCGCTTACGGATGGGAACAATTCCGCATTGCCAGCGGCGAGATCGTCTTGCGCAACACGCAACGACGCTTCGGCAGAGGCCAAATCGGGATTATCCTTAAGCGCCTGCGCCACCAGCCTGTTCAGATTGTCGGAATGAAATAACGTCCACCACGCAGCGGGAATATCTTGCCCCGGCTGCAATGTCTGCGCGGCGTCGGATGTGGATGTCGGCGTCGGCGCGGAATCATAAGAAGAAACAGAGGGAGCGGGCGGCGTCGAAAAATCCGGCCCCACCGCGCAACCTCCAAGCAAAGGGGCTGCCAGTAGAGCGACCGCAGAAGCAAAACAGGGGAAAAAAGGACGACGCATAAGCGTAAAGCCGATTTACAGGAGAGAGGAAAGAGACTATACATTCATCCGTGTATGTATGCAAAGAGATAATTTCGGATAAGTAAATGGCCAGGCGAACCAAAGACGAAGCCGAAAAGACCCGCGACGCGATCCTCGACGCGGCCGAGAAGGTGTTTTACGCGCACGGTGTCTCGCGCACGTCATTGGAACAAATAGCGGCGGCGGCGGGCGTGACGCGCGGTGCCGTCTATTGGCATTTCCGCGACAAACCGGCTCTCTGCACGGCGATGGCCGATCGCGTCTTTTTGCCGCATGAGGATATGCTTCAGGAACTGGCCTCCCAATCTTCCAACACGCCTTTGAAAGATTTGAAGAAAGCCTGCACGCATTCGTTGAAAATGATGGCGACCGATCAAAGAAGGCAGAATGTCGTCTCGATCCTGACCTCGCGTTGCGAATATGTCGAAGAAATGATGGGCATTATGGAACGCCGCAGCGAATGTAAAAACCGCATGCTGGCCGCGTCGGAAAAACTTTTAACCCGCGCGCGCAAGTTGAAAATGCTCTCTCCCTGTTGGACGCCGCGCAAGGCCGCGCTGGCATTGCAAGCCCTGATGCTTGGCCTTATAACTAATGGCCTCGAACGGCGCGAGACTTACGATTTTGCCACCGTCGGCGTAGCTTGCGTCGAAGCTTTTTTTAAATCCCTACAGATAGATTGATCCTTTATGGCGTCTAGCAAACTCGATTTCATCCCTCCCGTCATCGCTCATCGTGGCGCGCGCAACCGCGCGCCGGAAAACACAATGGCCTCGTTCAAGGCCGCGTATGAAGACGGCGCGAAATGGATCGAAACCGACGTCAAACTAACCTCCGACGGCGTACCGATCCTTATGCATGACGATACGCTCAATCGCACCACCAACGGCCAAGGCTGCGTCGCCGACATGGACTGGGACGATATGCAAAATCTCGACGCCGGCGGGTGGTATTCCCCCGCCTTCAGAGGTACGCGGGTTCCGACTTTGGCGGAATTGCTAAGTTTCGCATATGATACGGGGCTGCGGCTTAATCTGGAACTCAAACCCTGTCCGGGGCGGGCCCAGGCGACGGCAATGGTCGCGCTAATCGAAGCGGCTAAATTATGGCCGGATACGGCGCCCGATCCTTTGATCTCCAGCTTCGATGTCGAATCCCTGACAATCGCGGCGCAATTGCATCCGGGCTGGCCGCGCGGCCTGCTGCTCGACGAATGGCGCGACGATTGGCGCGAAGTGGTGTCTTTGACTCAAGCAACGACGGTCAATATGAATGCCGCAATCGTAACCCCCGAACGCATCGCCCTGCTGCGCGAGGCCCAAAAACCGATCCTGGTTTATACGGTTAACGACGCAACTCAGGCCAAGACCCTGCTGCAAAGCGGGATTCAGGCGGTTTTCTCGGATAATCCGGGCGACATTATTAAGGCGCTATAGCCCCTTGATAAACACAGGGCAGGTCTGCTATTGGCTTGCCCCTACCTCGTTTGATAAAGTGCGGTCATGGCGGAATTGGTAGACGCGCAGCGTTGAGGTCGCTGTGGGAGAAATCTCGTGGAAGTTCGAGTCTTCTTGACCGCACCATTTACCCTTCCAAAGACGTTCACTAACGTCAAACGGCGCGCCCCTCGGTGTCATGCGCAAATCCCACCCCGTTTTTGCTCTGAAGGAATAATCTATGCAATCCAAGTCACACGCTATCGATAACGGTCCTCGCCGTATTGCGATTGCAACGGATGCTTGGCTGCCGCAGGTCAACGGGGTTGTCACGACGCTTGGCAAGACCAAAGAAGAACTGGAAAAGACAGGACACACGGTTCTTATGCTTGTGCCCGATCTGTCCAAGCCCGGCAAGTATGTGCAAGACAATCTGAAGCTTGAGTTCTTTCCGGGCAGGCGGGTTGTCCGGCAATTGAAGGATTTTAATCCGGATTATATTCATGTCGCCACAGAGGGCACCGTGGGATTGGCGGCCCGAAATTATAGTATGAGGAGCGGCAAGCCTTTCTCGACCGCCTTTCATACGCGGCATGATCAATATGTAGTGGAACGATTTGGCGCGGCGGCTCTGGAAGTCGCGCGCGGCTATCTGCGCTGGTTTCATGCGCCCTCGTCTGCCGTTATGGCAACGACGCCGTCGATGCGCGCCGAGCTTGAAGCTATGGGGCTGAAGCGGGTCGTTTTGTGGCCTCGCGGGGTCGATACGACACGGTTCCGGCCGCAGGCGGAAGGCGATGCCGATCCCTTCGCACCCTATAAACGCGGGGGCATGCGTATCGTAGGGCTGCACAGTCGCGTGGACCCCGAGAAAAATCTTCCGGCCTTTCTCGATCTCGATCTGCCAAACGTCAAGAAGGTCGTTATCGGCGACGGCAAGGATTTATTGATGCTGCGCGCGCGTTATCCGGATGCTCTTTTTACCGGAAAGAAACTGGGCGATGAATTGGTCAAACATGTCGCCGCGCTGGATGTTTTCGTGTTCCCGTCCAAATCGGACACGTTCGGATTGGTTCTCCTTGAAGCGGCGGCGTGCGGCGTGCCGGTTGCGGCTTATCCGGTTCCGGGCCCGATTGATGTTCTCGGCAAATATCCTGTGCCGGCGATCGGCGAAAATCCCGAGAAAGACGAATGCCGCGCCTTTGCCCGCCTCAACAATGATTTAGGGAAAGCCATTCTTGAACTTATGGATATGGTTCAAAACGATAAAGCCGCTGTTGCCAAGGCAGCGCGGAGCTATGCCATAACGCAGACATGGAAAGCGGCGACGGACATATTCGCAAGAAATCTACAGGAAGACACTCTCCCGGAACGGCAGAGGCTCAAGCAGATCGCGAAATGCGTCAGATCGTTAGTGCCTTATTTGCCGGGGCCGCAAAAATAGTGCGATGCGGTATGCCGCGATTTTGACATCCGCAAGCTTAGGGCGCATATTTTATGCAGGAATTCCTCGAGAGGAATATAAATGACAGCTCTCCCGCATACGGATAAAAGTAGCGGCGCGCCGCTCGCCGGACTTGCCGAGATGTACAAGGTCGGGATCGGGCCGTCTTCTTCCCACACAATCGGCCCGATGAAAGCGGCCAATCTTTTTTTGCAACGGCACAGTGCTGTTATGCAAGCTGTGGCGCGGTTGCGCGCGACGGCTTACGGCTCGCTCGCCTGGACAGGGCGCGGGCACGGAACCGACAAGGCGATGATGCTGGGGCTGGCGGGCGAAACGCCGGACAATATCGAACCTGATTACGCCGAAAAGATATTTCAATCGATCAAGGCCGAGAAAAAGATGACGCTTCCGGGCAACCGCGTCATCGCTTTTGATCCCGCGACCGATGTTATTTTCAATACCAAAGAAACCTTCCCTCAACATTCCAACGCAATGCGTTTCGAAGCATTTGATGCCGCCCAAAATCTCCTCGCTAACGAAGTCTGGTTTTCAATCGGCGGCGGCTTCGTCTGCCGCGAGGGAGAAGAGATATCAGTCGATGCCGCTCTCACATTGCCCTATCCGTTTCATAACGCGACGGAACTTATGGCAATGGGCGAGGCGCACAAAGCCAGCTTTGCCGAAATAGCGTTCGCGAACGAAGATGCGCGCCGCCCGCATGCGGAAACAGTCGCGTTGATCGACAAATTTTCTCAAACGATGCTCGCTTGCATCACGCGCGGCCTGAGCCAAGACGGCGAATTGCCCGGAGGCCTCAAAGTCAAGCGCCGCGCGAAGGGGCTTTTTGAAAAACTGGAAGCGGAGACGATCAAGAATAGCCGCATGCCGAATTGGCATATGGATTATGTCTCGGCTTTCGCCATTGCGGTGAACGAGGAAAATGCTGTCGGTGGCCGCATTGTTACAGCGCCGACCAATGGCGCGGCGGGAATAGTTCCTGCAGTCTTGCGCTATTATCTCGATTTCTGTCCGGGCGCGAACAAAGAGGGCGTGCGGATTTTCTTCCTCGTATCGGCGATGATCGGCGCGATCATCAAATATAGCTCGTCTATTTCCGGCGCCGAAGTCGGGTGTCAGGGAGAAGTCGGTTCCGCCGCTTCGATGGCCGCCGCAGGTCTTGCCGCGGCGTTGGGCGGCACCAATGCGCAAGTGGAAAACGCCGCCGAGATCGCAATGGAACATCATTTGGGCATGACATGCGATCCTGTCGGCGGGCTGGTGCAAATCCCCTGTATCGAGCGCAACGCGTTCGGTGCGGTCAAGGCGATCAACGCCGCGTCGCTCGCGCTGCACGGCGACGGTACGCACCGCATCAGCCTCGATCAGGTCATCGAAACGATGCGCCAGACGGGTTTCGATATGCAGTCGAAATACAAGGAAACATCGCAAGGCGGATTGGCTGTTAATGCTGCGGCTTGCTAAGAGCGATCATATCCTGTCGCTAAAAAGCGTGCCCAGATGATAGATGGAAATCCAGTGAAGGCCGAAACAAAGTCCGACGAATAAAAAAGGCACAAAAGTAACGCGGGCGATTTTGCGGCGCGCGAGATGCATCGTCGCGATAAAAGCAACCGCAAGAATGGCCCCCAGCCCCCACGCGAACAAGGCGGGCAAAACGCCGAAACAATCCACCGCCAGCATCGTCCATTTCGCATCGCCCATGCCCAGCGCGTCGCGCTTGAACAGGCGATACCAGATATAATTGACGACCCAGATCAACGCGCCCGCCGCAATGGCTTGCGCCAGATGATGCGCGGCAATATCCCACGATGCGAATGCGCCCTGCGCGCCGGTTACGGTCAGCAGGCCGATGACAATCAGAATGTCGGGAACAAGGCCGGTAAAGATATCGACGAGGGCAGCAGTCATCAGAATAATAAGAATGCATGCCGTGATGCCCCAGCAATTTGGCGGCATGCCGGGAGCTATATTAATCAGACCGTCCCTGATCGTATCGAAAAGCGAGAACATCGAAATCCTTGCTTATGGCAGACAATTGCTGTTGGCCGTTCCCGTCGGTTGCGTAATCCAGACGATGAATTTCTGCGACGCGCTGGCGGGATTATAGATAACCTCGGTCGAAGCGCTATAGGCGGTCGAACTGTTGAATTTGGTCGCGGCGCGGGTCAGGCCGGTGGTGACCTGCGAGTTGCTTGACGGGTTGCTGGTCGAAGGCGACGACCATATGCAACGCCCGCCCCCATTGCCCGACGAATCGATATACATCCAGGCATTGAACCCCATCGTCGGCGGCGGAAGCAAAATAGCGCCCCACAGCGATCCGGTGCCCGTCGGGTCGCAAACCAACGCGGAAACAAGCGTTCCGGTCGATGTGTTCGATAACGGATAAGGGTCGGTGGTCGGGTTAATGGAACCCGTCGATACCGACAGCGTATATTGCAGATTGCATTCATTGATCGTGTTGCGGATGACATTAGCCTGAGCGACGGTATCGGCGGTGATGCGGTCAGCCCCGGCTGCTACCTGAAAATCGCCATTTCCCGCCGCCATAACGGCAGCCAGGATCGCCAAAAGAGCAAGCACGAATAAGATAGGGCCGATCGCGATACCTGCAGAAGCGTCGAATCTTGGCTGATTACTCATGCTACTCCGGAATGGGAAAGGACAGATCGATGACGTTACGCTTCACACCCTAACGATATGCTAATGTTCTTCTGTGCCGGAAACACCCTCTTTCAACACATAATGCCTGCCGCAGTAAGGGCAATCGACGAAGCCTTGGGCATTGACGGTCAGAAATACGCGCGGATGCCCTGAATCCTCGTCGCCGTCGCAGGCGATTTTGGCGGTCGAGATCAGAATGTCGGTCGTTTTCTGGGAAGCGAGCATGATAAACCTTGCAAAAACACCGCCTCATTCTATCCCGCGAGCGCTTCAAAGGAAAGCCCTTCCGCTTTCTTTTGGCAAGGGAGGTCGTTATAGTGCAAACACCCTCACCCACAGGCCTATGATGTCGATACATACGGAAGAAACCGCCGAAGCCCCCGCATTCGCAGTCGAGATTGCCGATCTCGTCAAAATCTATCACGGCCATAAGGGCCGTCCGGGGAAACAGGCGCTCAAAGGCATCAATCTGCAAATCCCGCGCGGCAGCATTTTCGGCCTTTTGGGGCCGAACGGCGCGGGGAAATCGACGCTCATTAATATCCTCGCGGGCCTTGTGGTCAAAACATCGGGCACGGCGAAAATTTGGGGGTATGACACCGAAGAACAATCGCGCATGGCGCGCTCTGCTATCGGCGTGGTGCCGCAGGAATTAAATCTCGACGCCTTTTTCACGCCGCGCGAACTCATGGAACTGCAAGCCGGGCTATACGGCGTGCCGAAACGCGAGCGCCGCACCGATGAATTGCTGGAGGCTGTCGGGCTGACGGACAAAGCGAATTCCTACGCCCGTACTTTATCGGGCGGCATGCGCCGTCGCCTGATGGTCGCCAAATCTTTGGTGCATACGCCGCCTGTTTTGGTGCTGGACGAGCCGACGGCGGGCGTCGATGTCGAATTGCGGCAATCGCTGTGGGCCTATGTGCGCAAACTGAATGCGGGCGGCGTGACGGTGTTGCTGACGACGCATTATCTGGAAGAAGCGCAGGAACTTTGCGACCGTATCGCCATCATCAATCACGGCGAGTTGATCGTGAATGAAACGACAAATGATTTGCTGCATCGTATCGATAACAAACGCCTGACCCTTATCGTCGACCGCGATATCGGCGACATGCCGAAAAATATGCGCGATCAGGGATGGGAAAAACTGGACGAAAGGCGGCTCAGCGTCGCCTATCGCCCCAGCCAGGCAGCGGTAGAATCGTTGCTGCGTCTCGTGCAAATGAACGGATTGTCAATCGTCGATCTGACGACAGAGGAAACAAACCTCGAAGATATTTTCCTGCAATTGACGAGGGTAAGATAGGGAAAAGCAGGGGAAGATAGGGAAAGTTATGGAGAAAAGAGAGAAAAAATCTTCCCCTTTCTGCCCCTAACATTCCCTATCTTCCCTCTCTTTCAAAATTCCCGATCAATCGTGAAATCCACGATATCCAGTAACGCCTGTTTCACCGGATGTTCCGGGAACATTCCCAGCGCGTCGCGGG
>JBAVWC010000425.1:0-3127 GCA_049697595.1 Alphaproteobacteria bacterium
GTGTTTGCAGCGAGGCCACCTGAATCTGAGGCGCTGCCGCCGGGCTCGGCGCGCCAGAGGGATCGGCGGAAGCAAGCTGTGTGTCGTCGCTCTTATCCCCGCCGAACAATGAAGCCATAACATCCGACTCTACCGACTTGCCGCCATTGGCGGCGGTCAGGACTTCGTCGCCGATAGCGCTCAACGCGCCAAGCCCGGCAGAGGCCACGCCCATCAGGCCGCCATACAAAACATCTCCGGCAATACGCGCAACAGGGCTGATCGTGTCGTTAGTCGCGGCGCGGTAAATCGCGCTCACGACGGGAATATGTTGCAGCGGATTAATCATATCGAGGAAATCGCTGAAACTCATCGTCGCCGTTCCGGCATCGGCCGCGCCGTTTTTGCCGGGGTAAATCGAAAAGCTAAGATCGACTTTATCCTCAGGCGCAGCTCCGCCCGTGGTTAAATTCGTAGTTGCTGACGATACGGCGCTGATTTCGACCATTGATAACTCCTGCTGCCTTATAAGCAAAGGGCATGCCAGAAATTAAATCAAACTTATAAAGGGATTGGTGTGTGGAGACGTGCGGGCAAAAGGGCGATTCTTCCTAGCCCTGTTCCAACTCGCTATCCCAATAAAGATAGTCGCGCCAGCTATCATGCAGGTAATTGGGCGGGAAGGCGCGGCCATTTTCCTGCAATTCCGTCGTTTGCGGACGCCACGGCGCGCGGTGGGGGTGCATGCCGCATTGGTGAGGCAACTGATTGCCCTTGCGCGTATTGCAGGTGCCGCATGCCGTTACGACATTCTCCCAAGTTGTATGGCCGCCCTTGGAGCGCGGCACGACATGATCGAACGTCAATTCCGGCGTCGGCCTGCGCAAATCGCAATATTGGCAGCGGAAACTATCGCGCAGGAAAACATTGAACCGGGTAAAGGCGGGAAAGCGCGAAGGTGCCACGTACTCGCGCAGCGCGATCACGCTGGGCAGCCGCATTTCAAAACTGGGGGAATGCACGAAACGGTCATATTCGGAAAGAATATCAACGCGCTCCAGAAAAACGGCTTTGACAGTATCCTGCCACGACCACAAGGAAAGCGGGAAATAGCTTAACGGGCGGTAATCCGCATTAAGAACAAGAGCGGGACATCTCTCCAGTGACGCTAGCACCGCGTTCTCCTCTCCCAGGGCTCAACAGAGTCCTCGAATCAAGACTTATTTAACCATATTCTGGTGAAGGACTGGTTAATTGTCCAGAGCGTTTGGGCTGAGGTTTATAAGGGTATGATTTATTGAAGATTTTGCTGCAAAAACGCCATACCCGTGGCGATTCCGGCATCATCGATACTGTGGGCCAAACCCGGACAGGCAAGGGTTCTGACGTTAAGCCCCGAGGCTTTCAGCATGCGTTCCGATTCCGCCATTGCGACAAAGGGAACGACCTCATCCGCCGTGCCGTGAACCAAAAGAACGGGCGGAAAAGGATGTTGTCCCACTTCTGCGACTGCTCCACTCGCCAGCATCCCGGAATAGCCGATAACAGCGGCAACAGGCTCGGGGCGGCGCAAGGCGACATCCAGCGCCATCATCGTGCCCTGCGAAAATCCGACCAGCGCCAGCCGCTTGGGCGTCAAATGGCGAGCCGCGAGTATTTCGTCGATATAGGCATTCAAAATCGGCGCGGCGGCTTTTACGCCTTCCTCGACCGATTGCTTGGTAAATTCGCGCAGCGAAAACCACTGCCGCCCGCCGAAATCCGGAGGGGCCATATCGAAGGCAAAAGGCGCGTCGGGGCACAGAAATTCGGTGTTCGGCAAAACCCGTTGCCAGATCCGCCCGATCTCCAGCAATCCCCCCGACCCGCTATCACCCAGCCCATGCAGGAAAAGAACGACGCTGTCAGGAGCGGCATTGGAAAGAGGCGCGATGTGATAGGTTTTCAGAGACATGGAAAGTTTAAGCAATCCCCGCGCGCAGCAAATCATGAATATGCAGGATGCCGACCGGCTTGCCGCCTTCGACCACAAACATCTGCGTGCGTTTTTTTTCGTTCATGATTTTGACCGCTTCGGCGGCGAGAATGTTTGGCGGTACGGTGTTGGGCGATTTGGTCATCACTTCCGTCGCTGTGCGTTTGGTCAAATCATTGTCCATATGGCGGCGCAAATCGCCGTCGGTAATCATGCCGATCAGTTTGCCTGACACATCGACAACCCCGGCGCAGCCCAGGCTTTTATGCGTCATCACAACCAGTACTTGCGCCATTATGTCATTTTCCGCGACGAGCGGTATATCCGAATCCTTGCGCATCACTTCCTGCACGCGCAGCAAGGTGCGCCCCAATTTGCCGCCGGGATGAAAATTGCGGAAATCTTCCGCCGTGAAGCCTTTGCCTTCCATTACCGCGACCGCCAAAGCATCGCCCAGAGCCAGCATCATCGTCGTCGAAGTCGTCGGCGCCAATCCCATCGGGCAAACTTCGGCAACGGCGGGCAACAGTACCGTGACATCGGCGGCGCTCCCCAACGCACTTTGCGCGCGGCTGGTAATGGCGATCAGGGGAATCGAAAAACGCCGCGTGTAGTGAATCAGATCGGTCAGTTCGGAAACTTCGCCGGAATTGGACAAGGCAACCACAACATCTTCCGGCACGATCATGCCCAGATCGCCGTGGCTAGCCTCGCCCGAATGCACGAAATGTGCCGGAGTACCGGTCGAGGCCAGAGTCGCGGCGATTTTCCGCGCGATATGCCCGCTTTTGCCGACGCCGGTGACGATCACGCGCCCCTTGCACGCCAAAATTGTTTGGGTCGCTTTGACGAAGTTTTCGCCCAGCGTTTCGGCCAAAATTTTCAACGCATCGCCTTCGGCATGCAGAACTTGCGCTCCCGCCTTCAGGATTTCATTGTCGCTCATGATATTCAGTTTAAGGGCTGTATTTGTCATACAAGCTGTTTATCACGGAACAACATGCAACCAAATGCTAATTTTAACGGATTGGTAAAGAAACACACCCAAGAATGGACGCCCGTTTCTCATTTAATCAAACATGGTAAAGACGATTATGACTAAGAAAAACAATGCTTCGACCCCCTCATCCCGCCGTTTTGATGCCTTCGCCGAACATCGCCGCTGGCTGGAAC
>JBAVWC010000426.1:0-4868 GCA_049697595.1 Alphaproteobacteria bacterium
TGGTCTTGGTTGTCTTGACCACGGGGCTGCGCGGATAAATCGAGCGGGTGCCATTAAATGACGAACCCTTGACCTTTGGCCTCACGCCTTGGTGCCGTGTCGGGGCGCGTTTGATGCCCTGCGCCCGCAACGACCTTTCATCAATTCGGGCAGTATGCCCGTAGCGTTTCAGGTGACGATTGGTCAGCGCCGCCCATGATTTTCGCAACCCTGTTATCTTTTGACTCAATTGCTGCTTGGTATACCTGTCCTTCTTGCCGAAGCTTTCGCCCTCGATCTTGCGAAGCGGCACAAGGATGTGACCGTGAAAGTTTCGATCATCGCCGCGCGGATCGGGAGCGTGGATTGACCAATCCACAGCATAGCCGTGGCGGGCAAACTGTTCTCTAACAAAATCCTTCATCAGGAATATGTTTTGTTCGAGCGTCAGTTCATGGGGTAATGCTACGTCGATGTTATGCCCCAGTATCGCATCGGCGCGGCGGGTGGATTTATCCTCCCGCGCTTCGAGCCGACGCCATAACTCGCCGCGATCGTCTGCCCATTGAGGCGAACCGGAGGGCAAACAAATCTCATCATACAACACGCCGCCCTTGCGCGTATAATCCGAGAATTGCGTCGAGCCTTTGTTGTCCTCGATCTTCTGACCTGAATTATACGCGGCCTTTGCAACGCTGCTCGCGCCGCTACCGCGCTTAAGAAAACCATGTGCTAAATGAAATATTGCCATACGTCCTCCTTTCAGAAAAATGTTTCTGCTTCAAAAAAACCTATTCACAATGTTCAAGAACAAACGCGCCTTGCAGATAAAGTACCGCTAGATTATTACCAAGAAGATAAGAAAAACCCTTGCAAACAAAGGGTGGAAATGGAAGTCGCTGTACCGTAACGACCCTCTGTGTATCTCTTTGGATCAAGACGAACCGGAAAATATTTTGAAAAATATTTTTTCAGAAGCCTTTTTATCGGAGCAATCGGGAATAGGTATCGTCCATTAACGTCCATCATGTCGAAATTTTAGAAATCACCTCACCGCCCACCTCCACGCCGAGCATCTGTGCCGCTTGCGGCACGAGGGCATCGCGCCCCGGCGCATGTATGGCCGCCCTCAACACGACGCGCTTGCGGCGTGGCAAAAATTCTTATCTGGGTTTCGGGTTCTTCTGCGCCGGAGGGCGCATGACGAGTGCTTAAGCATTCGCCCGCGCTGCATTACGAAGTAATGCTTAAGTGCGCCTTTCTCCCGAATTTTCAAGCGGTCTGACCACCTCCGGCGACTGTAGCACAAGATGTGATACAGTTTTCAGCCTGTGATGTTTTGTGTAAAACATGAGAAAGATGTTGGCGCGAAGTGTTGTGCGTCTTGCGACGATAAATATTACACTGTGCGAAAAACTAGTGCTGGATTTTCCAGAAAAAAATTCTGCGCCGTAAAAATCTTGCACCAGTTATCATAGAAAAAATCGTGTCCGAGCAAATCTAGTCTATCAAATTTCTGCCGCACGAAAAAACCGGGTACGTTTAAACGACCCGGCTGCCGGGAAACAGCCTGTCGTTAACCAAAATGAGGGCGGAAAGCGCCCTCGATTCCGAATCGTCAGCGTATTGCGCTCATGCAGAGGTCGTGCACACACTCTGTGTATGGTTAAATAATCTTAACCAAGACGAAGACGCGTCCGCAACCTTTGGGGTGAAAATTGAGCCAAATAACTTGATGGGGTGGGCTAAGTTTAGGTATTTATTTATCAGGTTTGTTTATATTGATGATATATACCCTGTATCACTATGAATCGAATGTAGTTTTTTACAGAACGTTTTGCCCTATTTTACGCGACAAGGGATTGATTTATGAAACAACGTTCCTATAACCGCGATTTCTCGCAAATGAAGGCACCACCTTTGGTTACAGCCGAGGTGTTTCGGATTGCGCCGGAAGTTGCCGTTGCATTGCCTGAACCTGAGCCTCGTATGAAACCCGGAGCTCTGAAGCTGGAACGCCTAACCCCAACGCAGACAGAAATTTTGAAGGATTGTCTGGTCGCGGGTTTCGAAAAAGCCCATGAACAAGAAATGTCTCCTGATAAAATTAGGCTAGAGATTTTTCAGCGCACCCCGCGTCCTGAGCCTGATATTGGCATCGGCATCCAAGCAGGGAATCACGTTATCCAACTTGCTGTTAATCCCGATAAAATCTCCACACCAAAGTTTCAGGAAACCCTGAAGCGCCTGATCCCGCATGAATGTAACCATATTATGCGTGCAAACCATCTCGGCATTCCCGTTAACACAGTTGGAGATTCTATCATTTCGGAAGGGTTTGCCCTTAAAGCCGAAATTCTCGCAGGATTTCCGCCAGCCGATTACAATAGACCCTCAAGCGTGGAAGCTTTTGCCGCCTATATCGAGAAGGTGTTGCCCGCGCTCAATACACCAAGAGACGATGCGGGCAAAGCCTACAACTATTGGCTTTTTGGCATGCAGGCCGAGGGAGATAAACCAAACGAAGCTTTTGGCGGCTACCCGCTCGGTCACGCAATTGTCGCAAGCTATCTTGATGCCGGGCACAGCATGAGTGACGCCATGCGTACGCCTAACGATAAGATTTTTAACCACTGGAAATCAGAACTGGCCCAAGACGGAAAAATCACCCCCCAGAGCATATACGCATGGGCAAAGAAGAATATCCATTGGGTAGATCCATCAACAAGCGCAGGATATTCTGCTCCCACGCGATCAGCCCGTCACTCAGCATCTGCACAGATTCAGCCCCAACATTTAAGATGGGAATAACTTTAACTTGTTATTGCCGGGGACAGGACAAAACCTTATGGAACCCGCTGATGATAAATGCTTTGGATTCCCAGCCAGCGCCGCCCTTGTCCTAAAGCGCGGGGATGACATTCTTTTACAGCTTCGTCAGGGAACGGGTTATGCTGATGGTTTATATTGTCTTGTTGGTGGCATGATCGACGGCAATGAACGGGCATCGGACGCCATGATACGGGAAGCGTATGAGGAAGCAGGAATTGTGATCGCCCCTGAAGATTTACACTTTGCTTGCGTTATGCATTCGCGCGAACCTAACCGCGAATACATCAATTTCTTCTATACTTGCGACCAATGGCAAAATGAAATCAGAAATGCAGAACCAGAATATTGTGTTGAATTGAAATTCTTTCCCGTCGATCAGCTGCCCGAAAATATGATGGGACATATTCGCCAAGGAATAATGCAGACGCTTAATAAGCAGCCTTATGGCGAGTATGGGTGGGATGAACGTGAGAAGAAAACGTGACAAAACTTCCCGTACAGCTTGCACAGCTTCAGTTGTTAAACCGCGCCCCCATAAATGAGGTGCGATCCCAAAATGAATTTCTGCGCTGTGATTACTTATTACCAACAAAATGAGGCTTATTGATTCGCCATTTTTATCTTCCGAAATTATCCAAGCAAAACGGCCATCAGTATCCCAAGACTTCTGCCCCCAAGTTTCTAGCATCAATCGAGTATCAGCGACCGATGGATGCGGCTTCCGCTGTAAATAGGTAGAAGCGCTCTCGCTGCCAGTATAATTTTTGAACAGAGTTTCTGCATCCACAGCCACACCCGCCTTCAATCGCAGCCGAGGGGTGATAAATTCATGTGGAGGAATTATTGTCATTTTAGCTTACCGAGCCTTGCGGGCTATCTGGCGTCATAAGTCCAAATGCAATCATGAAATGGCTTTTGGCATAATTCACAGGGTCAAGCTCATCCGCAGGAACGGTGACATGTTTAGTATCTTTGAGAACGAACATGGGGCTAAATGTTGGCCCCATCTTTGGCCCCGGCGCGATTACATGCTGAAGTCCGATATTTGATTTCATGCGCACAAATTCCGGCTCCGGCAGCATGATGATATCGTAATAGAGATTTACACCGCCGTCACCCTTGAGAAGGCGGCTGCCAATCACGCATGTCGAAGGCAGATAACCAACACGCGCTTGGCGAAGAAAACGCGGTACCGAAGCCGCCATATATCTCCTTACAACCGTCAAAATACCCTCTTTTTCATTATCAATATCCGAGGATATGAATGCGCCGCGTTATCTATCACCGCTCCAATGCTTGCTGTACGTCTTCTGGATTGTGGGCGATAACTGTCAGGTAGGCCCGTGTTGGCTGATCTGGCGTAGTGCGGCCCTGTTCCCAATCCCGCAACGTACCGAGGGGGATATGATATCGAGCAGCAAACTCCTCCTGCGTTACGCCTAGAGCGCGGCGTATAACCTTTGTCTGAGGCGTCCGAGGCATACGCTTAAGGTCGGTGCGCGTCAGGGGGCGTGCATCGGGATCAGCAAGCGCGGCGCGGTCTATGGCGCGTTGCGTCATGGGGCGCAACCCCTTGTGGGTTTTACTGGCTGTAAGTTTCTTGCTCATGTTTCGTCGCCCTCCGGGCTGATATAATTCTGATAGTCTCATTTCTCTCGGTATAGGCTACATAGAAAATATGGCCGTCAGCCATACCTAAAATCACAAAACGCTCTTCGCCGTAATCTTCCCGATCATCAAGAAACTCAACGGCAAATGGGTCTTTGAACACTTTTTTAGCCAAGTCAAAACTGACGCCATGCTTAGCGTAATTATCTTTTGCCTTGGTCTTATCCCATTCAAACTTCAGATTCATAATGTACTGGTTATCCGTAGTTAAGTCAAGGAGCGAATCCCCGCCATGATTTTTACCAAACTTTAAGCCTGATCGCACCGCTCTATTTTATAAGGCTGATTTCTTGGGGTTTTTTGAGCATCTCAGTACCCCGGCTGGACGAGGAGGCTCAATTTTTAGCTGGATTTGCCAGTACTCTGATTTGTCCTGTACGGCACGCCAA
>JBAVWC010000427.1:0-1543 GCA_049697595.1 Alphaproteobacteria bacterium
GCGCGCGACTCTCATTCCGAGAACGCCTTCTTTGTCGTCGTTGAAAACAACCTTGTCGAGCGCCTTGAGAGTTATGACCTGATCGATCACTCGCGCATGATCGCGGCGGCTGAAGATATAGTGCGTAGTCTGCGCAAGAATCTGCTTGCCGTCTCCCGCGATCCAAGCCGATTCAACGACTAACTCGCCGGCGTTAGCGCCGCTCTTCGCCGATACGATCCTGGTGTGCAAAATGGTGCCCATCTTGGCGCGATTTTCAGGCTTGATGGCGTCGGAGTTATTCCAGAAATCAAAACCGTTGGCGTTGCCGTAGTTAAACCAAAGGCCGGCGTGATGCGGATGATAGATCCGTTCGCCGGGAAGCGGGCTCAGCGGATAGCCGCGCGTTACGGTGACGCCTTCATCATCAATAAGCGGAAAGAGCGTAGGCTTTTTGAGCGTCGTCGGCCAGATATAGGACGTAAAGGGCGCGCCGTCGATGGTGATGTCGACGCGCCGATGGGCTTCGTCGGGCACCACCTGAACGCCCTTGGATGAAGCTGCGAAAGCACCGGCCGAAAATGTCAATGCTGCGGCCAGCGCAATCAGGCTACGCATAGACCTTGCCTCCCGCCATCACCTGCTGAGTCTTCTCGTCGAAGGTGACTTTCTCGCCGGTCTGAATGGCGGCCACGTTCATGCAAAGGGCGATGGAGTGGCTGTAGCCGGCTTCAATCGATGCGTTAGGCGTTTTGCGGGAGCGAACACACTCCATCCAATTGCGCATGTTGGCCGCCGTCTCCGGATCGCCATGAGTGTCAGCATCGGTAGAGACAGAAGCTGCATTATCAGCGAGAGAAAAGCCATTCAGCAAGTTGGCTTGCATGCCCATTTCGGCAGCGGAGCGCGCGCTGAGACCGCCGGTGTTCGTGACTACGCCTTTGTCCATATCGATCATGCCGCCGTTCGAGTAATAGAGCTCCTTGACGCCGCCGGCTGAGTTGGTAAAGCGCGAGGAATACTGAACCTGGAAGCCTTTGCTGAGGTCGTCGAGCGGACCGTAATCGAAGACGGCGGTCATTGTGTCCCAATTCTGGCGACCGTCCTTCCATAGATAAATGCCGCCGTTGGCGACGACGCTGCGGGGATGCGGCAGGCCGGTGAACCAATGAACAGTGTCGATCTGGTGCACAAGCCATTGATCGGGAATACCGGACGAGTAAGGCCAGAAGAGACGGAACTCAAGATACTTGCGGGCATCGAAAGGAACCATCGGATAGTTCAGCAGATAGCGCTTCCAATCCGTGTCCTCTTCTTTGAGCAGCGGAACATCTTTAGGACGGCGCCAGCGGCCGGGCTGATTTACATTCCAGGTCATCTCAACCATCACAATGTCGCCAAATGCGCCGGACTTGATGTATTCAGCGGCCTTCATATATTTTGGCGTCGACCGTCGCTGCGTTCCGATCTGCACAATCTTGTCCGACCTGTGCACGGCGGCGCGAAAGGCGCGCGCATCCTTCATATTGTGGGCGGTGGGCTTTTCAACGTATGCATCTCGTCC
>JBAVWC010000428.1:0-14337 GCA_049697595.1 Alphaproteobacteria bacterium
GCTCCAGAATAAGCGAACGCGGCATGCGCGCCCGCGCGCGGCCCGCGCCGAGAATTTCCAGCATCGGCAAAACAAAGCCCGCCGTTTTACCCGTGCCCGTTTGCGCCACGCCCAAAAGGTCGCGCATCATCAGCACATGAGGAATGGCTTGTTCTTGAATGGGGGTTGGGGTCGTATAACCGACATCCTGAATTGCTTTGAGAATGTCTTCGCTCAGCCCTAAATCGGCAAATGTGGTCACGTGCTGTCTGATCTCGCTTGTTTATAATTTTTTGGTGACGCGGGTGATTCACGTTTGCTATCAAGGCGACAGCAAACGACCACGCGCGTGGCAGCTTGTAGCAGAAACACCTACCCTAATGCAATCAAAGCCGCGTCGATCATGCCGAACCCCATCCCTTTGCTTCTGATCCCCGGCATGCTGTGCGATGCCGCTGTGTGGCAAAATCAGATTAACCATCTGAAAAATATAGCCGATTGCGCGGTCACCAACATCACGAAACACAACCATATCGCCACAATCGCCAACGATGTTCTGGCAAACGCACCCCCCCAATTCGCGCTCGCGGGTCTGTCGATGGGCGGTTATGTGTCGCTGGAGATCATGCGGCAGGCGCCGGGCCGCGTCCTGAAACTGGCGATTTTCGACAGCTCGGCGCGCGCCGATACGCCTGCCCAGCAGGAACAACGCCGCCTGTTATCGGCGCTTGCCTATACCGGGCAATTCAAGGGCGTGACGCCGCGCTTGCTGGCGCGTTTGATTCACCCCACCCGCCTCGGCGACAAAACCTTGACCGACACTATTACGAGAATGACCGAGCGCGTCGGGCGCGAGGCCTTCGTCAATCAGCAGACTGCGACGCTGAACCGTATCGACAGCCGCCCCTTCTTGCCCGCCATATCTTGCCCCACCGTCATCGTTTGCGGCAGGGAGGATGCGACGCTGCCTCTTGCCCTATCGCAGGAAATCGCGGACGGCATCCCCGGCTCGCGCCTCGAAATCATCGAAAAATGCGGGCATTTATCGCCGCTGGAACAGCCCGAAGCGGTGAATGCACTCATGCGGCGCTGGCTAAATTCTTAAACCTCGATTTTTGCGTGAAAACGGGTAATCTGTCGCTCTCGTATCTTTCAAGGACACTCCATGCCCACCTCCCCTAATGCCGCGTTGCGTTTCTGGCTGCTGATTCTGGCGGCGTTTATCGCCGTTTTGTGGCTGTTCAAGCCGGTATTGCTGCCGTTTCTGGCGGGTCTGGCGATTGCCTATTTCCTTGAGCCCGCCGTTACGGCCCTGGAAAAAAGAAAAGTGCCGCGCTGGGCGGGGGCTTTGATCGTTTTATCCGGTTTTCTTTTTGTCGTCGTCGCGATGATCCTTTTGATCTCGCCGATGCTGAACCACCAGATCGGCGCTTTGATCAACGCGCTACCCGAATATATCGCCGCCATTCGCCAGAGTTATCTGCCTTGGGCGCAAGACTGGCTGGCGCGTTTTTCTCCCGCAGATGTCGAGAAAATCCGCGATGCGGCGACGCAATCAAGCGGCGACGCGATGGGCTGGGTCAGCCAGACGGTCAAGAATATCGTCAGCGGCGGCTTTGCCTTTATCGATGCCGTGGCCCTGTCGATCCTGACCCCCGTAACGGCGTTCCATGTTCTGCGCGATTGGCACAAGCTGACGAAAGTCGTCGATCAATTAATTCCACGCCGCCATTACGCCGTGATCCGCGAACAGATGAAAGCTATCGACGAAACCTTGTCCGGCTTTGTGCGCGGGCAAGCGATGGTCTGTTTGATTTTAGGCGTCATTTACAGCACCGGCCTTGCGGCAAACGGGCTGAAATACGGCGCCACCGTCGGTATTATCGCGGGTGTGTTGACGATCGTGCCTTATGTCGGCACCGTTTTTGGCTGGCTTACCAGCGTTATTCTGGCGGCTGTACAGTTCGACGGCGATTGGCTGCGCATCGGTTTGGTTGTCGGCGTGTTTGCGGTCGGACATTTTCTTGAAGCCTATATCCTGACGCCGCGTTTTGTCGGCAAGCGCGTCGGGCTGCACCCGATATGGGTTTTATTCGCCTTGATCGCGGGCGTTAAGCTTATGGGCTTTACCGGCGTGCTGATCGCCGTGCCGACCGCCGCCGTGATCGGCGTTCTGGTGCGCTTTGCCGTGCGCGAATACAAGCGTAGCGCGATATATAAATAATGCCGACGGCTCATAAAACCCCTTCATATCAAGAGCCGTTGGCATCCGAGCCGACTGGCGAGGCGGCGGCTTATGCCGCCGAAGGCTCCATGAATTTTTCAAAAACAACAAAGAATAAATTCATGGAGTCCCCTATATAATGAGACAGATCCCACTCCCTTTGCCCCACGATGCGGCGATGGGCGCGGATGATTTTCTGGTGACGCCCAGCAATCGTGAGGCCGCCGCGTGGATCGAGAAATGGCCGGATTGGCCCGCGCACGGGCTGATCCTGACAGGGCTTTCGGGCAGCGGCAAAACGCATTTGCTTAATCTGTGGCTGGCTAAAAGCGGCGGCAGATTTGTCACGGTAGCTGATTTGGTTGCGCAAGATTCAACCGCCCTCACCGCCTCGACAAACTGTATAGCCATTGACGATGCTGGCCTGCTGGCCGGAAACGCCGCCGCCGAAGAAAACCTGTTTCATCTTTACAATCACCTGAAAACCGCCAACGGTTCTTTGCTACTGACGATGACGCAGGGCGCGGGACAGGCGGGATTTGTTTTGCCGGATTTACGGTCGCGGCTACTCGCGCTTCCGGCGACTGCACTCGGCGCACCCGACGACGCGCTGCTGGAAGCTTTGATCGTCAAGCAATTCCGCGACCGGCAAGTCGTGCTGGATATCGGGGTTGTGACTTATCTTGCGCCCCGCATGCCACGCGACGCCGCGAGCATCCGCGATCTGGTCGAACGTCTTGACCACGCCGCACTGGCCGAAGGACGAAAAATCACAATCAAACTGGCGCGTAAAATATTGGAGGGTGGCGACGACTGATCCTCGTGCCGCTTTACGCTATGCAAGATTTAAAAACCTCCGATTTCGATTTTGACCTTCCCGCCGAACGCATCGCGCAAACGGCTGTCGAGCCGCGCGATCATGCGCGCTTGCTGCGCGTCATGCCGACGGGGATGGAGGATCATCACATCTATGACCTGCCTGATTTGCTGCGCGCAGGCGATCTGCTGGTTATCAACGATACGCGCGTGATTCCGGCGCGGCTTTACGGAATGCGCGGCGCGGTCAAAGTCGAAGTCTTGCTGCACAAAAAACAAGCCCCTTCCGAATGGCTCGCCTTTGCGCGTCCGGGAAAAAGATTGCGCGTCGGCGACACGATTATTTTCGCCTCCGACTTCACCGCCGTCATTCTTGCCAAACACGAAAGCGGTGAAGTGCATTTGCGTTTTAATGTCGTAGACGACGCACTTCTGCCCCTGCTGCAAAAGCACGGCGAACCACCCTTACCGCCATATATCAAGTGCGAAGCGGGAACGGCGAAAGCCGATAACGCGCGATATCAAACCGTTTATGCGACACGCAACGGCGCGGTTGCCGCCCCCACCGCAGGGTTGCATTTCACGCCTGAGCTTCTCGCCAAACTTAAAACCAACGGCATCGACACCGTGACCGTGACGCTGCATGTCGGCGCCGGAACCTTCCTGCCGGTAAAGGCCGAGCACATCAAAGACCATATCATGCATGCCGAATGGGGCGAGGTATCGCAAGCGACCGCAGAGGCGATCAACAAGGCGCATCGCGAAGGACAGCGCGTCATCGCAGTCGGCACCACCAGTTTGCGCGTGATCGAAAGCGCCGCAGACGAAAAAGGCGTAGTCCACCCTTTTTCGCAGGATACGGCGATTTTTATTACCCCCGGCTATCGTTTCCGCGCGATTGACGCGCTTTTAACCAATTTCCATTTGCCGCAATCGACTCTTTTTATGCTGGTATCGGCTTTTATGGGATTGGAAGTAATGCGCAAGGCCTATGATTACGCTATCAAGCATGATTATCGGTTTTACTCATACGGCGATGCCAGTTTGCTCGAACGGATTGACAAAACAAGGGGGTTAGATTTAAGTTAAATCAACTTTCCCCTATTTGGAGGATTATCCTATGCTCAACACGCCCAAGCAAAAAAAGCCGTGCGACAGAGATGAAGGCGACGGCATCGTAGGCGGCAACCCTGTTCGTAAGCTTCAGCCCGGACCTAAATTCGCGCCTGTATCCGGCAAGCCAAACATTTGATTTCTTATTTCTATCTAAAACCCGCCTTTGGATATAAAATCCGGAGGCGGGTTTTGACTTTTTGGTCAATGTGCTTGCCCGCGATGCAGGGGGATAATGTCAAATACAAATAAATTCACTTTCGATATTTTCGGAACCGACAAAGCGGCGCGGCGCGGGCGCGTCACAACCGCGCACGGCACGTTTGAAACGCCTGCCTTTATGGCGACCGCAACAGCGGCCACCGTCAAGGCAATGACTCCTGACGCCGTCCGCGCGACGGGGGCCGAGCTTGCGATCTGCAACACCTATCATTTGATGCTGCGCCCGACAGCCGAACGTGTCGCAGCACTTGGCGGCTTGCACAAATTTATGGACTGGCCGGGACCTATTGTGACGGATTCGGGCGGTTTTCAAGTCATGTCTTTGTCGAAATTGCGCACGCTTAACGAAAACGGCGTCACTTTCCGTTCGCATCTGGACGGCAGCGCGCATGAATTGACGCCTGAACGGTCGATGCAAATTCAGCATTTGCTGGATAGCAACATCACAATGTGTTTCGACGAATGCACGCCGCATCCCGCAACGCCGGAAGTGGCGGCGGCGTCGATGCGCATGTCGATGCGCTGGGCCGAGCGGTGCAAGAAGGCGTTTCAAAAACGCGACGGCTATGCCCTGTTCGGCATCAATCAGGGCAGCGTTTATCCGGACCTACGGTTGGAGTCGGCGGCGGCCTTAACGGCGCTCGACCTCGACGGTTATGGCATCGGCGGCCTTGCGGTCGGCGAGGGGCAAGAGGCGATGTTCACGACGCTGGACGGCGTGATCCCGGCTTTGAAGGCCGAGAAACCGCGCTATCTTATGGGCGTCGGGCGGCCCGATGATATTGTCGGCGCGGTGTTGCGCGGCGTCGATATGTTCGATTGCGTCATGCCGACGCGGTCCGGACGCACGGGGCAAGGCTTTACCCGTCGCGGCACCGTCAATATCCGCAATGCGCGCCATTTGGACGATCCGCGCCCGCTCGATGCGGAATGCGCATGCATCGCCTGCACGCGGCATTCGCGCGCCTATTTGCATCATTTATTCCGTGGCGAGGAAATGCTGGGCCCGATCCTGCTGACCGCGCATAATATGCAATATTATCAGGATTTGATGCACGGATTGCGCGACGCTATCGAAAGCCGGGTTTTGGATAATTTTGTCGCCACCTTCCACGAAGGCCTCGCACGCGGCGATATCGGGGCGATCCCATGAAGAGAATCAGCCTTTTGATAATTTCTTTATGCGTTGCCGCGCCCGTCTTTGCTGCCGAGGATATCGACAACAGCTCGCATCTGCCGCTGCCGCGCTTTGCGGCGCTGCGCAGCGGCGAGGTCAATATGCGTACGGGGCCGGGCACGCGCTATCCTATCGAATGGGTTTATGCGCGGCGAGGATTGCCGGTCGAAGTCGTCGCCGAATACGATATCTGGCGGCGCGTGCGCGACCCCGAAGGAACCGAAGGCTGGGTCAATAAAACGGAACTGACCGGCAAACGCAGCGCGATCATAACTGGGGCCACGCATGAACTGCGCGACGGGCGCGACGACACGTCCGCTATCGTCGCGCATCTGGAAACGGGCTCGATAGGACAGCTTGTTTCCTGTGCGCAGGATTGGTGCAAAGCGAAATTCGGCGACGTTAAAGGCTATTTACGCAAAGCCGATTTCTGGGGAGCCTATCCGAATGAAACCTTTGATTAGAGCCTATTGTTCAGGCGTGTTGTCATCCGGCGACTTATAAGGAACGCACATCGACCCACCTTCGGGCAAAGGCGTGCGGCCTGAGCAATTAGTCGGTTCCCATCCGCGCTGACGCATGCATTCGGTAACGACGAGGCTGGGCTTCTGCTGGCAATCGCCGGTAACTTCGTCCGGCATGACCGTCACGCCTGTCGCGGCGAGGCGCTGTTTGTCGGCTTGCATATTGACCATATCGCTATGCGTGGCATTCGTCGGATAAATACCGCAACGGCATTGGCCGAGATCGAACCCCAGTTTTTGCTGCAAGGCAACGGGTTCCATCAACAAATTCGGCTCGCTGATCGGACGCCAGAATTGGGTCAGGGTCGTCGATGCACAGGCTCCCAAAAAGGCGCAAGTGAGAGAAAGAATAACCAACGAACGGCGCATGAGAACTCCCCACGAATGATGACGGCCCCATCATTGGTGATTCTGAAGTTTAAATCAATAGCTTATAACGGCCTCGACAGGGCGCGATCCAATGAATCCTTTCCGCTAGGGTGCGGGATCGCTTTTGTTCAGCAGCCCGGTAATAATTCTAAGTTGTCGAAATCTTCTCGGCAGATCGAGTTCCAATGCTTTGGCCACCGAAAGTCCGGGAAATTCTTCATAATGACACGGTGGCCCACCACATCGAACATCACATATATCGTTTCCCTTAAAGGCAATATGGACACCGCTAATCCCGTCTCTTACTCGCCACTGGAGACTAAGGATAATTTCCGGATTCGATGTCATGCCCCCACTTATGTGCTGCGGATCCCCAAGCTGATCGCCTGTTTGTTCCAAAAAATGCGTCGCATCTTTTATGGCCGACAGGACAGTCGGGTCCTTATCGCACCGATCCCAGGATTGGGCACCAAGAACACAAGTCGCGCGGTCTTTCAGTCTCGCGGCGATGTCGTCTTTCATATATTCCCCACCTTCAAACTATGCCCGGCATCGTAACCGCCGAAACTCTCTACAACAACCCCAAACTCTTGAAGCTGGTCACCTCGCCGTGACCGATGATGATGTGGTCATGCACCGTGATTCCCAAAGGGCGGCAGGCATCGGCAATGGCGCGAGTCATTGTAATGTCTTCTTTGCTGGGCGTGGGGTCGCCGCTGGGGTGGTTATGCGCCAGCACAATCGCACCCGCGCCGATTTCCAGCGCCCGCTTGACCACTTCACGCGGATAAACGGGGGTGTGGTCGATTGTGCCGCGCTGCTGAACCTCTTCGGCGAGCAAATGATTCTTGCGGTCGAGAAACAGCAAACGGAATTGTTCGTTTGTTTCATGCGCCATTGCCATACGGCAATAATCGACCATTCGCTGCCAATTATTCAAAAGCGCGCCGCCGACAATCGCTTTCTTCTGCGCGCGCAAGGCGATACCGCCGGTAACCAGCAAGGTCGCTACCGCCCCTTCGCTGAGCCCATATTGCAACAGCCTTTCAGCGGGAGCATTCACAAGAGCCCACAGGCTTTTAAAATCGGACAATAACTGCTTGGCCAGCGGTTTCACATCGCGGCGAGGGATCGCGGCAAACAGCAAGACTTCCAGCAATTCGTAATCCTGCAAAGCATCCGCGCCCGCCTGCAACAGCCGCTCGCGCAGCCTTTGCCGGTGACCGTGATAATGCGGTGTGTCGTCTGTATCAGCCGATTCCTTCATTCCTAAGCTGATAACGCACTTAGCCTTTCATTGGCAAGCATCAGCATCGCCAGATCGACCGTTCCCGCCGCGCGCCATTCGGCGAGCAGCGCGTCATAACCGCCCAGCTTCGCACCCTGCGCCGCTGCCCATTGGGCGACCGTCTGCCGTTTGCCTTTGGCGTTTTTATTGGCCAATTGGGCCGTCAGGCGGCGGTGATTGGATGCCAGTTCCGCCAAAGCGCCCGCGATAGCCACGCGTTGCCACGGCGTCTGCGCCGCTTGCGTGGCGAGTTTGCCGAGCCAGCCCATTTCGAGGCGTTTTTCCAGACCGAAGAACACTTCGGCAAGCTCATCGACCCGCATTTTATGCGTGACGGCGAGGCCGACCAGTTCCAGCGCGGCGACGAGAGTCGGAAAATGCCCGACGCGCTGCGCTATATCGGTGGGGACGCCCTTGGCTTGCCAATCCGTTCCCACGACATGCGTGGGATCGGGATGACGCGCCAGCCATTCGCTGAGTTGCGCAAGCCCTTTGCGGTTCAGTTCGATGCTCGGGGCCAGACGCGCCAGAGCGGCGCGGTCGGCCTGAAAATGATGCATCGCCTGCGTCAAGGCCGGACGTATCGTCAGCAACATGCCTGTTTGGGCTGCGGCGGGGACTTTGTTATCCAGCGCTTCGATACGCGCCCAGATTTCCGGCAAGGCGAAAGATTCGCGTGCCAGAAGATAGGCCCGCACAACGCTTTCGACATCATGATCGGCAACCGACAGAATAATGCGGATGCCGGCATGATTGACGATATCGTTTGTCACTACCGTCGCGGCGATTTCACAGCGCAACTGATGTTGGGCGATATCCTTTGCATAGCTCTTGCGTAACGCTGCGGGGAAATAGGCATCGACATCCTGTTGCAGCGCCGGATCGTCGGGCAAATCGGAATCGAGGATTTTCTGGTACAACCAGATTTTGGCATAGGCCAGCAGCACCGCGAGTTCGGGGCGCATCAGCCCTTTACCCTCGCGTTGCCGTTCGGCGATTTCGGCGTCGCTGGGCAGATATTCGACAGCCCTGTTCAACAACCCCGCTTTTTCCAGAACCTGCATGCAGCGGACATGCTCCGTCAGGCAATCGGCTGCTTTCGCTTCCGCGACCGTCAAAGCCTGCGTCTGCAAATAATTGTCGCGCAATACCAGATGGCCGACTTCGTCGGTCATGCTGGCGAGCAATTTGTCGCGGGCGGCGAAAGTAAGATTCTTTCTATCCACCGCCTTGCGCAGCAGGATCTTGATATTCACTTCGTGATCGGACGTATCGACACCCGCTGAATTGTCGATCGCATCGGTATTGAGCCTGCCGCCCGCAAGCGCATATTCGACGCGCCCGCGCTGGGTCATGCCGAGATTGGCGCCTTCGCCGATAACCTTGGCGCGGATTTCACTGCCATTGACGCGCAAACTTTCATTAGCGCGGTCGCTGACTTCTTCATGCGTTTCGTCGGCGGCTTTGACATAAGTACCGATGCCCCCGAAATACAGCAATTCGACATCCGCCTTGAGCATCGCCTGAATAAGATCGGCAGGCGCCAGCGCATCGGCGGTGACGCCGTAGGCTTTTTTCATTTCGGCGGAAATCTTGATCACCTTCTCGTTGCGCGCAAAAACCCCGCCGCCTTTGGAGATCAGCGGGCGCGCGTAATCGTTCCAGCTACTGCGCGGCAAAGCGAAAAGCCTTTGCCGTTCGGCAAAACTTTTCGCCGCATCGGGATTAGGGTCGCAGAAAATATGGCGGTGATCGAACGCGCCCAGCATTTGCGTGTGTTTCGACAACAGCATGCCGTTGCCGAACACATCGCCCGACATGTCGCCGACGCCAATGCAGGTGAAATCCACCGTCTGAATGTCTTTGCCCATTTCGCGGAAATGGCGTTTGATGGCTTCCCAAGCGCCGCGCGCCGTGATCGCCATTCCTTTATGATCGTAACCCGCCGAGCCGCCCGAGGCGAAAGCGTCGTCGAGCCAGAAACCGTACTCGCGGGAAATGCCATTGGCGATGTCGGAAAATTTCGCCGTGCCTTTGTCAGCCGCGACGACCAGATAGGGATCATCATTATCATGCCGCACAACGTTCGGCGGCGGCACGATCTTGCCGTTCACGCGGTTGTCGGTGATATCGAGCAAACCGTGCATCAATATCGTATAGCAAGCGATGCCTTCGGCGAGGAACTTGTCGGCTTCTGCCGGAGGCCGCTTGACGATAAAGCCGCCCTTCGAGCCAACCGGCACGATGACGCTGTTCTTGACCATCTGCGCTTTCATCAGGCCGAGGATTTCGCTGCGGAAATCTTCGCGCCTGTCCGACCAGCGAATACCGCCGCGCGCGACCTTGCCGCCGCGCAGATGCACGCCTTCGGTCGCCGTGCAATAAACGAAAATTTCATAAAGCGGTTTCGGCAGCGGCATGAATTCGACCGCGCGGCTGTCGAATTTAATCGACAGGTAGGGTTTGGGCGCGCCCGTATCATCGGTTTGGAAATAATTGGTGCGCAGCGAAGCCTGCACCAAATTCATGTAACGGCGAATGATGCGGTCGTCTTCGAGAACATCGATCGTGGCGAGTTTTTCCAGAAGATCTTTTTCCAGCGCGCGCATTTCCGCTTCACGCCCGGTCTTCAACCGGGGATTATGACGCGCATGAAATAAAGCATAGATTTGCGCGGCAACTTCAGGATGGGCGACCAGCGCCGCCGCCATTCCTTCTTGGCTATAGGGAATGCGCAACTGGCGCAGATAGCGCGCAAAGGCGCGCAGCACGACAATCGCATTCCAGCCCAGCCCGACGCGTAGCGTCAGCGCGTTGAAAGCGTCGTTTTCGATTTCGCCGCCCCACACTTTTTCCAGCGCTTCTTCAAACGCCGGCTTGATGACAGTAAAATCGGCGCAGAGCGAAGCCGCCGGTTGGCCGACGAATTTGTGAATATAAATCGGCGCGCTGCCGTCCTTGAGTTTGATTTCGTAAGGCCCACCCATATAATCGATCTTGAGGCCCATATTTTCGATCAGAGGCAAAGCCTCCGACAACAACAAAGGCCGATGAGGCTGCAACAGCTTCAACCCCATCTGTCCGTTGCCCATATCGTAAAGATCGACGATAAAGCGCGGCGCTGTACGCATGCGTTCCAGATTGCGGATATCGAGAACCGCGCGGGCCGGAGGCACCGCTTCATGATAATTTTCCGGGAAGGCTTCGCCATAACGGCGCAAAAGAGCCAGCGCCGCAGCTTCGCCGTGCGTCGAAGCAAGGCTGTCGCGCAAACGGTCTACCCAGCTGCGGCACATTTCGCGCAAATCGCCTTCCAGCTTCGCCGGATCGGGATGCAGGGAGTCCGGCGTCATTTGAATCGTAACGAACGCACGCGCCAGGCGGCTGTCGTCGATACGCACATGCCAGGCTTGCGCTTTGCCCGCATAGGCCTTCTCGAGAAAATCCTGAATTCGTCCACGCAGGGTCGAGTCGTAACGGTCGCGCGGCACATAAACGAGACAGGTCACAAAACGCCCGAATGGATCGATGCGCGTGAACAAAGCAACGCGCGTGCGATCCTGCAATTGCAGAATGCCGAGCGCATTGGCATACAATTCGTCCTCGCCGATCTGAAACAACTCATCATGCGGATAAGTGTCGAGAATATGCATAAGGCTGCGCCCGTCGTGACTGGTGGGCGAGAAGCTCATGCGCGCGATAACATCGGCGATTTTGCGGCGCATAAAAGGAATGGCGCGCGGCGTCTGGGCATAGGCTTTGGAGGTGAACAGCCCGACGAATAATCTTTCGCCAATCACTTCTCCGGCATCGTTGAAGCGGCGCACGAAAACGGCATCCATCGGCAAAACGCGATGCACGCGGGTGATGGCGTTGGTTTTGGTGATAAACAGCACGTGATCCTGGCGCGCATATTTGCGCAACGCGGCGCTTTTACGCTTATCAAAATCGCGCAAGCCGCCGAACATCCGTATTTCGCCGTCGCGCAGAACGCCGAGACCGCCTTTGGGCGCAATGCGGATAGAAGTCAAAGTACCGCTATCCTGCATCAAATCGATGTCGCGATAACCGAGAAAGGTGAAATTGTCGTCGCTGAGCCAATGCAAAAAGGCGCGCACCTCTTCGACATCCTCGCCCGATTGAACGGCGCGTTTCTTGGGCGAAGACAGCACATCGATCGTTTCCTGCATGCGGCGGCGCATCGCGGGCCAATCTTCGACCGTGGCGCGCACATCGTTAAGCGTCGCGCGCATTTCGTCTTCGACCGCCTTCAATTGCGCGCCGTCCAAACAACGGTCGATTTGAATATGGATGAAGGATTCGAGCCCGGCGTCTTTCGCGCCCGCTTTGGCGACGCCGAGAGCGCGCCCTCCCGCCTTGCCCGCCGCTTCACGGATAATGGACACGATTGGATGAATAACGAGATGTACCGTGAGGCCGCGATTTTGCAGAACGCCGGTTACCGAGTCGACGAGAAACGGCATATCGTCATTGACGATTTCGACGACAGTGTGATCGACGGTCCAGCCGTCGGATTCCGGCGACGGATTAAAAACACGCAAGCGCGCTTCCCCCGGACGGCGCGACGCACCCAGAGTCCAGATCGACGTTGCGATACGCGCGCGGTCAGTCGCCGAAAAAAGCGCGAGATCTGACGGCAAAAGATGCGCATAAAAAGCCGCGACGAAATCGGCGGGCGCGAGCGCAACGGGGCTTTTTTTGGCGAGTGGCGCTTTGGCGATATTTTTCTTTTTCGGGGCAGGATGCGACATCGGAAAACTCCTGAAGAAACAATCGGCATCCGGCGTGCGCCAATGCCTGTGCGGAAGCTAGGCTTGCGCTTGGTTAAGGTCAACTAGGGGCATCACTTTGTAAAAAAATTTTGCCCACAATCTTCGCAGATGCGAAGGATGCGGCGGTGCACTAGATTAGCGCGCTCAATTTTTTCTGCGGCCTCGGGCCGTAATGGCCGATCACCTCCGCCGCCGCGATTGCGCCGATGCGTCCTGCTTCCGGCAGGCTTTTGCCCTGTGTCAGCCCATACAAAAATCCCGCCGCGTACAGATCGCCCGCACCAGTTGTGTCAAGCACCGACGCAACCGGATGCGCGGGAACTTCATAAGTCTGCTGCTGCGCCGCGATAAGCGCGCCCTGTGCGCCGCGCGTCACCACGGCGATATCCGTATGCGCGCGTACCGCAGCAATCGCCGCATCTAAATCCTGCGTTTCGTAAAGCTCTTTCAATTCGTTTTCGTTAGCGAAAAGAATATCGACCTGACCGCCGACCAGATCAAGAAACGCGGCGCGGTGACGCATAACGCAGAACGTGTCCGACAAGGTCAAAGCCAGTTTGCGCCCGGCGTCATGCGCCAATTGCGCTGCTTTGCGAAAGGCATCCTGCGCCAAAGGCTTGTCGAACAAATAACCTTCCAGATAGGTGATCGAAGATTCCTGCACCAGCTTTGCATCGACATCATCGGGGCCGAATTCGACCGCTGCGCCGAGAAAAGTGTTCATGCTGCGCTGCGCATCGGGCGTTACAAAGATAAGGCAGCGTCCCGTCGCTTGCCCGGAAGATGGCGGTGTCGCAAAATGCACATTTTGCGCACGCAGATCATGCGTAAAGATTTCGCCGAATTCGTCATGCCCAACGATGCCCATAAAAGCCGAAACGCCGCCCAGCGAGGCGAACCCCGCCAGCGTGTTGGCAGCCGATCCGCCCGACGACATTTCGACGGCAGCCCCTGCGCTTTCATAAAGAGCCGTCGCCGTCGCATCATCGACCAAAGTCATAGACCCCTTGGCGACATTCCTGGCGCGCAAAAACGCGTCATCGGTCGAAACGATAATATCGACAAGGGCATTGCCGATAGCGCACAGGGCATAAGACATGGGGGGATCGGGGGCTGGGGTTCGGAGTTCGGGGATAATCGTCATAGATTCTATTGGCTTAGAATGACACAAGAATTTTTACCCCCGGCCCTACTTATTAATTCAGCCCCTTTCTTCTTGCCTTTCCCGTTAACACTGTGTTAACGCTTGCCCATCCATTGACAACATTATTCCGGAGGAGAAACGAATGTTCGGTCCCAGAGATAAGAAAACTGAAGGTCAGGAAGTAGTCGCGGAAGACGCGAACGCTTCTGCCACGACACAATCATCGGGTTTGCCGCGCGCTTCGTCGCCGTCCGCTAACCGCCGTTTGCCGGAAGTCAGCCGCCGCTCTTCCGCTGGCGGCGCGGATTCAGGCCGCAAACTGATCGTCGGCGACGGTCTGTCATTGTCGGGCGAAATCACCTCGTGCGATATCCTCGTAGTCGCCGGTAAGGTCGAAGCCAAGCTGACCGACGGCAAATTGCTTGAAATCAATGAAACCGGCCAATTCCGTGGCAGCGTCGAAATCGAAAACGCCGACATCGCGGGCCGTTATGACGGCCAATTGGTCGTTCACGGCCGCTTGACCGTTCGTTCGACAGGCCGCGTCAGCGGTATGATTAAATATGGCGAACTGGAAGTCAGCGCCGGCGGCCAGATCATCGGTGAAATGCAAGTGACCGGCGGCGGCGCGCAAGCGCAAGCACCCGGGAGCGGCGGATTCAAGAGCGCCGCGAAGTTCACCTCGTTG
>JBAVWC010000429.1:0-2014 GCA_049697595.1 Alphaproteobacteria bacterium
CCCCGCAGGTCAGAAGGTGCAACGGCTGCTGATTGAAGAGACCGCCGACATCGACCGCGAGCTTTACCTCGGCATCGTGCTTGATCGCGCCACCGGAAAACTGGTCTTTATGGCTTCGCAGGCCGGCGGCATGGAGATTGAAGAAGTAGCCGCGAAGACGCCTGAAGCAATCTTCAAAGAGACCATCGATCCGGCCATCGGTTTTGGCGCATGGCAGGCGCGCAAGCTGTGCTTCGCGCTCGGCCTCAAGCCCACGCAGATCAGCCATGCCGTTCCATTTTTGCAAAGCCTCTACAAGGCCTTTATCGATACGGACGCTTCGCTCATCGAGATCAATCCCTTCATCACCACAAAAGACGACAAGCTCTTCGCGCTCGACGCCAAGATCACCTTCGACGACAACGCGCTGTTTCGCCACGCTGACATCAAGGCCCTGCGCGACACCGCTGAAGAAGACCCACTTGAGGTCGAGGCCAGCAAATACGCGCTGAACTACATCAAGCTCGATGGCTCCATTGCCTGCATGGTCAACGGCGCGGGCCTGGCCATGGCCACCATGGACATCATTCAATACGCAGGCGGCAGCCCGGCTAACTTCCTCGATGTGGGCGGCGGAGCAACGCAGGAGCAGATCGAGCACGCCTTTGAAATTCTGCTCTCCGATGAAAATGTGAAGGCTATCTTCATCAACATCTTTGGCGGCATTCTGCGCGTCGATCGCCTGGCCACTGGCGTGGTCGCGGCTGCGCGCAAATTGAATGTGAAAGTGCCGATCGTGTTGAGGCTCGAAGGAACCAACGTAGAAGAAGGCCGCAAGATTTTGAAGGAGTCCGGGTTGGATTTTCAGGTCGGCGCAACAATGGAAGAAGCCGCGGATTTGGTTGTTAAGGCGGCGGCCAAAGCTTAGCTTTTAGCCGTTAGCTATTAGCTCTTAGCCCCCGGCGAATGCGGTTTTTCTGCAATCTACGTGGAAGCAGGACATTATGGCGCAAGACTTTCACGACTTGACAGTTTGGCAGCGGGCAATCGAACTGACCGTTAGCATTTACAAGTTGACACAGAGATTCCCGAAAGAAGAAACCTACGGGCTGACTTCGCAATTGCGCCGCGCAAGCGTCTCAGTGGCCAGCAATATCGCCGAGGGGCGTGGAAGACTCAATCCGGGCGAGTTTCGGCAATTTCTCGGAATCGCCTTAGGCTCGGCGTTTGAAATTCAGACGCAGCTCCTGGTTGCCCGGAGACTGGAAATGGGAAGTGAAAAGGCTATCAGCGAAGCATCGGCACTCTGCGATGAAACCTCCAAAATGCTAACCTCATTCATTCAAAGGCTGAGCTCAAAAGCTAAGAGCTAACAGCTAAAAGCTAGGAGCTATCTGAAATGTCCGTCTTAGTCGACAAAAACACTCGGCTCATCGTTCAAGGAATCACCGGCAAAGAAGGCACTTTTCACGCCAAGGGCGCTGCTGAATACGGCACCAAAGTTGTCGGCGGCGTTACCCCCGGCAAGGGTGGAACCACGCACGAAGACTGGCCCGTCTTCAACACTGTTGCCGATGCCGTCGAAAAGACAGGCGCCAATGCGACGGTGATTTTCGTCCCTCCACCGTTTGCCGCCGACGCCATTCTCGAAGCCGAAGACGCGGGAATTCCGCTGATCGTCGCCATCACTGAGGGCATTCCAACGCTCGACATGATCAAGGTGTGGGCCAAGCTCAAAGGCTCAAAGTCGCGCCTCATCGGCCCCAATTGCCCCGGCGTAATCTCTCCCGGCAAAGCCAAAATCGGCATCATGCCCGCGCGCATTCATAAAGAGGGCTCGGTCGGCATCGTCTCTCGCTCCGGCACGCTTACCTATGAGGCTGTTCATCAGCTCACGCAGCGCGGCATCGGCCAGTCGACCGCCATCGGCATCGGCGGCGATCCCATCATCGGCACGACGCACATCGACGCGCTGCGCCTGCTCAACGACGATCCTGAAACCGAAGCCATCATCATGATCGGCGAGATCGGCGGC
>JBAVWC010000430.1:0-15115 GCA_049697595.1 Alphaproteobacteria bacterium
ACCCCGTATAACGGGCGAGAATATGTTGTTCGTCGGAGGTAGCTTGCCGTCCTTCCCGTTCGATAATTTTCAGGAGTTGGATGGCATCGAGATTAAGCTGCGCCTTCTGGCGCAAGCTGCCTTCCCCGATATGACTTTCCGCAGTAATGCGGTAATCGCGGGAAGGCTTTTCGGCTTCGCTTTCTTCGGCGAAGCCGAGACTTACAAGTCCATCTCGCTCAAACTGATTTCTTCTTCCTCGTCCTGATCTTCCGTTTCCGGTGACGCTTCGGGCGATAGGGGCTTCATCAGCCTGTTCCACGCTTCCATCTCCGCCAGCGACGGGGGAAGGTTCTCCGTTTTCTCCAGACTGATCTGCAAGTCGAGAATATCGGCTGCTCTCTGCGTCAGGGCTTTCCTGAGTCTCTGGCTGAACAACAGTTCTTCCACCAGCTTCGGCTCGTATGTCCGCCAATGCTTGAGAATGGTTTTCTCCATCGTTCCGCCGAACTTCATGCTCATCAACATTTTCTCGGTCTGATGAAATTGCGTCTGCATCTGCATGGTGTGTCTCCTCTGATTGGACAACAGGTTGAGCGAATAGGTCGAACTGGTTGGGGTTGAATTTCTTGCCGCGTCGTGCAGGTTTTAGTGAGCGCAAATCCTGATTGGATTCTACCTCCAATGATTCTAGCTTTTCTACATTAAAAACGCGTGTGTCAATATTATCTGTCATGCAAAATCTCCTTATAAAAGAGGGTTAATGCCTGAAATTGCTGCTATTTATCCCGCAGGCCTTTGATTTTCCTGCGTTACTTTCTTATGTTATTATTTAACAATCTTTGTTATTCTTTGGTCTTAGGGGGACAGTCATGACACTCAGCATTTCTTTGACGCCGCAGCTCGAAAATATGGTTCGCGCCAAGATCGACAGCGGCATGTATTCATCCGCGAGCGAAGTCGTGCGCGAAGCCTTGAGGCTGCTCGATGAACAAGATCAATTACGCAGCAGGCGACTTGAAACCCTGCGTAACGACATTGATGAAGGCATCAAAAGCGGACGAGGACGCAAAGTGACGGCGGATGAAGTCATTAAGCGGGCGCGCGCCAAGAAAACGAACAAGCGGTAGAGCGAGGACATAATGGATTACGTCCTTTCGCCGCTGGCCGATGACGACCTTGATGAAATCTGGCTACATATCGCGCAGGACAACGAACCTGCTGCCGATAATGTGATCCGTAAAATATTCGACACCATAGAGATGATAACTAGAGAACCTCTTATGGGGCGCACACGCGAAGAATTGCGCCCTCAAGTCCGTTCTTTTACCGTTTCGCCCTATATCATTTTCTATCGACCCCAGCCGGATGTGATTGAGATCATCCGTGTTCTTCACGGTGCGCGGGATATTGACGCAATTTTCCATTAAACCGGATAATTACTATGATCACGCACTGCTGCACACAAAACGCAGCTTACCTACATGCCCCGATTTTTAGCCTGTAATGCCGCATCCTGAAGGTCTTGCAGATAGCGCAGGACATCTATCCGCGAAGTCCAATATATAGTCGCGGTGCCGCGACGCTGGACACGGAACACCTGTAGTTTTCGTGGTTTGATATAAAAATAATTGGCTAGAATCCGGTCGTCTTTCATAATGCCCTCCCTTGCTCAAAAATGACTATTCTTAACTCACCAATTCCATCGCCACCCGGTCACATAAAGGCCGACGCCGGTTTGGGTGCCGGTAATCGTGTAATAGATGTTCGAGCTTTCCAGCATGAAGTCGAACATCGCCGTGTGACCGTTCACCGCGCCGTCCGTCACGAACAACATGCAGGGCGTTGCCGTTGGATAAGTGGTTTCGTTTGCATTCTCTGTCGAGCAAGCGTTGTTGGGGCTAACAGTTACTTCGGATGAGTTTGTACCCGCTGATATGACGCCCCAAATTTCAGAGGCGTTTGGCGGGATATAGGGCGAAGTCGCCGCCGAAACCGCTAACGCCGTCCATGCAGAAGCGTTTGCCGTCGCCATTGCCCGATAGGACGCGGTGTTGGTTCCCGTTATCAAAGTGTATTGAGCGCGGTTGCCAATCTGACGCACACGATAAAGCTTGCTGGTGCTGTCCGTAGAGTTCCAGCCGACAAGGGCTTTGTAGGTATAAGTGCTTGGCATTGTCGGCGCTGTTTGGCTTTTGGAGCCAAGGCACGAAACGGTCGTGCCGTTATAAATAACAAAATCGTAATAGCCGGTACTGGCGGCGATGCTGCCGGTATCGAGGCCACTCGCGCCGCTTGAAGCCAGATTCACATTGCAGGAAACGCCCTGCGCCAGATAATAGTCGCCGATGCCGTCGGTTAGATTGACATAATCGGCGGTGATGTCCTCAATCGTGTTAGGCGTCGTTGCATCATTGACGATCAGCAAATTCTTGAATGCACCCCAACCGGCATTATTGCTTGTCGTCGTTCCTGTGTTAACTGCCGTCCATACCGTACCGTTGCAGAATAGGAGCGAACCAGAACTATACCGGATGGCTCCGCTATTGGCAGAACCGCACGATGCGCCGCTGCTGCCTGTCTGGACTTCACCGCCATAAACTTGAAGCATGGATTGGGGCGATCCGGTATTGATGCCGACATAACCGGAAGGATTGACAAGAAACCGCGTGGCACTTGCGGTCGCGTCGAAAATACAGAACTGACCGGGCGAACACCCCACGCCCGTATCGTCACCCAATCCCCATGTTCTTCCGCCAGTATATGTATCGGCGAGGATGAGGCCATTTTGGATGCTGCCATTAAAATTGACGGTGAGAGCGCCAGCAAGCGCCCCGACGCTGGATGTGCCGATGGCAACGCTCCCCTGAACGATAAGTCCGTTCGCCGGAGATATGCTGGTTCCCGCATACGAAGCGCCTATGGCAACCGCGCCGGAAACATCGAGGGTGTTCTGGGGGCTGGTCGTGGCGAATCCAAAATGACCGCTGCCGTCGAAACGGCCTCTTTCCACGGAATTAGTAATAAACCTGATTTGATCGCCTGAACTGCCACCACCAACGCCGGATATGTTGGCTGTGCTTGTCCCCCATCCATAGGCTTGATAGCTTGGCGTCGCAAAGCCGGTTAATGAATAAATATCTCCTGCCGCGCACAAGCCATTTGCCAGCCACGATGCGCCGCTGCAACTGCTACCAATAAGAACTGTTCCGCCATATCCCATCCCACTTCCGGTTCCCGTGGTCAGATAAATATTGCCGCCGTTGACGTTCCCGGTTCCGGCGTTCTGCGCGACAAGCTTTATGCCCGTTCCTGCGGTGCTTGCTGCCGCCGTGCCGCCCTCGACATCAAGTGTACCGGCGGGAGATGCCGTACCGATGCCGACCTTGCCAGTTACAGCGTTGACGAATAAATAAACCGACGACCAAGCCGTGTTGACTACTTCCAGATTTGAATTGATTGCAAGAACGTCGTCAGCGTTTTTTCCGGCCACAGCCGCAGGTATAAACGTAATCCCTTCGAGAGAATTGACTTGGACAATGCCTAATTTGCCGTCGCTTGTACCCCACGAACTAATGCCAATGTCGTAATTGCGGTTAGAGTTCGATAAATCCTGATAGACCGTTGCCCAATAATTGCCATTCGGGATTGAGAATTGAGATAGAGAGCCGTTTGAGTTTGGAAAACTGCCGGTGCCATTGCCCGTTACATCCAAGAGTGCTTGAGGGCTTGTTGTTCCGATACCAAGACGCCCAACCACATTATCCCAATAAAGACCGCTCGATGCGGCGAGATTGCCGGAGTTATTAAATTGAATATCTCCTGTTGTTCCCGCCGCCTGTGCCGGTGCCGCGCTACCGCAAGCCGTTACGCGCCCATCCGTAGCGACGGTGGGCGAAGGGCAAGTTCCGGCTGTAACGCCAGTCAATGGCAGAGGTATCGCCAAATAGCCGCCTGACGTTATGCCAAGGCTGGTTAAGGCAGAGGCCGCATTGTTCGCTCCCGTACCGCCATTGGCAATCGGCAACACGCCACTAATAGAAACCCCGCCGCTACCGATAGACATTGTTCCGTTAAACCCTGCGGCGGTAACAATGCCGGTATAGGTCGCGCTGCTGCCGGTTGTCGCGCCGGTCACGGCCAGCGTCCCGGCGATGGATTCATTGCCGGTATTGGTCAGGCTGCTAACGGTCGTCGCACCAAGATTGGAATTGCCGGTGATAGCTGCGTTTGTGGCATTCAGCGTCGTGAAAGTCCCCGTCGCCGCCGTCACGACACCAGAGGCCGTTATATTCGCGGCGGTCAGATTGTTGGTGATGGCGGCGTTAGTGCCGTTCAGGGTCGTGAACGTGCCGGATGCGCCCGTTATCGCGCCGGAGGCCGTTAGGCTGGTTGTCGTAATCCCGTTGGTAATTGCGGCATTGGAAGCGTTCAGCGTTACAAAGCTGCCCGTATTGCCGGATACCGTACCGGATGCCGATAAATCCAACCCCGATATATCGCCGCTAGTTGTTAGCGTCGCCGCCGAGATGCCATTGGTGATTGCCGCGCTGGAAGCGTTCAAAGTTCCGAACGAACCTAAAGAACCGGAAACTGTCCCCAAGCCGATAAAGTCTTTCGCGGTAACGTCCCCGGTCGTCGTCAATGTCGCGGCGGTGATACCGTTGGTGATTGCCGCGCTCAAGGCACTTATGGTTCCTGCCGCCGTCAAGTCACCGGCAGCATCGACGGTGACTTGGCTTCCTGCCGCGCCATAGCTGACGCTTGTTGTTCCGTCCGGTTGCCAGAGCGAGGCATGGGTGATCGCTTCCGCCACGGGAAATGAAATCATAAAATTATCGCCCTGTGCGACGGTATCCCCGCAATGGGTTTGCAAGTTTCCATCCGGCCCAGCGGAGATCAGGACAAAGGCGGGTGCCGCTGGATTGGCGCGGGTATTTTCCCAACGACAATAGATATAGGTGTGGCCATAAGCGTCGAGCTGCTTGTTCGTACCAACCGCAAATACGCCCACTTCAGTCGGCAAGCCGGTCGAACCGGCGTTGGCGTAATTGGCGGGCAGATTATTGACGTTGGGAAAGTCCTGAAACTGTATCAACCCGACAGGGGCGGCGGCGCACGGATCGCCTACAGTTTGATGTACGGAGCGCGGCGGGCATAAAGTAGTGTTACACGCTGGGCTTTGCGCCGTTGAGAGGCTTGACCGCAGATGGGCGACAGAATGTCGGCTCCACATCCTTACGCTCCTTACGAAGCTTGCGTATGATGCTCTCGGCTTCGAGTTTCTCTTTGTCGGTCGGGATAAAGTTCGTCACCTGAATGCCGTGGATGCTGGCATAAGCCCATGTCTTGATGCAATGTTGGCGATCGCCCTGAACCTCTATTCTCCCGCCCCAGAACTGACGCGCGTGTTCACAGGCGGCAGCATAGGCTGCATCGGATCGGTGTTTTGGTTTGCGCGGCAATGCAATCTTGTCTTTGGTAACGATGACTTGGCTCTTTCCGTTAACCAGAAGATAATAACCGGCCTCCGAATGGCTAGTTGCCTTATGTGGCATGTCTTTCCATATTTTTTGAACTACGGAAAACTCTTTAGAAGAAAAATGCGTTTTAGGCTCCGCCATAGGATCGCGCAAAGGAAGGATGGGCGGCGACACCGGGTATTTCTTGGCAGAAGGCGGAGTGTTCATATTCGCTGGTCTTGATATAAAAGCGGCCTGTTCCTTGTCGGGATTGTCAGGAATGGTGTCTGGTGTTTCTCCATTGATTTGCGCCAATTTAGCGACGAAATAATCAGCAACAGCGTCTTTCCCTAAATAAGCCTCCATATCGTTGAAGTCAGTTGCGGTGTCCGGGCGTTTATTACCAAAAGCTGGGATGATAACTTTTCCATCCACGACTTCAGCGGCCTCGTTCGCCTTGGTGACGCCGGGATTGCCCTTGGTATTGATGTCATCGTCGGCGCATAAAATGATGCCTACTTCTGAATTCTGCGCTCGGATGGCTTTTGCCACTGGTAGAAGATTTCCAGCGTTGTAGGCGACTACGACCGGAAGGCCGGTTACTGCATGGATTGTCGCCGCAGTCGCGTAGCCCTCGGCGATTAGAATGGTGTCAGCGCCTTTGATATTGCCTATGGGGAAATAGCAGCCCTGCATTTTGCCGCCGGAAAGAAATTTTTTCTCGCCGTCACCTGAAATCATTTGAAGCGACTGTACCTCGCCGGTGTCGTTAATCATCGGCACTAGCAGTAAATCTTTCCAAATCCGCAAACCTTCGGACTTGACCCCTTTGCGTACAAGGTAGGGATGATCGTCCGGTGCTGGCTTGGCGGAGCGCAACATGCCTATCGCCTTTGTCTTTGCTTCGGCTTGGCGTCTGGCTTTCTCTTCCTCGCGCTGGGCGCGTATTTCCTCCTGTTTTTTCCTGAATTCTGCCTTTTCCGCAGACGTTAAGGGGCGGCCCACATCCGCGACCCATGAGCCAACAGAGAGTCCGCCACGCCAATCACCAAAAGCCCCGGTCGCAATCTCACCGTCATAGAAAACGTACCATCCGGCTTCATCATCCGGCTTGCCATTGCTGGAGAAACGGTGAATCTGTCCGTCGCCTTCAATCACATTGGGTGGAGTAATTCCATTGAGCGCGATAGCGTCACGGAATTGATCGGCGGCGGAAGTCAACGAGACATGCATATCAGCCATAAAATACCTCCTGTGAGAAATAGTTCGGTTAAAAGACGATCAAACATCATGCGAACCGGCATTCTGATCTGCCGCCCCACTTCTTTGTCAGTTGCTCCACACGCGCGATAAACAAGTCTATGGGTTTCATCCAGTTCGCCAGCGCATCCCGCAAAGTCTTTGCGATAGAACCTTGATAATTGCAGTTGTCGCAGGTGATATAGATGTCAGGATCGGCGAGAAGATTTCTGCTTGCGGCGTTAATATGGATTTTCCGTGCGCCGCATTTAGGGCAACGCACCCTTCCCATCTCAGGTTGGTCGATGTCCATAAAATCGCTGGCACCCATAGAAATAAGAACACACATATTGGCCTTCCTTTCTTTTCAGCTTTTGGATGATTGGGTCTGTGGCTAAAGCTTGCTATTCCGCGTTGCCTTACGGTGTAAATTGGCTTGGAGGTAATTTCCGAGGTTGAGGCCGCCAATCGTCAAGATGCGGGTAAATATCAATCAGCCTGTCATGAAATTTCTGCGCCTCGGCTTTGGTCTGGAAATCATCCAAAGCCTGAATGCCCACGTTGTAGCTGTTTGCGCTGTAATGGCCGTACACCGTCCAGAATGAGACTTGATTAAGTTCGCACGGCGTCACAATTTCCTGACCTTGCGGATTGTAGCCGACGAGCTTGCAGGGCATGATTTCTAGCCCGTCGAAATCTTTGATCGACTTCATCCACGAAGGCATCAGGGCATAGGCCAGCGTAATCGGGGATACGCCTACAAGGTGTTTGTCTTTGTTCGATTTATTACTCATATTCATTCTCCTTTCATTGCCTCGTTACGGTTGTAGCAAGCGGCAACCAGACACGGGGCATCCTTCGTGCTGACGGGAGCCAGCGCAGCAAAGCCTCGTATGTGATTGTTCTCTTGATGTTAGATTGTGAAAAAATCAGCCTCTAGGAATCATGCGCCGAGGCAAGCGTCGTTGGTTGGGCTACTTATAAAAATGGCCTTAGGGTGCAACATAAATATCTTTATTCCTTGGTCAAATTCACTGTGGTCACCCTCACTATGGGTTGCAGGCATCGCCTAACGCGACCACCGGCCTCGCAGTTAGGATAGGTAGCCTGTATTGTTCCCTGATAGCCAGATGGCGTGCATGTGACACTAAGCAAGCGCAATGTGCCGTTATAAGAAAACCACCCTATTCCGGGGGCGATTGGATACATGCCTTCACATCCGGGATTAGGGCGAATGCTAGGAAACGCTTGCGTTGTACCGGCAGAGGCATCTGGTAATGTCCACGCGCATCCTGATAACACGAGCTGCTGCCCAACGTGATCTACCCAGGAAGTCACCCCCCAATTACCGGCGCTGCAATCCGCTTCACAATCGCTAACAGACGCACAACTGCCCGGAGTATTGACGAAGGTGGATTGAAGAAATGATGACCATTCCTGCTGAGAAGCGACCGGTACGGCAAAACCAAACGCACAGGCATTTGTGACGATCTTACACGTTGGCGACGGGTTCGGAAATGTCGGACTGATCGTAGCATTCGTGCTGGCAGCAATGATCGGCTCGTCGCAATCAACCGTTGACGGCGAGGGCAAGCATGACGCCGTTGTTTGCGCGGCTGTATCTTGTGCCGGAAAGAACGCCGAGACAGCAAGAAGGCAAACGGCGCTTTTTGTGAGGGTCTTTTTCATTTATTCCCCCTTTGAAGCATCAAGTTTCGCTTTCACATCCTGTATTTGGGAAGACAGTCCATCATTCTTGTTTTTCAATTCCCTGATGGCCTCAATTATGGGTGCAACGAGACTATCGTACTCGACCGACTTCATTCCCGCACCATTCGTATGCACAACATTCGGAAAAGCCGTGGCCACATTCTGCGCGATGACGCCCATATCCTCGCGCCCATCCTTTTTCCACTTGAACTCAACGCCGTTAATCGAGAGCAGCCTATCAAGCGCATTATCCACCGGATGAATATTGGTTTTCAGACGAAGATCAGAAGTGTGGTCATAATAGAGAGCCGTCACGCTGCCGGTCACGACGGCGTTTCCTGTCGCGGTGAACCCTCCCGTGACATTGAGCGCATTTGCCGTCCAAGTGCCAACGCTTGTTTCGCCGGAAGTTCCGGTTACAAAGAAAGGTATTGTGTCGCTGGCCGATCCGAAGCCGTTACCGGCTTGCGCGGCATCATACAGAAGGGAAATAGCAACAGCCGTAAGTGCCGTGGCGCGTAAATATCTTTTCATCATTTGATGCTCCCTTAATTGGGGTGGACGAAACTGCAACCAAACGTGGGGCGTCCTTCGCGCTGGGGACATCGACACATATGCGTCGCCAGCGCGTGGAAACCTCGAATAATTATGTTCGCTTAACTGTTTGGTTACAGGGACGCTATAACTGCGACCTGAAAGATTGCGCGGATTTATAAAGGCGGTTTCAATTTGGATTGGATTGCCGCACTTTGAAATTTTCTTTTTTACCAAATTGCATGCGGAGTTTAGTAAAGATGCTTGGTGATTTGTTCCAGCGTTTGACCGCATCCTCCAAGCTTCGACCGAATGGCCCAACAAATTTACACTTATCGCAAATAATGACATAGCGAGGGCTATGCGATTTCACAACAACGTCATTCATTAAATTAACCCACCAACTGTTACGCGCCTAATACCGTTATATTTTCTTTGCTTTAGTCATTTTAAGAAAGCTGTACGGCTGAGAAATGCAAATACAAGAACAAACAGCCAGTTACGCACACCCCACTCTTGTTACCTTGTAACAATATCTTTTTTGGGGCTATAAAGTCAATGCGCCCATTCTCGTTTCATCTCGAAAGCGGAAAATATAAATAAAACCACTTCAATGCTTGACGGTAAAGCCATTAGGAAGTTTTTTGTAAACCAGCAATAAAGCTTCCTTGTCTGCCAAACAGCACAGACCCAAGGCAGACAACGGCGCAAAACAGGACAACGACCGGCCCCGACGGGGTGTTGGTGTAATACGAAATCAAAAGACCAACGTATGAGGAAATCATAGCGATCCCTATGCTCAAAGGGATTGCCGTATTGACGCGGCGCGTCCAGAAGCTGGAAGCGATAGCGGGTAGTAGCATGAGGCCAAGCGCCATAAGGGTTCCGAGTGCCTGAAAAGCCGCGACCAGATTGACAACGAACAGCACAAAGAAAATCTGCCGCGTCATTTTACCGCGCCCGGATGCTTTGAGGAAATCCGGGTCGAAACAGTCCAGCACGAGGCCACGATAAATAAAGGTCAGAGTAAACAGGGTAAGAATTGTAACCCCAGTGATAAAAATCAGGCCATCGCTGTCAATCGCCAGGATATCGCCGAAAAGCATATGCATAAGGTCTATGTTGCTGCCTTTAAGAGACAGCAGGACAATGCCGGACGTGAGCGAGAGTAAAAACAGCATCGTAAAAACGGCATCTTCTTTTATTTGCGTATAACGGCTGAGAAAAACCGAAAACAACGCTATCAGCGTTCCCGCCGTCAGGCCGCCGATGGTCAGCGACCACACCCCGAAACCAGATATAAGAAAAGCAATCGCCACGCCGGGGAAAATCGCATGCGACATCGCATCGGACACAAGCGCCATACGGCGTTGATTCATAAAAAATCCAAGAGGCGCGCCGCCGACCGCCAGCGTGACGCAGGCAACAAGCGCGCGGCGCAGGAAAGCGTATTTTTCAAACGGTTCTATCAGAAGTGTGTCAAGCGTCATGATTATGGGTATGATTATGGGTATGATTATGAGGTGAGTCTCGGTCAACCGGATACAGCTCGGCCATATCGAGATCGAAGGAAAGCAGTTTTTGCTCAAAGAGCTTATGCGTATGGCCGCTGCCAAGGCATTTTCCTTGCAGTACCATCGATTCAGGGAAGTATTTCTGAATCAAAAGAAGATCATGCAACACGCAAATAACGGTGCGGCCTTCTTGATGCCATTTGAGCAAAAGGCGAATAAGACGCGCCGTGGTTTCGGCATCCACGGCAGTGAAAGGCTCATCAAGAAGTATGATCGGCGCGTCCTGAACAATGACACGCGCAAACAGGGTGCGCTGGAATTCACCGCCGGAAAGCTCGCTGATTTGCCGATCTTTATATCCTGCAAGCCCCACTTCCTGCAGTGCTTTTCTGGCTAAATCGCGATGGCTGTGACGAATGGCTTTCCACTCACCCAGATGCGGATAAAAACCTGTCACCACCACCTCCTCGACCGAGGTTGGGAAATCACGCTGCATATGGGCGGTTTGGGGCAGATAGGCCATAGCCCTATTGTTGCCCTGATGGAATTCGATTGAGCCGGAGTCAGGTTTTATAACACCCGCGATCACTTTAAGCAGTGTACTTTTGCCGGAACCGTTCGGCCCCGCCACTGCCGTCAGCGACCCTTGGTGAAAAGTGCCAGAGACATCTTGCAGCGCATGGCGATTGCCATAATGCACCGAGAGATTGTGAAGAGTTATCAGCGTTTCTGTCATGCGTTTATTCCAGCACGAGACGCACGAGCAGAATCAGGCAGAGCGAGATACCCGACACAATCAGAAGGCGTTGTCCCAGCGAAGCGTTAAACATGAACCACATATTTCCAATCGATGGATAAAACCGCCTTAGCTTGACGGCATTGTTGTTATAAAGTAACAAGAGCAATCCCGCAACGCTTGAAGGAGGTCGTCATGAAGAAGTTTATTGCCTTCCTGCTTCTCTCTTTTCTATATGCGCCCATCCCGGCTTCCGCGCAGCCGCTTAAGGTTGTAGCGACATTTACTATATTGAGTGATTTGGCGAATCAGGTTGGTGGTGATTTAGTAGATGTCAAAGCACTGGTTGGCCCCGACGGTGACGCCCATGTTTATAAACCCACGCCGGATGACTCAAAAGCATTATCTCAGGCTAATCTGGTCATTGTTAATGGATTGGGTATGGAAGGATGGGTAGATCGGTTGATTGCCGCCTCAGGATACAAAGGCCGGGTTGTAATCGCCAGTACAGGTATAATGCCGCGACAAATGGGTGCCGATGAGCAGGAAACAGCAACAAACGAGGCCCACCCCACCCAAGCGGATGCTGGAAAGACTATCGACCCGCATGCGTGGCAGGATGTTTCAAATGCGCGGATTTATGTGCAAAATATCACGGACGCTCTCTGCGCGGCCATGCCTGAAAAAGCGACTATCTTCCGGGAAAGGTCTAAAGCTTATGACGCTGAATTGGCGCAACTGGACTCTTGGGTCAGAACAGAACTTGCGGTCGTCCCGGCGTCGCAACGTAAAATCATCACCAGCCATGACGCTTTTGGCTACTTTGGTGCGGCCTATGGCGTTACATTCATCGCCCCGCAAGGCATCAGTACAGAAGTAGAGCCGACCGCAACACAGGTGGCAAAACTCATTGAGCAGATGAAAGCCGAGAAAGTCCGGCGTGTCTTCATTGAAACTATGGGTAGCCCGAGACTGGTGACGCAGTTGGCAAAAGACGCTGGCGCAGATGTGGGCAAGCCGATTTACTCCGATGCTTTATCCCATGCCGATGGCCCCGCGCCGACTTATATTGCCATGTTTCATTATAATATTCAGCAGTTCAAGGAAGCGATGTTGTTAAATGGCAAATAGAAAGATATGGAGACTGCTTCTTATCTCGCTCACTGCGTGGCTTGGACAATCACATCCGGCCAGCGCCCATCCGCATGCGTGGATTTCGGTAAGAACGACAATTTTCGTAAATGAAAAAGGCGAAGCGACGGCGATGCGCGAGCATTGGCTGTTCGACAAAATGTACAGCGCCTATGCCTCGCACGACTATAATCCAAACAAGAACGGAAAATTTGAGGCCAAAGACCTTTTGCCGTTGGCAAATGAAAACATCTCCAACCTCAAGGATTATAATTACTTTACAATTTTCGAAGATAAAGACGGCAAAGCAATTCGATTCAAAGATGTGAAAGATATTGCCAGCGAATTTGAAACAGCCCCGCCAACTGCCAAGAAAAAAGTCATTATCTATGCTCTGCCAAGAGGAGCAAAGCCGGATGACGATAAAACATTGGCTGGCACCCAGCAGATCGCTATGGATTTTACCGTGGAGTTCGTCAAGCCGGTTAATTTACGTGAACATTCGGCGACCTACCGCATTTACGACCCAACTTATTATACGGACATGACGCATTATGACCAACATCCTGTCACATTCGTCAGCGATAAAGACAATCAGGAAATAACTGGATGCAATGCAAAAGTTGAATTTCCTAAGGTTGACCAGTCGATGATCTTCAGCGCGACGGCGCTAGACTGGAACAAATCTGCCCCCAAAGATTTCGGATATTATTTCTCCGAGAAAGTGACGCTCTCATGCCAACCGCCGAAATAATCGCCTTCATCCGTCAGGGACAGCATCTGTTCAACGATATGGTGCTGAACCATATGCAAGAAATTGAGCAGGAACATAGCTTTATCGCCTACGCCGGGTTGATTCTGGTTGGATTTGTTTATGGCGTCGTCCATGCCGTCGGCCCCGGACATGGGAAAGTCATCGTTTCCAGCTATCTTCTGGCAAACGAAAACAGCTTGAAGCGCGGTTTAGTGATTGTCGCGCTTTCATCCCTGCTACAGGCGCTCACGGCTACTGTCTTGGTTTTGGGATATTACTACGTCCTACAAGCGACGAGAACACAGGCCGAGTATGCGGCAGGCATTCTTGAGATTTGCAGCTATGTCCTGATTGGAGGCTTGGGCGTATGGCTTCTGGTGCAGGGCATCGGTAATCTTCGCAAGGCTTTCGGTCACCCCAAGCATCGTCATGCAGCGCATCACGGACATCATCATGCCGAGCATGATCATTCAGGCGGATGTTGTGGACACAACTATGTTCCCACCGCCGACCAGTTGACCGGACACAAAAGCATAGCCTCCATCGCAGCCATGATCGTGTCGATAGGTATCCGTCCTTGTACAGGCGCGTTGTTGCTTCTGTTCTTCGCCTGCATGTTCGATCTGGCTTGGCCCGGTATTTGGGCGACGCTGGCAATGGCTATAGGAACAGCCTTTACCACCGGTGGGCTTGCGCTTCTGACCGTAAAATCGAAAAAGCTAGCGCTTTCCTTCGTCAAGAAATCGGATCGCGGTTTGCTTTTAACCCATGCTGGCCTTCGACTTGCGGGCGGCACTTTCATTCTTTTGATGGCCGGATTCTTTCTGACCGCGCAGCTTGGCGGCGAACAGCCATTAACCCAACCCCAACCGCCGCTTTTCAAGGCGCTGAAATAGAATAATTACGGCACCATCATTTGATTTCCCAAAGGTGAGGCATTCAAATGTGGTTCTTCAAACTGATTATGTTTCAAGGGACTGACAGAAGGTAGTGGTTTTGACTTGTCGCCGCATTCGACATGAGCCGCGCGATTGATGCCCCACATAGTTTTTGCAACTTCCTGAGATATGATCGAACAGGTAAGGCTGCTGACTTTAATTTTCAAGGCATCCGCGCCATCTAAAGAGACCGAGTCATAATATTCGGAATCGTAGATCGAAAATCCAAAACTGCCAGTATCAGCAGGAACATCCATGTCAAAAGTATAAACAGGTTCGTCATCAGTCCCACCCGCGCGGGTAAGATCGACATTTTGCTGACCTAGCATATGTCCGTCCATATCCATAAAAAGATAGAACGGGTGCTGGCCAAGAGCTTCGATGAGATTTTCTGTAACGGGCGATTGATCCATATAAAGCGGATTTGGCGTCACGACATTGTGCATCTTGAAGATAAAATGAAGGCCAAAATTGTCTTTGTCCTTGCGCGTAATCTCGACTTCATATTTTACGAAAATATGCGGATGCGCCATCGCTGGCTGCGCCGTCAGAAGAAGTGCCATCAAGAGGGGGATGATTTTGTACAAAACTAACCTCGCGTATGACCCAGACACTATGAAACACGGGATGATAGTTTGTATCTGAATTCACGCCTATTGTGTTACCTGAAATTTTTATCAGCAATAAGACTTAGGGACACTAAGCAGCAGGCGCATTGGGCTAATCCCCGGCATCCACAACCTTAGACGGCAGCTAAAATCCCTCATACTCCGGCACTAGCCTCTTGACTCTTATTGTTAATGTGTAACATAAAGTGATGTTATAACATATATACAATGGGATGCCAGATCGTCATGGCTTTTGCTCTCCAAAATCAGGCCAACATTTGGCCGGAATGCCATAGCCGTGCGTTTAACGGCGCTTGCCGCCCTTGGGTGATCTTTTTCCGTGAGGTTTTCTCATGGATGGGCTGAGCGCCACAAAACCTGCAACGCACTTCGAACCAACAAGTTCGCGTGTACAGGAAACGCTTATGACTCCCGAAGAAGTCGAAGCGGCCAGAGTTTTGAATGAAGGTTTTTCAAAACTCGATATTACACTTATCAGCAAAGCCGAAC
>JBAVWC010000431.1:0-3769 GCA_049697595.1 Alphaproteobacteria bacterium
AAGAAATAATCGTGAATGGAGGCTGTTTGGTAGGCTTTGTAGTTCGGGTCATGGACGCCGTAATTGCCGAACGGCACATTGCCTATCGCCACATCGAAGAAATTGTCGGGGAACGGCGCTTCCTCGAACCCCGTCTCGAAGATTGTTGCATCCTCATAAAGCGTTTTGGCTATCCGGGAAGTAATCGAATCCAATTCGATGCCAGCGCGCAACGCGCGCGGGCTGAAAGACTCCGGCATGAGGCCGAAGAAATTGCCGACACCGATGCTCGGTTCCAAAATCCGCGCTCCAGCTCCGACACCGAGGCGCTCCAATGCCGACCACATCGCCTCTACGACAAGCGAAGATGTGTAATGTGCATTGGGCACGGACGCGCTGGCGGCGCGATGCTCATCATCAGTCAACAGGGTTTTCAACCTGTCGCGGACATCGTTCCATTCATCCACACGGTTCGTATAAGTATCGAACGCCGCTGGCATGGCTCCCCAGCCGGAGTAACGCGCAAGGATGTGTTTTTCTTCTGGCGATGCCGAACGTCCGTCCAGTTCAATGGCTTTAAGAAGTTCTATCGCCTCGATATTATGCCGCGCCTTTTCGCGCAGACTGCCTTCGCCAACCAAGCTTTCTTTCGTGATGCGATAGTCGCGTGACGGCTTGGCTGGCTCATCTTCTTCTGCAAAAGCTAGGCTGACGGACGGTTCCGGTATTCCTCCAGCGTCATGCCCCAGGCTTTCGCTTCCTCGACCTCGTCCTCCTCGTGCCGCATCAGGCGGTTCCACGCTTCTGTTTCCGCCAGCGACGGGTCGAGCTTCTCCGTTTTCTCCAGCGCCATCTGCATATCCCACAGGGCTTCCGACATCTGCACTATGGTTTTTCTCAAGATGCCCTTCATCAACAGAGACTCCACCCGTTTCGGTTCGTATGTCCGCCAATGATCGAGGATGTTGTATTCCATCAGGCTGCCGAGTTTCATGTTCAGAAGTTCTCGTTCCAGATTCTTGAAGTTGGTCTGTGTCTGTTGCATGGGCTGGCTCCTGTTTGGTTGAGGCTTGCGAGAAGAGGTCGAATTGATCGGCATTGGCTTTTTTACTGCGCCGCGCTGGTTTGATCTGGCGTAAATCCTGACGGAATTCTACCTCTAAAGATTCCAGTTTATCCAGGTCAATTATCTGTGTGTCTAAATCATCTGTCATGCGAAATCTCCTTTGAAAATAGGGTTACAAAGCTAGATGCAGGTCAAAAAGAAACCCCGCCCACAAGATGCAGGCAGGGTCGTTAGCGGCCTTGCGGCCGGGCGTTCTATCGCTGGATTTTTTCTTTGGTTGTCGGGCTAACAGTCCCGATCATCGGGCGGCAACAATGCATCCTGGAGGTTTTGCAGATAGCGCAGAAGACCTGTCCGCGAAGTCCAGTAGATTGTCGCCATTCCGTGACGCTGTACACGGAACACATGCAATCCACGCGGCTTAACAAAAAAATAGTTGGCTAGAATTTGATCGTCATACATATATCCCTCCTTTTCTAGAATGATTTCTTGCGAGTGCCTACCAAGTGCAGCTTGTCGATCCGGTCGCTGCCGTCACCCAGCCCGTGCCGTTTTTGCAGACGCAAAGAGTATAAAGAGCGGTCAAAGCGATCACGCCGTCCTGACTTGCGCTGCAAGTAGCCGGTGCCGCGCTATATTCCTTGAGATGCAGGGTGCCGTTTACGTCCAGCGTGGCGGCTGGCGTCGCGCTACCAATGCCGACATTGCCTTGAACGATGAGGTTGTTTGACCCCGCCGCATTCGCCGCCGCATAAGTCGTGCCTATAGCAACGCCGCCCTTTACGCTTAGGGTCGAGGCGGGCGACGATGTGCCGAGGCCGGTATTGCCAGTTACAGCGTTGACGAATAAATAAACCGACGACCAGGCCGTGTTGACCACTTCCAGATTTGAATTGATTGCAAGAACGTCGTCGGCATTTTTTCCGGCGACAGCTGCAGGTATAAATGTAATCCCTTCGAGAGAGTTGACTTGGACAATGCCTAATTTGCCGTCGCTTGTGCCCCACGAGCTAATGCCGATGTCGTAATTGCGATTAGAGTTCGACAAATCCTGAAAGACCGTCGCCCAATAATTGCCATTCGGAATTGAGAATTGAGACAGAGAGCCGCTTGAGTTTGGGAAACTGCCGGAGCCGTTGCCCGTTATGTCCAAAACCGCTTGAGGACTTGTTGTCCCGATCCCAATATTGCCGGAAGAGTTCCACGTCAGAACGGGCGTAACGGCAGTACCCCAACCACTATTATATCCGAGCGACCAGACATTGGTGGAGTCTTCCATGATTGCCAGATTGTCCGCCGTCCCGTTATTCTGAAAGGCGATTGCATTGGGGCCGCCAGCCATCATATAGGCCGTCGAATAAATTGTTCCATTGGCTTGTAACGTGAATTGCGGCGACGATGTTCCAATGCCGACATTTCCGGAAGAATCGACGACCAGCCGCGTGGCGCTGGCGGTGGCGTCGAAGATGCAGAATTGTCCGGGTGAACATCCGACGCCCGTATCGTCGCCCAATCCCCATGTTCGTCCGCCAGTATATATATCGGCAAGGATAAGACCATTCTGGGTGCTGCCGTTATAATCGACGGTAAGAGCGCCCGCCAGCGCACCGACACTGGATGTTCCAATGACGACACTACCCTGAACGATGAGGCCATTCGCCGGTGATGTGCTGACGCCCGCATATGAAGCGCCTATGGCAACCGCGCCGGAAACATCGAGGACATTCTTTGGATTGATTGTGCCAAACCCGAAATGACCGCTACCGTCAAAACGGCCTCTTTCCACGGAATTGGTAATAAACCTGATTTGATCGCTTGCGCTGCCACCACCAGCGCCGGTTATGTTTGCTGAACTTGTCCCCCATCCGTAGGGTTGAAAACTCGGCGCGGCAAAACCGGCAAATGAATAAATATCGCCTGTCGCGCACAGGCCACTCGCCAGCCACGATGCGGCGGCGCAACTGCTGCCGATGAGAACAGCCCCGCCATATCCCATTCCGCTGCCGGTTCCCGTGGTCAGATAAATGTTGCCGCCGTTGACATTTCCGGTTCCGGCGTTCTGCGCGACAAACTTTATGCTTGTTCCTGTGGCGCTTGCCGCAGCCGTGCCTCCTTCGACATCCAGCGTACCGGCGGGGGATGCCGTGCCGATGCCAAGACGACCATTGACATTATCCCAATAAAGACCGCCCGTCGCGTCGAGGCTGCCGGAGTTATTGAATTGAATATCCCCTGTTGTTCCCGCTGCCTGTGCCGGTGCCGCGCTGCCGCAAGCCGTAACGAGTCCGTCTGTGGCGACAGTGGGAAACGCGCAAGTTCCGGCTGCAACGCCGGTCAATGGCAGAGGTATAGCCAAATAACCACCGGATGTTATGCCGAGGTTGGCCAAGGCAGAGGCCGCATTGTTCGCCCCTGTGCCGCCGTTTGTAATCGGCAACACGCCACTAAAAGAAACCCCGCCGCTGCCGATAGACATTGTTCCGCTGAACCCTGCGGCGGTTACGATGCCGGTATAGGTCGCGCTGCTGCCGGTTGTCGCTCCGGTCACGGCGAGCGTCCCGGCGATGGATTCATTGCCGGTATTGGTCAGGCTGCTGACGGTCGTTGCGCCAAGGTTGGAATTGCCGCTGACGGTCGCATTGGTTGCGTTCAACGTCGTGAAAGTTCCCGTTTCCCCCGTCACGATGCCGGAAGCCGTTATGTTCGCTGCGGTCAGACTGTTAG
>JBAVWC010000432.1:0-17519 GCA_049697595.1 Alphaproteobacteria bacterium
CTTTGTCGTCTAACCGCAAAACTCAACATCCTTGTTTTGAGGAAGTTATGACAAAGGTTCGCATTCGCATGCCCCTTCCACCCCGTGAATCCTGCACCCTCGCGCAACGGCTGCAAGCCGCCGATGAAGCATGGCAGGGTTTTATATTTGCCCAGAAACAGCTTGAGGACGGTGAGAGCATTGAGAACTCTCTGACGGTCTTCGCCGCCTTTTCCCGCTTCACCCACGAGCTGGTGGATGACCATGAGCTTCGGAATCTCCTTTTGAAATGCTTTGAGCAGCGTCTCCGTCATGCGGGCATTTTCCATCAAGAGACAATCCAATAATGGGATTCATCCTGGCATTTCGCTGTCTCTTTCCCTTGGTGCGACAAAATTGCTGCGGGCTGACGACAATCTGGGGACCCCATGACTGACCCCCTTGTTTGGACCGTTGACCAGGTCGCCGCGCTTCTACAGGTTGATTCCAAGGCCGTCATCCGGCTTCGGAACCAACGAAAGATCGCCTTCGTGAAAATCGGCGGGAAATTGCGGTTTCGTATCGAGGATGTTGAGGATTATTTACGGAGGTCAGTACAATCATGTCACGAGCAAAACGCGCCCCATGGATTGATAGAGAAGGCGGAAGACCGAATTGGTACATCTATTGGTACGACCCAAACACCGAACGGGTTAGACGACGCAGCGCTGGCACTTGCGTTCATAAAGAGGCTGAAGAATCCTTAGGCCACTTCCTCATTGAGCGAGCCAATGAAGCAAAGCACATCAGCACAGCGTCGTCGCCAGACCAATATCTGATTGCTACGGCTTTGCGTTGGTACGTTCAGGAACGTGTCTCCGAACTCGCTAACCCAGATATTTTTGGCAGAGCCGTGAAAAACCTGATCGATTTCTTTGGTGCCAAAGCGCCAGTCGCCACCATTACACCACAGCTTCTGAAACAGTATGCACAGAGGCGCAAGCGTAAGGTCAGGACATATAAAACCAATGAAGGAATAAAGAAAGTCACCGACAACAAGCCTATTTCCAGCGCAACTATTCGCCGTGAATTAGTGGTTCTGGCTGCGGCATTAAACCATGCTGTCAAAAATGGGCGGTTGACATTGACGCCCAAAATTATCCTCCCACCATCTGGGCAAAGCAGGACGCGCTACCTGGATCACAAAGAAATTGAACAACTTCTCGCAGCCTGTGTTGCACCCCACATCAGAATGTTTGTTTTGCTGGCGCTCAACACCGGAGCGCGCAGAGGTGCGATCCTTGATCTGCGCTGGCCACAGGTCGATATGGTCAACAGGATCATTTACCTAAATCCTGAGGGAAGAGCACAAACCAGCAAACGACGAGCCATCGTACCGATTAACGACAGTCTTTATGATGCCTTACTGAAAGCCAAAGACTCTGCAAAAGAGCAACTGGAGAAACGACAGGAAGAGGGCGACCATTCCCCAGCTTGCCCACACGTCATAACTTATCGCAATGCCCCCGTGCTTAACATCAAAAAGGGCTTCAAAGAGTCCTGCAATCGGGCAGGGCTGACAGAAGTCATGCCACATACGCTGCGCCATACGGCAGGAACGCTTATGGCTCTTGCTGGCATTGACCTATTCCTGATCGCCAAGGTTCTCGGCCATTCGGTGCAAAAAACGACGGAATTATACGCGCATCATCGCCCAGAGTATTTGCGCGATGCGGTCAATGTTCTGGGCAGGGCGACCTCGACTTTCCAGCCTTCGGCACAAAGGGCACATACATGACCTACAGCACCCATCTACTCCGCCACCTCCGCCTGACCATCGGGCAGAACATTCATCGTTTGCGACGGGACAAGAAAATGCCACTCGGCATTCTCTCCGGATTATCCGGTCTTCCGCGCGAAAAGATAGACCATTACGAACTCGGCAAAAACGAAATCACCCTTGATCATATGTTGCGGATCGCTTGTGCCTTGGAAACCGATGTCAGCGTTTTGCTGAAATAATTACTATTCTGGGCAACGCAGTCCCTGAAGTCTACTTTTTGCTGACCATTGCTTTTGCACTTAGGCCTCTCCGACATTTTCCATGGGCACAAAATCTTTTAGGGTTGGAGGTGGCTGATCTTTGCCCTGAACTAAGGTCTGTGACCAAAGGATCGAAGTTTCGTAGATGGACCTACAATGTATTTCTCCACCTTGATCAAACCAATGTGTAGCCTCGGGCAAAAGATCAAACGACACCGGATGTTGTGCAAAAGGGTTGTGGAATACCTCTAACTCTGCTGACCATGGCTCATATCCATGCGGCCAGAGAGCGCGATACTTCTCACTCGTTACATCCAAACAAAACGGCACCCCTTTTAAGGCCCCTGGGGTGCGGTCAAAAAAGTTTCCGATCCGTGTGTAACGAAAGCCTTTAGGTGCTCCACCAGCGGAAATAGGAACGCGATTCAATTTAGCAATTGAGCAGGCATTTGAAAAAATGATCGCTGATAGTTCGGCATGCCGATTGTCGCTAAACAATCCTGCTGGAAACGCTGACGGCCCAAGCAAATGAGTTGCAGTAAAGGGTATTGCATGTGACTTCCCGTCAATTTCTATAACTCGGGCCCCCTTGCCATATAGATATCCGATCAAGCCTTCACGACTCCATATCATTGAGGCAGGTGCCTGAAAATCCGCGATGGCGATAATGAAGGGTTTTCCCGCGACATGTGGCAATTGGTGATAGCTCCGGCCAAGCTTGTTTCCTATGGTTTTGGCAAAACGCAATGCTGCACGTCCAAAAAATATGTCTTCTTTTGCCGTAGGCATAGCTTCTGCGAGCGAATTAACATGATTGTATGGTATTGCCGGGTTGGATGTAACCGCCTCAACCCAAGCTTCGCCGCCTAAACGATTTTCAATTCTGAAATCAGGGGACTCGAAAGGTTGCGTTGCATGCAGGCCTTGTTCACGGAAACAACCGATAAGTATTGCCTCCCAAAGGCGTGCATGAAAATTGGTGGTCTGACAATCACTGGCCCAATTCCTGTCTGGTCTTGGCAAGGCGAGATATAGCTGATTTAGAGCCCATGCTGCTGGTAGGTGGGATGGACGGGCAAGTAGCTTAAAGACGTCACTTGGCATACGTCCATCAATGCTGAAAAGTGTAGGTCTTTCAGGAATGCCTGGCGATAAGGGTTCAGGAGAGTTGCCTTCTTTTAAGGCCAATTCCATTGCTTCTTGGGCTTTAGACTTTGAAGAAAGGTTGTAGTCCTCTTTTACCACCGTCCATGTGGAATCTATGCGTTTCCGCATCACAATAAAGCCAAAACTTCCATTATTGGCATTTAAGGTAATGGCTCCACAGGAGAGGCCATCTGCACTTGCCCAAGCAGTTATAGGGGGCTGATCACCAAAGCTATGGCCGCGAGGCAACGACAATGCATAACAGTCAAATTCCCATTGTGGCAGCTCTCGCATGTTACCTTTCCCCCGAGACCTCTGCCACAACAGCGCATGCATCAAATGCCAAGCTTTTTGAAGAAAATCTTGTTACGCATCTCTGCATCTGCAAGGACTTTGTCCCAGCTTAAAACTTCGATGTAGAGCCTAATATTTTCATACCACTCAAACCAGCCAAGACCGTCTGGCATCTCGGTGAAGTTTTTGTCACGATAAAGCCATTCTTTGACTTTTTTTGTCAGATCACAGACCACATAGCCGTAGAAAGGGGTGTTATCGCTGACGCGGATGGTGCGGCCATTCGGCAGCGTGCATTTGCCATCGCGGATTTGGTTCACATAACGTTTGACCTGCTCAATTGGATCTTCTTGTGAGGAAGGATTTGCGAAATCATCGCGCTGGGGTTTTTTAAACTCGAATATGGTGACAGGATTGCTTGGCTCATTTTCTCCACGGAAAGCGACAGGTCTGTTGAAAACGGTGACGTCGGTGCGATCGCCATTGGGGTGCTGGAGCGGCTTATCTGAGGATGCGTAGGCAGAAAAATTCAGACGCTCGTCGAGGATCCACAGATTATGTTGGGCATAGTCAAGTTCGTCGGTATCTGCTTTGCGTGGAATGATAATGTCATGGACAGAGCCTTCAGATTTGTATTTTCCCGTCTCGTCTTTTTCTAGCGCCTTGGCGAATAAGTCGAGGACGCATTTCCGCAGGGCAACGTAGTGAATGAGATCATTCTTATTGGTCTGTGAGATCAGTTCGACCGCTTGAGCGGCCTTGGTGATTAATGCGTCAGGATCTGTGCTAGAAAGGATATCGCGCACTGCGGCGCGAGCCTTGGTTTCCAGTCGAAATTTGCTGGTTTGGAGATGTAGCTCAATGGCCTCATCGGAGGGGTTCATTGGCAAGCTTGAGAAATCGGCCTCTTCGCTCAAAATGCGATGCCAAGGAGCACTGGTTTCGACATAATTTCTAATACGCAAAACCTTACGTTCTTTTCGCTCAGAAATCTCATTTCCGACAGTCTGCTGGGCAATATCTGCTGCTGCTTTTTCAATTTGGGATTGGGAAATGCCGTGGATGAAATCATTGTCCCTGCTAAAGTTGAAGGCACCCCGCTCGAGCGAAACGTTATTGTCGAGATAGTCCCCAAAGACATAAGCCTTAATGATATAGTTTCTATCGCGGCCCTCTGCGTCATCAGCCTTGTCATAGAACTCCGTTGCGAACTCCGGAATATAGGTTTGTAGAGGTGTCTCGGTTACCTCGCGTCGATGGGCGACAAGGCTGATCTTGCTAGCGGCTGTTTTGGGTGCGTAGAACTTAAAAATACGAATGTTGAACGCTTCCTCATCGCCGCTTCTGCTGGGAATCGTGGTCTGGGATTTTGTTGTGGGCAGTTCGATGATTTGACGTTTCTCTGATGCAAGATACTCATTAAGGATTCGGAAGCTGCCATCGGCGCTGTCTTTGACAACAATGCGAGGACAATGAGAGTTGGGCTCTATGAAATAGGGCAGGAGTCGCTCAACAAGAACCCGAGAGATGACGTCAATGCTTTTCTCTGGGAATTTAACGGATTTGATGCCAGAAATCGTGACTGTAGACCCTGTTGCCGTCTTCGTCGTGTCAGACAACTGCTCGTCGATGATAATATCAGCGGCCATGCCCATCTTAAAGCGACGCTGCCGTAAAACTTCATTATCACGAAAAATGCTCTCAACATTGAAGTGATCGAAGTATTTTAGGCAGGTGAATCGACCAAAGCCTTTACCTCCATCGCTGGCCTTCCAATCCGTGTACAGTGTGTCGAAAGAATCGCGATTGTGCTGATCAAAACCGATGCCGTCGTCTTCGACGACAAAACCGTTAACAACGGCAAGCGAGTCCGTGAGTTCAGGTTGAGCGGCACGCAAAATGGTAACAGTAATAGTGCCGCCTTTTGGGTTTATAGCTCTGATGGCTTGAATAGCATTTACTATTAGCTCAACGATGGGCGTGTAAATGTTGGTGCCAGATCGGATGTTCTCGACAGCACGTTTGATGTTTATATTGCTCACACTACCCTCTGGCTGGGAACTGATATGCCCCATGTTTTCAGTACTAAGGTACTCGGCCGCTATTGGCGGCACAACAGACATCAATGGCGACGCGGCCTATCAAATGTCAGCAATTTGATCGCGATTGTGACATAGGCAATGCGCAATTATTCCAGCACGAATTTTTGAGAGATAAATCGTTTCTCCCACATTCACTCCCACAAGAACCTATATGTGCTCCTGCACTGCTAGCTAAGTTATTGAAAGGAATGGTGCTGCCGATAGGAATTGAACCTACGACCCCGTCCTTACCAAGGACGTGCTCTACCCCTGAGCTACGGCAGCATGCGCGGAAGGCACGGGGAGCCCGTGCCGAGGGCGGGTTTGTGCCACAGTCGGGCGGGTTACGCAAGAACCTGTGTTTTCCCTTCGAAAAACTTGCTAGATTCCCGCCAGTTATGAATCGGGGGTTTTATGAGTATTCGTCAGCGGCCTGTTGTTTTGTGCATACTTGATGGGTGGGGTTTCCGCGCCGATATGCCCGATAACGCGATTACCCGCGCCAATGCCCCTGTTTTCCGCAAATATTGGGCGACATACCCCCATGCCCTGCTCGACGCTTCCGAGGAGCATGTCGGCCTGCCCGCAGGGCAAATCGGCAATTCCGAGGTCGGACACATGAATTTGGGCGCGGGAAGGGTCATTTTTCAGGATTTACCCCTGATCGACCGTACTATCGCCAAAAATGAGCTGGTCGCCAACCCCGCTTTGCAGAATTTGATCGCCACGCTGAAGAAAAGCGGCGGCACCTGTCACCTTATGGGGCTGGCCTCGCCCGGCGGCGTGCATGCGCATCAGAATCACTTTATTGCGCTGGCCCGCATCATTGCCGAAGCGGGCGTTCCGGTCGCCGTTCACGCCTTTCTTGACGGACGCGATGTGCCGCCGCAAAGCGCGGATAAGCAAATCGAGAAATTCGTCGCCGATCTGCGGGCTATCGATGTGCGCACCGTCGGCAAGGCGCGGCTGGCGACTTTGTGCGGGCGCTATTACGCGATGGATCGCGATAAAAGATGGGAACGCGTCGAGCAAGCCTATGACCTACTCACCCAAGGCACCGGCATCCGCGACCAAAGCGCGGTCGCCGCGATCAAGGCCAGTTATGCCGCCAATGTTAACGACGAGTTCGTCCTGCCCGTGGTTTTGGGCGATTATGCGGGCATGAAAGACGGCGACGGCATTCTATTCGCCAATTTCCGCGCCGACCGCGCGCGCGAGATTTTAACCGCCCTGATCGATCCCGCCTTCGACGGTTTTGTGCGCAAGAAGACTGTCTCGTTCGCCGCAGTCGCCGGAATGGTCGAATATTCCGACGCGCTGAACAAACGCATGACCGCCTTGTTCCCGCCCAAGCAGATCAAAGATAGTTTGGGCGCAATCATCTCGGCGGCGGGCATGACGCAATTGCGCATCGCCGAAACGGAAAAATATCCGCATGTGACGTTCTTCTTCAATGGCGGACGCGAAGAACCTTTTGCGGGCGAAGAACGCATTATGGTGCCCTCGCCCAAAGTCGCGACTTATGATCTGCAGCCGGAAATGTCGGCGCGCACTTTGACCGATAAAGTCGTCGCGGCGATTGAATCCGATAAATTCGATCTGATCGTTTTGAACTATGCCAATCCCGATATGGTCGGACATACCGGCATGCTGGATGCAGCGATCAAGGCGGTCGAAGCGATTGACATATGCCTTGGGCGTCTTTTCTCCGCCGTCGAAAAGCGCAGCGGCATCGTCTTGCTGACAGCCGATCACGGCAATTGCGAGAAAATGTATGACGAGACGACGCACGGCCCGCATACCGCGCACACGCTGGAACGCGTGCCGGTCTTGCTTGTGGGTGCGCCGAAAGACATCACCGAACTGCATGACGGCAAACTGGCCGATGTCGCGCCGACCCTGTTGCAGTTGATGCATATGCCGCAACCCGATGCTATGGACGGGCAGAGCTTGATCGTTAAAAAATGACGCGGAAATTATTCTCTCTCGCGCTGATTGTCTTTTTGATCGAGGGCGCACCATGCGCCCACGCTCAAACCGGCGACAAGCTGCGGCAGATCCAGCAACAGCTCGACGAAAAGAAACAGCAGCAGGAAGCGCTGGACGCAAGCGCGCGCGAAACCAGCAAGAATCTGGACGAGCTGCGGCAAAAGCTGATTGAATCGGCGCAAACGCTGCAAGACAAAGCCACCGAACAGGATACGCTGGAGGAAAAGCTGGACGACCTGACCGATCAGATCACCGCGAAAAGCAAAAACGCCGCGCAAGAGCGCAAACAGCTTTCCCTCATGGTATCGGCATTGGTCGAAATCGCCAGCCGCCCTCCCGAAAGCCTGTTTTTGCAGAACCGGGTTATGGAAGACCACATCCACCGCAGCCTGTTGCTGAAAGCAATCTTGCCGCGCCTAAAAGAAGACGCTGAAAGCGCGGCCCGCGATCTGTCTGCGCTGTACGATTTACAAACAAAACTCGGCGAACAAAAAAGGCTGGTCGCCGCCGCGCATGAAAATCTGGAACATCAGCAACACGACCTCGACCAGATGATCGCCGTGCGCCAGGGTTTTTTGCAACGCACCGAAGCGCAAAAAGCCGACATAGCAGCCCACCTGGCCGCCCTGACCGACGAGGCGCGGGATTTGCACCAACTCATGGAAAAAGTAGCACCTCAACAACACGCGCCCACCAATACGCCGCAACACGACACCGTCGCGCTTAAATGGCCCGTCTCCGGCACCGTCAAACGGCATTTCGGCGACAAGGATGCCGACGGCGTCACCAGCGAGGGCGTGACTCTGGCAGGCCCTTCAGGCGCGCCAGTCGTGGCACCCTATGCCGGGCGCGTAGTGTTCGCCGGACCGTTCAGGGGCTATGGGCTGATTATCATTTTGCAACATGGCAGCTTCTATCACAGCTTTTTGTCCGGCTTTGGCCGCATTGATACGGAAATGGGGCAGGATGTCGCCGCCGGGGAACCTTTGGGCGTTTTGCCCCTTAAACCCGGCTCCAAACCGGAACTTTATTTCGAATGGCGGCGCGGCGACCAGCCGATTGACCCGACGAGCGGGCTGGAATCGAAGCGTTTATAAGGAAAATTTATTGGTTAACGCCTAAAATAAGGTCGGCAAGCAAAAAAATTGACTCTCAGCCGCCGAATCCCTATAAAGCACCCTCTTTTAGAGGAATGAGCAATGAAACGTACATATCAACCAAGCAAGATCATTCGCGCGCGCCGTCACGGCTTCCGCGCCCGTATGGCAACCCAAAATGGTCGCAAGATCATCGCCCGTCGCCGTGCGCAGGGTCGCAAGAAGCTGACGGCCTAAAAACTCTGCTTATAATCTCGTGAGGCCTTGCTGCAAATGGCGCTTTTCTGCGTTCCGATGCTCGCGTACAAACGTACGCTCCGCTTCGGTACTCGAAAACCGCCATTTTCGCTGGCGGCCTGACGAGATTCTAAGCAGGTTTTAATCGCCCACCACAGAAAGATTTAGAGGGAGGGTATGATCCAGAAGCAACCGCTCCCCAAACTTGAAGTTTTACGCAAACGCGCCGAATTCCTTGCTGTCGCATCGAGCGGCAAAAAATGGGTCGCGCCCGGATTCATTCTGCAAATCGGCGCGACGCATCCACCCTCCCCCACAATCCGTTACGGCCTGACCGCCAGCCGCAAGATCGGCAACGCCGTCATCCGCAACCGCGCGAGACGCCGCATGCGCGCACTCGCCGCAGAAATCCTGATCCACGCCCTGCCCGAACATGATTACGTGCTAATCGCGCGCGCAACCACGCCGACGGTTGCGTTCGATGCATTGAGACAGGATTTGATAAAGGGGATGAAGCGCATGAAAATATGGGTAGAAGAATAGCCTTCCACACAATCGCCATCCCGGCGAAAGCCGGGATCCAGATTGAAAGCTTTTGGTTCTCTTGTCTGTCGGAGTCATATGACGCGCAGACGCGCTTTCTGGATACCGGCTTTCGCCGGGATGACGACAAAAGGCTTGCTTCTACGCCGCCGCAAACTTCTCCATATCCTCATCCGAAATATCGAAATTGCCGATGACGGTTTGCACATCGTCATTATCTTCAAGTGCATCGACGAGTTTCAGCAATGTCTGCGCCGCCTCGCCCGTGACGGGGGTAAACACGTTGGGATACCAGGCCAGCTTGGCGCTTTCGGGCTCGCCGAACTTGGCTTCCAGCGCATCGCGCACCGCGCCGAAATCTTCGACGGGGCTGGTGACGGTGTGGGCGGCATCGTTACTTTCGACATTATCGCCCCCGGCTTCGATCACCGCTTCCATCATCGCATCCGCGCTGGCGGCTTTGGCGGGAAACACGATCTCGCCGACGCGCGTGAACATAAAAGCGACCGATCCGCTTTCGCCCATTGTCCCGCCCTGCTTGGAGAAAATCATGCGCAATTCCGCCGCCGTGCGATTGCGGTTCTCGGTCAAAGCCTCAACGATCAAAGCGCAACCGCCGGGGCCGTAGCCTTCGTAACGCACTTCGTCATAATTCACGCCTTCAGCCGAGCCGGGTAGCGCGGATTTAATCGCACGGTCAATACGGTCGCGCGGCAAATTATTTTTGCGCGCTTCGGTAATCGCCGCACGCAAACGCGGATTATGCGCGGGATCAGGCATCCCCTGTTTCGCCGCCACGGCGATTTCGCGCGCCAGCTTGCCGAATATCTTCGAGCGCTTCGCCTCCGTCTTGGCCTTCTGATGCATAACGTTCTTCGCGTGAGAATGTCCGGCCATTGTCTTTATCCGTTCGTAAGAGGTTGCACATATTTCAAGATAGAAGTTTTATCGGCGATCTGCGGAGGCATGCCTCGTGGCTTTGTGCTTCCGATTGCATCTGTAGATAGTCCGGCGTCTCTATCATATAGCCGCCGAAATGGCGGCTGAGACGGCTGGGTATGATCGCGTCATGCAAACGAAAACCATTCTGCTCCAGAACGCCCTGCGTCGCGATCATCGCCGCGTTGCCCCCGCCGCTGGTGCGGCTAAAAACGGTCACACCGATAAAAGACGCGCCACGATGCAGCCCAAGAATACCGCTGACCAGTTGGTCATCCCTATAAACCTCGATCGAGGAGGCGTAGCCCATACTGTGCAAATCGCGAAATCCCCGCTTTATCCTCTCGCGAATCCAGATATCTTCGGGATCGAGGCGCGGCTTGGCGCATTCCTCCATTACCCGTTTAAATTCCTGATTGATCGAAAAACGAAACCGGTCATCCTTGAGCAGTTTTTTCGCTCCCGAAGGAATGTGGGTGCTGATAGGAATGATTTCACGATATTGCATGCGGGCCATACATAATGCCGTCTTCGACTCGGACAGCATGCCGCCTCTCTCAAAAATGGTTAGGAGATCGCGTGGTGTGGGAGGGAGCAGGTACTCGCCTACGCCGCTCTTCAGAAGTTTATCCCTGTCTTCTAAAATCCGTTGCTTCGTTACATCATCCATCAAAATCACTCATTTTTTAAATGCGATAGGCGCGATTTTATAGCCTTAAAAAGGCTGCAACTCAAGAGCGCGGAAAGAATTTTTAGGGCGTTTTATCAGCAAAAACCGGGGCCCACAGCACATTTTCTATATCTTCCGCCCCGGCGCAAAGCATCACAAGCCGATCAAAGCCCATTGCGATTCCAGAGCTTTCCGGCATGCCGTGCCGCAATGCGGCGATAAAATCTTCATCGATTGGGAAACGCTCGCCGTACAGTTTTTGCTTGGCGTCCATATCGGCCTTGAAGCGGCGAATTTGTTCGTCGGCATCCGTCAGTTCGTCAAACGCATTGGTCAGTTCATAGCCGCAGATATAAAGTTCGAACCGTTCGGCAAGGCGCGGATCGTCGCGTTTGGGCCGCGCAAGCGCCGCCATACTGACAGGATAATCGCATAGGAAAGTCGGGCGTGTTTTGCCCAGCAAAGGCTCGATCACCTCGCCCATAACGCGGAAGAACAAATCTTCCCAATTATCTTCATCACTGGCGCGGATGTTGGCGCGCAAAACCTGTTCGCGCAAAAGCGCGACATCACCCACCGTCGCCAGCAGATCGATACCAGCATAACGCTGAAACGCCTCGGGCACGCCAAGCGTTTCCCAATCAAGAAACGGATCGCAAATCATTCCCTGTGCCGCAAAAGTTTTAATGCCGGAAGCCGTCGCCGCCGCGCGAACGATATTCACGCAATCTTCCTTAATCGCATCGAGCCGAGCCCCAGCGCGATACCATTCCAGCATCGAAAATTCAGGGTGATGACGCGACGATCTTTCGCCGTTGCGAAAAACATGCGCGAGCTGGAATATTTTCGGCACGCCCGCGACCAGAAGTTTCTTCATCGAAAATTCCGGGCTGGTATGCAGATAAAAATCCTGCCGCTCATCGGTAAAAGGATTCACGAATGGCGTGGCAAAAGCATGCAGATGCACTTCATTGCCCGGCGAGATCTGCAAAGCGGGGGTTTCGACTTCATCAAACCCCTGCGCCTCGAAATAACCGCGCACCGCTCTCAACACGCGCTGGCGTATCTCCAGCGCAGGCCGACGCCGCGCGAATTGATCGGGACGCCACCAGGGCGCGGATAGAGGCGAGGCAGACATCACACGTTAAATTTGAAATGGAACACGTCGCCGTCTTGCACGATATATTCCTTGCCTTCCTGACGCAATTTTCCGGCGTCACGAGCGCCCGCTTCGCCTTTGCAGGAAATAAAATCTTCATAGGCGATTGTTTCGGCACGAATGAAGCCGCGTTCGAAATCGGTGTGGATAGCACCTGCCGCTTGCGGTGCCGAGGAACGGCGGCGAACCGTCCAGGCCCGCGTTTCCTTCGGCCCCACCGTGAAGAAGGTGAGCAAATCAAGGCGGCGATATCCGGCGCGGATGATTTTGTTAAGCCCCGGTTCTTCCAAACCCAGTGACGAAAGAAATTCTTTCTTCTCTTCTTCGCTTTCCAAAACGGCGACTTCGGCTTCGATTGCGGCGGTGATAACGACGGACTCTGTTCCCTCGGCCTTGGCTTTCGCCGCGACTTTTTCCGACAAGGCATTGCCAGTCGCTGCATCTTCTTCGCCGACATTCGCGACGTACAAAACAGGCTTGGAAGTCACCAGCTGCAACTGGCGCATAATTTCGCGCTTTTCGGGCGAGAGCGCGGGCAACAGATCGCGTGCGGGTTTCCCGGCGCGCAAGGCTTCAACCGCCGGCTCCATAACCGTCAATTGCTCTTGCGCTTCTTTGTCTCCACCTTTGGCTTTCTTCTGCGCGGCGGAGATGCGCTTTTCGAGACTGTCGAGATCGGCAAGCATCAATTCGGTTTCCACCGTTTCGGCATCGCGGATCGGATCGACCGAGCCTTCGACATGCGTAATATCGCCGCCCTCAAAACAACGCAGCACGTGAATGATCGCATCAACCTCGCGGATATGGGCGAGGAACTTGTTCCCCAACCCTTCCCCGCGCGCCGCGCCGCGCACCAACCCCGCGATATCGACGAATTCCAACTGGGTCGGGATAATCTTGGCCGATGCCGCCATTGCCGCAAGCTTGTCGAGCCGTTCATCCGGCACCGAAACGCGCCCGACATTAGGCTCGATCGTGCAAAACGGATAATTGGCAGCCTGCGCCGCCGCCGTCGCCGTCAGCGCATTAAACAAAGTCGATTTGCCAACATTCGGCAACCCAACGATCCCGCAATTAAAACCCATGATAATTCCCTGTTTATATGAACCAGAGGGGTATAATCGCTTATCTTTCTACAACCAACCGTTATTTCTCAACCTCCATGAAGGCTACCCTCCCCACAAGGAGGTTTGACAATTCAATTAACGCGTGCAAAAAACGCCAAATGGCTAAAGCACCCCCACCACCTCTACCTCCTCCGGCTATTTTCCGTTTGGAAATATGGATGGGAGGCGGCCCGGTATTGTACGGTCCTGCGCCTCCGCCGATTGGTGATCTTCTCATAAAAGCAAAGAACGCGGACGCTTATAAGGCTTTGAAAAAATATCTCTGCGCTCATCAGATCGTGTGCGAGGCACCGCAGTGGAACGTTCTGGTTGTGAGCAGAATAACACACGCGAATCTGGATAAGATGCAAGAATTAGGCGGAGCCATAACGCGAACCTATGGCTGGCCATATGAAGATGGGCCAGAAAAATCATCCGCAATCACGCGCCCGCCTTTCCATCATCGCGTGATCTTTGCTATGGCTGGTGCCCACTAACCGAGAATTTTTAGAACCTGTTCCCCGAATCTCCTAAATCGGCTAGACAGAGTTCATGATTAACCTTACCACCGCCTATCACGACCGCCTCGCCGACGGGGATTTGCGCCCTGATGCGGCGCAGGAAGCGGCTTTGGTCGTGTTGCAGGATTTCGCGGCGGAATTGGCGGGGTACAAGCCACGCCCCGCCGGGCTGTTGCGCCGTTTTTTCTCGGACACAGCAGCACCGCGCGGGCTGTATCTTTATGGCTCGGTTGGGCGCGGCAAATCGATGCTGATGGATTTGTTTTACGAACGGTCGCCCGTCGCCAAAAAACGCCGCGTGCATTTTCATCAATTCATGCTGGAAATCCACGAAAGGCTGCATCGGCTGGAAAACGACCAAGCGCCCGATATTCTGCCGCGCGTGGCACGGGAAATCGCCGCAGAAACCTGGCTGCTGTGCTTTGACGAATTCCATGTCGGCAATATCGCCGACGCGATGATTTTGGGCCGTTTGTTCGAGGCCTTGTTCGCGGCGGGAGTCGTCGTCGTCGCCACATCGAACTGGCCGCCCGATGAATTATACAAAAACGGCTTGCAGCGCGAGCGTTTCCTGCCCTTTATCGACCTCATCCAGCAACATATGCGCGTCTATCATCTGGACGGCGCCGTCGATCACCGTTTCGAGCAAACGCAAAAACTGCCCGGCTGCTTCTATCCCCTCAACACGAAAAACACGCAGAAACTGCAACATATCTTCTTTCAGCTGACGCATGACGCCGAGCCCAAGATGATCGAGCTTCCGGTGCAGGGCCGCATCCTGCGCATCACGCATGCGGCCAAAGGCGTAGGCTTTTTCAATTTCGAGGAATTATGCGTGGCCAATTTGGGGCCCGCCGATTACCTGACGCTGGCCGCCAGCCTGCACACGGTGTTGATCGACGGCGTGCCGAAAATGGACAAGGAAAAACGCAACGAGACAATGCGCTTCATCAACCTGATCGACGCGCTCTACGAAGCCAAAGTGCAACTCTACCTCACAGCAGCAGCAGCCCCCGAACAACTCGCCCCACAAGGCGAGTTAGACTTCCCCTTCCAAAGAACCCTAAGCCGCCTGATGGAAATGCAGGGCGAAGAATACCGGAAAAAGGCTCATTTGGAGGGATGAAAAAAGGGCCGCCTTTGAGGGTGGCCCTTAATCATTAAAAATTTCAATCTAGTTTTAGCCGGGTTTAGAGCCGGACTTAAGTGCGTTTGCTTCTTGAATGGGGCGCAAATCAACAACGGGACGCAGATAAACAACTCCACCCGCCCGCTCCGTTATCGCCTCAGCATATTCGGCGAACGAGATATTGGGGACGGTAAAGCAATGTTCCCCGTTGCGCACAAACAAGTCTTTTTCATAAGTCGGACTAACCGTGAAGCTGCCCGTCACGAAAGTATCAATGCCGGGTGTAGCGGCCTTTGACATCAGCGCTTTAGATTTGCAGAAAAACGAAGTCATATATTTTCTCCCTGATAAGCTGAGTATATCCTAATATATAAAACTTACGGCCTAGGCGGGTTGAGGGCTAGCCTTAGCTGCGTTTGCCTTTTGAATAGGACGCAAATCAATCACGCCATCCGTCGATGCTGTCACTGCCTTCGCATATTCCTCGAACGAGATATTTGGAACGATAAAGGAGCATTCGCTGTTGCGCACAAACACATCGCTAGCTGAAGACGGACGGACAAAGAAGCTGCCCGTCACGAAAATGTCATTGTCACCGCCGGGGGCAGGGGCCTTTAAACGGTTGTCTTTAGATTTGCAGAAAAGCGAAGTCATATGTTTTCTCCATTATAAGTTGAATAAATTCGCGCTATACGTATTGATCGCATAACATAAGGACATGCAAGTAATAAGCGTTTTTTGTTATTTTTCTCCGCTCCAGACAAATTCTTCCGATTGGTTTTATGGTTAATTTCCCTGCAAAAACCACATCTTTTCAGTCTATTTGACTCCCCCACCCCTTTTCCCCTATAAACCCGGCATTCCTGAGAAAGTGGTTGGGGCCTATGTGCCTTTAACCCGTTTCCGGCTTGGCCGGAAAACTATCGGGACAAACATAAAAAAGGATATGAAATGACTAAACGTCTTGAAGCTAAACATAAGATCGACCGCCGCTTGGGCGCCAATATCTGGGGCCGTCCCAAGAGCCCGCTGAACAAGCGCGATTACCGCCCGGGCCAGCACGGCCAAGGCCGCCACAAAGTTTCCGACTACGGCATTCAGCTTAACGCCAAGCAAAAGCTGCGCGGCTATTACGGCAATATCGGCGAACGTCAGTTCCGCCGCTATTACCAGGAAGCTATGCGCCGCAAGGGCAACAACGGCGAAATCCTCATTCAATTGCTGGAACGCCGCTTGGACGCCGTCGTCTATCGCATGAAATTCGCGATCACCGTTTTCGCCGCGCGCCAGATCGTCAGTCACGGTCACATTCTGGTCAACGGCAAGAAGGTCAATATCTCGTCCTATCAAGTCAAGGACGGCGACTCGATCGAAGTGCGCGCCAAGGCCAAGCAATTCGTCCCCGTTCTGGCGGCGGCTGAACTGGCTGAACGCGACGTTCCCGATTACGTCACGGTCGATCACAAGGAAATGAAGGGCACCTTCGTTCGCGCTCCCGCGCTGACCGACGTTCCCTATCCCGTCCAGATGGAACCAAACCTCGTCATCGAATTCTATTCGAGGTAATTGGCCGTCGAAGCATCAGAAAGAGAGCGGGGGGAGAAATCTCCCCGCTTTTTTTATGCGCCTCGGTGATCCTGCATCGCATCCCACACACGCCGCGCGGTTTGAGTCACGGGGCGATCGTCGCATAAAACGGTCAGATCAGCCTGCGCATACACAGGCTCGCGTTCGGCCAAAAGGCGCGCCATTTTTTCCTGAGGGTTGCCGTCTTGCAGCAACGGCCTGCCGCCGTGACGCAGCACGCGTTCCATCAGCAACGCATGATCGACTTTCAGCCAAACCGAAAACGCAGCATCTTTGATACAGGCCCGGGTTTGCGCGTCCATAAATGCACCACCCCCCAAAGACAGAACGCCAGCCTCGCCCTGCAGCAGCCGCGCGATCACCTGCCGTTCCAGACGGCGGAATTCAGCTTCGCCATATTCAGAGAAAATAGCCGCGACGCTGCGCCCCGCTGCCGCTTCGATCTCCTTGTCGGCGTCGAAAAAGGGCACCGCCAGAATTTTGGCCAAAGCCCGCCCGACGCTGGTTTTTCCCGCGCCCATCATGCCCAGCAATACGACAGGCTGTGTTAAAGGCTTTGTTTCCATATTCGACTTGTTCATGCCATAATTCGCTGCGAAGATTCGCTATATGAACATATAACAGAATCAGGAGCCGAATAGTGGATTCACAAACCTCCCCCTTGAACTCGCTTGTTGCCGTTATCGCGGGTATTTTGCTATTAGTTATAGCGGGTGGAACTTTGTGGTTGTCAAACGCCCATGTTATGCCGCCCACGCAAAAGATGGAACTGACCATACCTGATGAGCGTATCCCGCACTAAATATCTTCTCACTTCGCTTGTTTTTGCCGGGCCTTTGCTTGCCTGGCTGGCTTTTCCTGCCCTTGGCCAAAATGCGGCCGATACGCCAACCGCACCGCCTAACCGCGACGCCAGCTTTCTGACCCCGGAACAGGCCACAGCCTCTCCACCGATCAGCCTGCCCGCTTTCTCAGGCCTTGCCACCGAGCCGCCGACTGCAGTCGCCCCGCCGCCAGCAC
>JBAVWC010000433.1:0-9060 GCA_049697595.1 Alphaproteobacteria bacterium
GCCGGGTCCATATTGTCCAGCAGAACGGCATCGATAGGGTGAGTGGGCAACAGGGCAATGGCCTCGTCCAACTGCGCCAGCGTATCGACCTCAAGTTCGACTTTAACAAGATGCCCTATGGCATTGCGTGCCCGCTCGACTGCGGCCCGCACGCCGCCCGCGACGGCGATATGATTATCCTTAATCAGCACGGCATCATCCAGCCCAAAGCGGTGATTGCTTCCGCCGCCAGCCCTGACCGCATATTTTTCGATCGCGCGAAGCCCCGGCGTGGTTTTTCGCGTGCAGCATATCCGCGCTTTGTGAGGTTTAACCGCCTCAACCAGTTTATTCGTTTCCGTTGCTATCCCGCTGAGATGACATAAAAAATTCAACGCAACGCGCTCGGCTGACAGCAGGCTTCGCGCTGGCCCTTCGACCTTTGCCAGACAATCGCCAGCCTTCACGGCATCGCCGTCTTTCTTTAACGGCGTGAAGCGGACGGAAGGGTCAAAAAGGTAAAACGCCAGCCGCGCCAGATCCAGCCCCGCTACAACCCCCGCCTGTCGGACATTCAAAGCCGCAGTCCATTTTGCCTCAGCCGGAATAATCGCCTCGGTGGTGATATCCCCCGCGCGGCCCAAATCCTCGCGCAGAGCGTTTTCGACGAGCGGGCGTATGAGCAGATCGGGCAGGGGCGCGAGAGACATCTAATCCTCCATATCGGCAAGACGAAAGCATGACCGCTGCCCCGTAGGCAGCGTTTGGGGGAAATCGGTCCTGCAATGCGCGCCCCGGCTTTCTTCCCGCCGCAACGCCGCCATTGCTATCATCCACCCCACCAAAGCCATATCCGAATGCCCCCTTAAAGGCGACAGAAAATCTACGGCTTGAACCAGCCCGGCGCGGTCACGGGTGACGCCGACATGATCGGACATGATAGAGCGGATTTCCCCGGATTTTACGTTTGTCATTCCCGCGAAGGCTGGAATCCAGCTACGCCGCGTCTGCGGCGCATATGAGCCTTTGTCGCGCAGATGCGCGACGCTGGATTCCAGCCTTCGCGGGAATGACGAGGTTATATCCTCCGCCACCCGCCGCCCAAAGCTGGCAGCTTCCAGCAAAGAATTGCTCGCCAATCGGTTCGCTCCGTGCAGCCCTGTGCAGGCGACTTCGCCGCAAGCCCACAAGCCTGCAACATCGGTGCGCCCCTTTGCGTCGGTGACGACTCCACCCATATGATAATGCGCGGCAGGGCGTACATGGATAGGCACGCAAGCAGGGTCGATGCCTGCCGAAGCGCACACGCCATAAATAGTCGGAAACCGCGCGGCAAATTTGTCGCCCAAGGCTTGTCTCGCATCCAGAAAAACCCGGTGCCCTTGGGCGATCTGTTGCCAAATCGCGCGCGCGACGATATCGCGCGGCTGCAATTCATCAATAAACCGCGCGCCGTTCTCGTTGACCAAAACAGCGCCCTCGCCGCGCAAAGCCTCGCTCGCCAAAGGCATGGGATCGCGCCCCACATCGATTGCTGTCGGATGAAATTGGACAAATTCCAAATCGCCCAGCGTCGCACCCGCGCGCGCCGCAAGCGCCAGCCCTCCACCCCAATTTTCGTGCGGATTGGTCGTGTCGCGCCACAAAGCCGCCGCTCCTCCTGTTGCCAGCACGACGCAGTTTGTGTGTAGCGTAACGTCATCGTCATTTTGCCGCAGGATAACCCCCGCTACGGCAGCATCCGCAACGATCAAATCCCGCGCCGTGGCATTTTCAATAATTTCTATCGAGGGAGTCGCGCGCACTGCTGCGATCAAGGCCCGCATTACGGCGGCTCCGGTCGCATCGGTGGCGTGAACGATGCGGCGCTTTTTATGTGCCGCTTCCAGGCCCAAACGAAGGGCGCCACGTTCGTCGCGATCAAAGGCCACGCCGCTGGCGACCAGTTTCTCGATGACGGCAACGCTGTCTTCTACCGTTTGCCGTACGATTACCGCATCGTTCAATCCGCCGCCCGCAGCCAAAGTATCCGCCGCATGAAATTCGGCTTTGTCATCCGCGCCGACCGAGGCCGCGATACCACCCTGCGCCCACGCGCTGCTGCATCCCTCGCCCAGTTTGCGCGGTGACACCAAAACAACCGGAAGCGGCGCAAGAGCAAGCGCAGCGGTAATGCCCGCAAGGCCAGCGCCGAGGATAACGGGTTTCATTACTTAACCGCGATCATGCGTTCAACGGCGAGCCGCGCGGGGGCGACGATTGCATCGGGTATCGTCACTTCATGTTCCATATTTTCCAGCGCGGCGCGGATGTTTGCCAAAGTGATGCGCTTCATGTGCGGGCATAGTTGGCAAGGGCGCACGAAGCTGGTCGAGGGGTAATTCACAGCGACATTGTCGCTCATCGAACATTCGGTCAGCAGCACGACGCGGGCCGGTTTGTTTGTTCCTACCCATTCGATCATTCCCGCCGTCGAGCCCGCATAATCGGAAACATCGACGACTTCCGGCGGGCATTCGGGATGCGCCAGAACTACCACGCCCGGATTTTGTTCGCGGAACAAGGTAATATCGGCGGCGGTAAAACGTTCATGCACTTCGCAATGCCCCTTCCACGCAATGATTTTCACGTGCGTTTCCTTGGCCACATTCTGCGCCAGATATTCGTCGGGCAGCATAATTACCGTCGGCACGCCCAAGGATTCGACGATTTTTTTCGCATTGCCCGAAGTGCAGCAAATATCCGACTCCGCCTTCACTGCTGCCGAGGTGTTGACATAAGTCACGACAGGAACGCCCGGATAGCGCGCGCGCATCAAGCGCACATCTTCTGCCGTGATAGATTCCGCTAAAGAACAACCCGCTTGTGTATCCGGAATCAAAACCTTGCGCGTGGGGTTCAGGAGCTTGGCGGTTTCCGCCATAAAATGCACGCCCGCGACCACGATAACATCGGCCTCGACCGTCGCCGCCTCGCGCGCCAGAGCCAGAGAGTCGCCCTGAATATCCGCGACGCCGTGGAAAATTTCCGGGCGCATGTAATTGTGGGCGAGGATGACCGCGTTGCGCTTTTTCTTCAGCCGCATGATCGCATCGACATCGTCGGCGAAGGCCGCCCATTCCATCGGCGGAATGACGGATTGCACGCGTTCGTAAATCGAAGCGGTGCGCCGCAAGGCTTCCGCCGTTTGAGAATAAATCACATTCATTTTGCTCTCCTTCGCGGCGTCCAATTATACTCATTATGAGTATTAATAAGCGCCGAAAAACGAGGTCAATGACCCCGGTAGCGAACATAAGCATTGTACGCCTTCGCAGATGCAAAATCCATCAAGAAATACCCCAGTATCTTAACTTGTTCTTGGCAATTTGGTGCCCGCCGCCGCCCGTTCCTGAAAAACCTTGCGGCGAAAGACGAATAATTTGGCGGGGCGGCCTGATGCGCCGCGAGTCATTGCGCCTGTTTCCTCGACCAATCCTTGCGTTTCGATCAGACGGCGGAAATTCTGTTTATGCAGCCGTAAACCCGCCAAAGCCTCGACCGTATTCTGCAATTGCAGCAAGGTGAATTGTTTGGGCATCAATTCAAACACGACAGGGCGGTATTTAATCTTTGCCCGCAACCGCGCAATTGCTGTCGCGACAATACGCCTGTGATCATAGGGCATCGCGAGGCCCAGAACATTCTGGCTCTTCTTGTCCGCTTCCGCGACCAGCCCGGCATCCCACAATAATTCGTAACGCTGCAACACAAGCTCTTCGTTCCATTGGCGCGGATCGGTGGGAAAGGCGATGTTGATGCGCTCGGCATATTCGCGTTTCGTCGCGGCAGCGGGCGCGGCGTTTTTCCATGCGGTCAACGCGGGCATGATGATTTTGGCAATCATCGCCGGTTGTCCGTCGCGGTGATCCTCCCACGGGAAATGCTTGTACCAGGGCGACCACGCCGCGCCCAGCGATTGTGCCGCTTCATGCACCAAAGCAAGATAGCCGATAGAAACCGAGCGTTTGCCTCCGGCGGTGCGGTCGCGGTCGGCAAAGGTATAAAGCTGCTCGACATATCCCAAACCCTGCGCACCCTTAAGCTTCGCCCATGCCCTCAATCCCTGTTCCAGTGTGCGATGTTCAGTTTCAAACGGCCCCGAGGGCAAGGCAAGCCCGGTGGCCGTCAGCAAATGCGGCGCGCCTTCCGCGACCGCAACGATCACGGCGTTCAGTTCAATTGTCAGAGCCGAAGAGGCATTCATTGTTATAAGAACGGTATTTGTGAACGAAAAGAAGCATATTATATGCCAAAACTTCTTTGAATGGAGGCATAAAAAAATAATCTATCTTGCCCTTGTCCCCCGCGTCAAAAAGTCACAGAGTGCTTCATCTTCCTCAACCAAGGAGCTTTCTATGTACAAATTATACTACACCCCCGGCGCTTGCTCGATGGGCGTTCATGTCGCTCTCAACGAATGCAATCAGCCCGTCACGCTGGAAAAAATTGATCTGATGGCAGGCCAGGGACGCACGCCGGAATATCTGAAAATTAATCCGCGCGGCCAAATCCCCGTGCTGGTGGACGGCGATCAGACCATCCGCGAGGGTGCTGCAATCCTTATCCACGTCCTCGAAAAACATAACAGCCCCTTGCTGCCCAAGAGCGGCAAAGAACGCGATGTCGCTCTGGAATGGCTGATGTTCGCCAATGCCACGCTGCACCCCGCCTATGCACGCATGTTCTTCCTGAAAAAGAACGGCATGACCGAAGGGCCGCTGGTCGATGCTGCTATCGCCAATATCAATAAACTGTGGGAAGAAGTCGATCAACGTTTGTCGTCGCAAGCCTATATCTGCGGCGCGCAAATCACGATCGCCGACATCTTGCTGGCGGTCATTGCCAACTGGTCGGGCAATCTGCCAAAGCCGGTGACGCTGGGATCGAACACCAAGCGGATGCTCAAGGAAGTCATCGCGCGTCCCGCTTATCAAAAAGCGCTGGCGGCAGAGCAGGTGGAATATAAAGCCGCCGCCTAACGCTTGAAAAAAATCGGCGACCTTCTGCCACGGCAACCTCAAATCTTTGGGCGCGCTGTGGTGGGAGTCGCCGCTTTTTTTATCAAGATTTTGGCAAAATCAAGTCCCAAAAAAAGCCAAAAAAGGGTAAAAATATCATCAGGGTTGCAATCAATGGATGGAAATAAAAGTTTGACAACAATTTGTTTCACGAACATTATTGTGTGTGTGGGCTAAAAATAAGACACTTTATGTCCAGAGAGGGTATTTTAACGTTTCTGTACTAATGTGAAAAATACGCGGGCGGCCTTCATATAAAGGTGGATGTTTTTTAATCAAGAGCAATATAGTCAGGGGAAATAAATGACGAAGAAAAAAGACGGTGTGGTGTTGCGGGAACTCAATCCCGATCTTCGTGCAGGGGATATTGGTGGGTTTGAACAAAAGCTCCTCGAAAAAATATCAGGGCAGGATCACGCAATTGAAAAGGTGACCGATGCCTATCAAAAGGTTTCCGCTGGATTGGGTGCTCCTAAAAAACCTGCCGGAGTTTTTCTTTTTCTGGGGCCGACGGGAACGGGCAAAACATATCTTGTTGAAAGTTTTGCCGAGGCCATAACAAACAAACCGGACTCTGTACTTAGAATTGATTGCGCCGAATTTCAGGAAGAGCACGAAGTGGCGAAATTCATGGGATCACCTCCGGGATACCGGGGTGATGAGGTTCCCCCTCGATTGAGTCAGAAAGCTATTGATGAGAAGCCGTTTATCTTGCTCGACGAAATAGAAAAAGCCAATCCGGCGGTTTGTAAAATACTGCTTGGTATTTATGATAATGCCGTTGTGACGCTGGGCAATAATGAAACGGTCGACTTTTCAAATACCTATATTTTTATGACTTCCAATATCGGCGAGATAGAAAAGGCAGCGGAAGCAAAACCAGGCATCGGGTTTGGCCGTAACGGCGCGACAGAGACGGAAAAAGAAACTAAGGAAAAAGCGACCCAGACCTCCATTGCCGCTGCGTCTAAATTTTTCTCTCCTGAATTTATGAACAGAATTGACGAGGTCGTTGTTTTTAATTCTCTGAAACAATCGGATATCACTAGAATAGTGGATCTGGAACTCGATAAGGTGCGGGCTAGAGTACGTGCCGCCCCGGGATGTGAGGAGATTGTTTTTGATGTTGGGGCCGATGCCAAGAAATTTTTAGTGAGTGTCGGCTTCGACAAGAAGTACGGAGCCAGAGCCCTTAAAAGAGCTATCGAGAAGCATGTCGTCACGCCATTGGCTGCATTGATTACGACTAAACAGGTGTCCAACGGGGATCAAATAAACATAGGGCTGAAGCCGGGGGCCGAACGGCTGTCTTTCAGAAAAACCGCATGCCCTGCGCCGGCTCTTGAAGAAGAGGCAAGAATGAAGGTGCGCGCAAAGGATAGAGGAGCGTTTGCCGAAGCTGTTCTCTAACCTCTGGGGATAAGAGGCGTTTTTCCTTAAACAAACTCGGCGACCATCTGCCACAGCAACCCCAAATCTTCGGGGATGCTCAGGCGGTGGTCGCCGTTTTTGATTAAGGTTACCCGCACATCTTCCTGATCGACATGCGCGGCGATGCGCTGTGCATAACTCCACGGCACTTCAACATCTTTCATCCCTTGCAATAAACGCACAGGACAGGCAATCGGCAAGGGCGCGCGCAATACCAAATGCTGCCGCGCCTCTTCGATCAATTTCAGCGTCATTGGGACTCGGTGATCCGGGGGCGCGCCATCTTCATATATTTCTCCCTCGCGCAGCAAAGTTTCGCGCTGAATCGTGGTTAATTTTTCCCAGACCAGATCCTCGGTAAAATCGGGCGCGGCGGCGACGCCGATGAGGGCTTTAACCCGCTCCGGCCTCGCTTTGGCGAGCAATAACCCCAGCCAGCCGCCCATCGACGAGCCTATAATAATCTGCATTCCTTGGGTTAAACGGTCGAAAACGGCCAAACTATCCTCCAGCCAAGCGCCGATTGTGCCATCGGTGAATGATCCCGGCGACTGCCCGCAGCCCCGGTAATCGAAGCGCGTAAAGCTAATAGAATGCTCTGCGCAGCGTTCCGACAGGAATACGGCCTTGGTGCCCTGCATGTCCGACGCATAGCCGCCAAGAAATATTATTCCGGGTTTGCTTTTATCGGTAACTTGTCGTTGATATGCGAGCCGACAATCCGCTAGAGTAAGAAATTCAACAGACATAATTGTGTGCCTTTAAAGCGATGATCCAAAACACTTCTAACAGGAATGCAATAAATCTGAAAGCGGCAGCGCGGCGCAACGCGCGCACTGGCGTCTTGCATCTGTGCGCCGATCTGGATTACGGCGACCCCGCGCGCGAAACGGTGACGCTGGCCGTTCTCACGCAACGCCTCGGCTGGCGCGCGCTTATCGCCTCGGGGGGAGGAGCTTTAGTGACAGATGCCGAACGTGCGGCGGTCAAGCATGTGCGCATGCCGCTCGACAATCACGGGATGCTTGCCAATTGGCGCAATCGCGTGCATCTGGAAACGCTGGTACAGCGCGAACGCCCGGTTTTGATTCATGCCCACGGCATCGGCACCGTCGAAATGGCGGTCCAGCTCAGCCGTAAAAATCGTCTGCCTCTGGTCGTCGATTTAACGCAGCCTTTGCCCGATACGCCTACCTCGCATCGCTTGCTGGCGCAGGTCGCGCAAACCTCATGCACAATCCGCGTGCCGACCAAAACAATGGTTCAGCATTTAACATCGACTTTCCAGATCAACCCCGCCGTGATCGCGGTCGTGCCTCCCGGCATCGACCTGCAAAGCTATAACGCGGCGGGAGTTTGCGCCGAACGTTTGCATAATCTCAGCCGCCTGTGGCGTTTGCCCGAACAATCGATTGTCGTGCTGGTGCCTATGCCGCTGGAACCGCAAATGGGCCATACCGCCGTTTTGCATGCGTTGGCGCAGCTTAAGGACGACCACATCTATGCCGTCATGGTCGGCACCGACAGCAACGCGCCAGGATTGCGCGATGATCTGGAACAAACGATCGAACGGCTGGGCCTTAGCGGCAAAGTCATCATGCCGGAAACCTGCCCCGATTGGCCCGCAGCCTTCTGGCTCGGCAATGTCGTCGTCGCGCCGAACATCGCGCCGCGCGGACAGAATATGGAAATCCTTGCCGCGCAAGCTTTGGGCCGTCCCGTTATCGTCACCTCGGTCGGCGCGAACGAAGAAATGGTTCTTAAAGGCGAAACCGCGTGGGTATTGCCGCCCGATAATGTTGCCGCGCTGGTCAAGGCCCTCAGCGAAGCCGCGCGCCTCAACACCGACCAGCGAGTCAACCTCGCCGACAGCACCCGCTATTTCATCGAAGACAATTTCCCCCAAGCCAACTGGTTCAACGGCATGATGGAATTGTATGAAGATTTGATGTTCCCGGCGGGACGCAACACCACAACCCAGCCCGAACCCGCCGCGCGCGTTGCTTAAAAATAAAACCGCCACTCCCGTTTGCGCAGGAATGGCGATAATGACGTTATTCTGTCGTTGTTAGCAGCGACGAGGAAACCCATCCGTACCGCTGCGTCTCCGCGCCGCAGGTGCGGAAGGTGCAGCACATGCGTCAGGCGATTTATCTAACACCTTTGCTTCGATCGCAATTTTCAGTAAGTCTCGCAAGCACTGCTTAGCGGAGCTGTAGCAAAAGATGCCACCCGCATCACATGAAACAAAATCTTCGCTTAGTCTAAGATTTACGAGATTCTGAACAGATGAGCGTGACGGAAGGTTGGTCTCGACTATAACGGAACGCTGTTCGAGAGGCTTGCCTTCTTCATTTGGATCCAAGTCATAGCTAAATCGAAAATTATTTTTGAAGCTTCTTGGAGTTCTTGAAGAAAACGAGTGACGCCTGGTGCCCGCAGGTCTGCAAGCCACGCGAGGCCAATTTCTTCTGGCCCCCGTTTGTTGAGTGCGGCAGACGCTTCCTGCCATAAAGTTTTAAAATCAAAATTTTCGGTCATTATCTTCTTCTCCGTTTTTTTTCACAAAAATATTGCCGCGCGCCAGTAT
>JBAVWC010000434.1:0-2750 GCA_049697595.1 Alphaproteobacteria bacterium
GGTTAGTCCCTACCCGGTAGACTGGTTCTAATGGTGGCCCGGATTCGCTCGTTGTGGGCGTGGATGCATACTCGCGAGGGCAAGAAGTTCTACCGCTACCTTCTTGGTTCCGTCGTGACGACCGGCATGTCATTTCTTTGGATCACGATTGTCTACGGTCTCAAGATCATTCCCGGTGTCATTTGGGCGACCCTGTCGGGCAACCTCGTGGCGGTCATCCCGTCGTATTACTGGAACCGAGCGTGGGCCTGGGGCAAGCGTGGACGCAGTCATTTCCGCAATGAGATCGTGCCCTATTGGTCAATGGCGTTTCTCGGCATCGCCTTCTCGCAGCTGGGCGCGTTCTGGGCACGTTCCGAAGTGCACTCGCACCACTGGAGCCGGCTGTTCAATACTGGTCTCGTCGCGGGTGCGAACGTAGCCTGCTTCGCGGTCTTTTTCGTCTTGAAGCTCTTGGTGTTCAACCGCATCTTCCACGTTGCGCACCACGACGAGAAGATCGCTGAGACCGTCTCGATGCAAGAGGGAACTTCGTTTTAGTTTGCTCGGTGGCCCTCGGCGAGACCCGGACCAGCACCCGCGCATCCGCTGGTCTCGCGCGGTATGAAACGGTAGGTTGACCTTCATGACTCTTTCCCCACGAGCGCTGCTCAAGTGGTCGCGCACGCACGAGGGTCGTCGAATGGTTCGGTACGCTGCCGCGTCGATCATCACCACCGTGGTCTCGCTCGGGGCGGTCTCGGGCTTCTACGGGCTTCGCATCATTCCGAGCGTGGTGTGGGCCACGCTCGCGGGCAACGTGGTCGGAATGATTCCCGCGTACCAGCTCAATCGACGCTGGACATGGGGCAAGCACGGGCGCAGTCACTGGCGTAGAGAGATCCTGCCCTTCATGTCGATGTCGGCGCTCGGCATTGCCTTCTCTCAACTCGGCGCCTGGTGGGCGCGCAACGAAGTTCGCTCGCATCACTGGAGCCACCTCACCAACACCGGGCTCGTTGACGGCGCGAACCTGTTCTGTTTCGGGGTCTTTTGGGTGCTGAAGCTGATCGTCTTCAACCGCATCTTCCAGGTGAAGCCGCTGGAGCGGATCGACGAGCATCTGCGGGTCGAAGAGGAAACGGCCCTCTAGTCGCGGAAGTTGGTGAACTGAAGGGGCACGTCAAGGTCTGCTTCCTTGAAGAGCGCGATGGCCTGTTGGAGGTCGTCACGCTGCTTGCCGGTCACGCGTACGTGGTCGCCCTGGATGGATGAGCTGAGGCTTTTGACGCCCATGTCCTTGACGAGCTTGTTGATTTTTTTTCCCACGTCCTGACTGATGCCGGCCTTGAGGGCGACCTTCTGTAGGGCGCTGTTGTGACTGGCCTCTTCGATCTTCCCCGCGTCGAGGGTCTTCAGCGACACCGATCGCTTCACCAACTTCTCTTCGAGGAGCTGGTAGAGGGCGCGCAGACGGTCTTCGGTCGAGGCGCTCAAGCTCAGTTCCTTTTCGCTGAACTCGATGATGGCGTTGGTGCCTTTGAAGTCGAAGCGGTTCGTGGCTTCACGGTTCGCTTGGTCGACCGCATTGCGCACTTCTTGAAGGTCAATCTCTGAAACGACGTCGAAACTCGGCATGAAGTGATGCTAGAGCGCACGTCGCGTCCTCGTCGTGAGCGATTGACATTTCGTCGAGCAATCGCTCGCGACACCCTCCATTGGTAGTGAGGGTGCGGGGACAGTAGAATTCTCGACGGGTCAGTGCCCGAGTGGCCAATGGGATCTGGCTGTAAACCAGACGGCTTAGCCTACGGGGGTTCAAATCCCTCCTGGCCCACCATGGTCAGCCTCGCGAGAGGTTGACCCACCCGGCGAGAGCCGGCAGCAGTGCTGGCGGTACCGTGTCACCTTGAGTGGCGAGAGGAGTTTGGTGGTTCGAGTGAACTCGTGGGCGAGCGGGGTCAGAACGACCTACGAGCGAGTCGCGTCACGTTTCGAATCAGGCGTTCAGCTTCTCGAGCGTCGCTACACGCCGCTCGGTCGATTCTCTCCCGGACCGTTCGAAGGCTGGTCGTTCCTCTGGCAGCCTGCGCTGCTCGGATTTGCGGCGATGGTGGCGATTGTCGGAGGAGCGTCGTTCACGAATTCGCCGTTCAAGTACAACCTGACCAACACCTGGTTCTTCGGCGAACCCGCGGCGAACGCGACCGGCACGCCGAGCCTGACCAAGTACATCTTGTCGGTGGTGCTGGTCTACGGCGGTTTGCTGCTCTTGATGCGAGTCTGGCTGCGCCTGTCTGAGGTGATGAAGCTCCACGTCGGAGCGCCCCTGAAGAAGCTCTGGTGGATCTTTACTCTGTGGTCAGTGCCGATGATCGTGGCGCCGCCACTGTTCTCACGTGACGTCTTCAGCTATGCGGCCCAAGGCGAGATGACCGCCCTGCACATCAGTCCCTATCTGTACGGCCCGGCCACCCTGGGCTGGCAGAGCAGTGCCTGGACGCTGCCGGTCGACCAGTTGTGGGCCAACACGCCTGCGCCGTACGGACCGTTCTTCCTCTTTACCGACAGCACGATCGTCAAGCTCAGCGGGAGCAGCCAGCTCTGGACGGTCGTCGGGCTGAGGTTCCTCGAAGTGCTCGCCGTGGTGATGATCGGCTTTGGTGTCGCCATGCTCGCGCGGGGACTCGGACGTGATCCGGGTGAGGCGTTCGTGCTCGCTGCGATGAATCCGCTCGTGCTGTTGACCCTCATTGGCGGCGCCCACAACG
>JBAVWC010000435.1:0-6095 GCA_049697595.1 Alphaproteobacteria bacterium
GTCATTCCCGCGAAGGCGGGAATCCAGCGTCGCGCGTCTGCGCGACAAAGACTCATACATGCCGCAGAGGATTATTTGACGGAAACACTTTACCCTCTATGTGCCGCCTGCGCCAGCGTTTCAACAAACGCCAAAACATCCTTAACCAACCCGGCTTTAGCCCTGTTTTGCCCGTCCAGATTGACGGCAATACGGTTAACAATCGCACTACCCACCACCACCGCATCGGCGCATCCCGCAATTTCCTGCGCCTGCGCCGGAGTCGAAATACCAAACCCCACCGCAACCGGCAACCCGCACTGCGCCTTGATCGTTTCAACCGCCCGACGCACCGGCGCGGCACTCACTTGCTTGCTGCCCGTAATGCCCGTGACGGAAACATAATATAAAAATCCCGAAGCACCTTTCAAAACCACCGCCAACCGTTTTTCATCCGTCGTCGGCGCGACAAGGCGAATGATGTCGATGCCCTGAGCTTGCGCCGGAACCCGCAATTCGGAATCCTCTTCAGGCGGCAAATCGGCAACGATCAACCCGTCAACCCCAGCCCCCTTCGCATCCACGACAAATTTCCCAATCCCATAAGCATAAATCGGATTGGCATAGCCCATTAAAATGATCGGCGTTTCAGAATCCCGTTTGCGAAAATCCGCCACCAGTTCCAAAATTTTCCTCAACGTAATCCCCGCCGCAAAAGCCCGCAGATTAGCCCGCTCAATCGCCGGCCCATCCGCCATAGGATCGCTGAACGGCATGCCGATCTCGATCAAATCGGCACCCGCCCCCGGCAACCCCGCCAGAATGTCGGCAAACACCGCCAAATCCGGATCGCCCGCCGTGATGAACGGAATAAACGCTTTCTTCTTCGCGCCACGCAACGCGGCAAATCGGGCAGCAATCCGGCTCACAATTTCACCCCCAACCGCGCCGCAATCGTAAAAATATCCTTGTCGCCGCGCCCGCTCAGATTCACCACCATTAAATGATCCTTCGGCAATGTCGGCGCCAGCTTCATCACATAAGCCAAAGCATGCGCCGGTTCCAACGCTGGCAAAATGCCTTCCAGCTTTGCTAATAACTGAAACGCTTCCACTGCTTCATCATCAGTCACTGGCACATAATTCACGCGCTTCTGATCAAACAACCACGCATGCTCAGGCCCGACGCCCGGATAATCCAGCCCCGCCGAGATCGAATGCGCTTCCTGAATCTGCCCGTCATCATCTTGCAGAAAATAACTGCGCATGCCGTGCAGAATACCCGCGCGACCTCCTGCCAAAGCCGCCGCATGCTTGCCGCTCTCCAACCCCAACCCCGCAGCCTCGACCGCATGCATCGCAACCGAAGGCTCGTTCAAGAAATCGTAAAACAACCCAATCGCATTCGACCCGCCGCCCACGCAAGCAACCAGAGAATCCGGCAACCGTTTCTCTGCGTGCAAAATCTGTTCACGAGTCTCGCGCCCGATAATCGCCTGAAAATCGCGCACCATTGCCGGATAAGGATGCGGCCCGCCAACTGTGCCGATGATATAAAAAGTATCTTCGACATTCGCGACCCAATCGCGCAAGGCCCCGTTCATCGCGTCTTTTAACGACCGCGAACCCGAAGTCACCGCCTTGACCTCGGCCCCCAGCAACCGCATACGGAACACATTGGGCTTCTGCCGTTCAATATCCAGCTCGCCCATATAAACGGTGCAAGGCAGATTAAACAAAGCCGCGACCGTCGCAGTCGCCACCCCATGCTGCCCCGCGCCCGTCTCGGCGATAATTCTTGTCTTGCCCATCCGCTTGGCGAGCAATATCTGCCCCATACAATGATTGATCTTATGCGCGCCGGTATGATTCAGCTCCTCGCGCTTCAAATAAATCTTCGCCCCGCCCAAATGCTCGGTGAGCCTCTGCGCAAAAAACAACGGCGAGGGCCGCCCGACATAGTGCTTCAGATAATAATCCAGCTCGGCCTGAAAGGCCGGATCAGCCTTGGCCTTTTCGTAAGCTTCCTCAACCGCCAACACCAAAGGCATCAACGTCTCGGCAACATACCGCCCGCCATAAGGCCCAAAATGCCCGTCTTTGCCGGGTTGATTTGTATAAGAATTAGCTTTTTGCATGCGCCGCAAGATAAAGGGAATACATAGAGAGGGAAAGCCCGTTCGAAGGCAGCGGCGTGTATCGGCGTGTAAGAAGGAACAGGGCATCACCCTAGTTGCCATTTATGCAAAAATAGTGCCAAAATACCTTCCGTCAACGATTTTTTAATAATCTCAGCGTATCCTCCCCTCATGAGCCTCACGCAACGCCTAGATCAAAGACAGAGCCAAACCCTTGTTATGACGCCGCAATTGCAGCAGGCGATCAAGCTGCTGCAGATGTCGAACATGGAATTGGGCGAATTCGTCGAACAGGAAATCGAGAAAAACCCCCTGCTCGAACGCGCCGATTCCAACGCCCCCGTCAACGAACCCGCCGCACCCGATCACGAAACCCCATCCCCATCGTCCTCCGGCGACGGCGAACCCACCCCCCTGTCCGGCGCGGACAGCGAAAATCCCCAGGAAAGCGGCAGCGACGATTACGGCGCGAGCGACAATTACGCAGGCGAAGACCGTTTCGCAAACGCCAGTTCGGGCGGTGGTTCCTTCGACGATTCCGAATTTTCAGCCGCCCAGAATGTCGCCGAAAAACCCAGCCTCCGCACCCATTTGCTCGAACAAATCCATGTCGATTTTCTCGAGCCCGCCGACCAGATCATCGCCTCGGCGCTGGTCGAAATGCTCGACGAAGCTGGCTACCTTCCCGCCGATCTCGAACTGATGCGCAGCCAATTAGGCGCGACCCCTGAACATTTCGAAACAATCATCACCCGCCTGCAACGTTTCGACCCCTGCGGCATTTTCGCCCGTTCATTACAAGAATGCCTCGCCCTCCAATTGCGCGAAAAAGACCGCCTCGATCCGGCAATGAATCTCTTGCTGCAAAATCTCGACCTGCTGGCCAAGCGCGACAATGCCGCACTGATGCGCCTGTGCAAAGTTGACGCCGAAGATCTGACGCAAATGATCGCCGAAATCCGCCAGCTCAACCCCAAACCCGCCGCATCATTCGCTTCGGACGTCACGATGCCGATTGTGCCCGACGTCATGCTGCGCCCACAACCCGTTAACAAAGACGGAAGCGGCGGCTGGCATGTCGAACTCAACACCGAAACCCTGCCCCGCGTCCTCGCCAACGAACGTTACTACACGCAAATCCAATCCTCGACCTCGAAAAAAGCCGACAAGGAATATATCGCCAACCACTGGCAACAAGCCAACTGGCTGGTCAAAGCCCTGCATCAACGCGCCACGACGATTTTAAAAGTGGCGAGCGAAATCGTGCGCCAGCAAGACGCGTTTTTCGTCCACGGCGTGCATCATCTGAAACCACTGATTTTAAAAGACATCGCAGAATTAGTCGGCATGCATGAATCGACCGTCAGCCGCGTGACACAGCACAAATACATAACAACCCCGCGCGGCATGTTCGAATTGAAATATTTTTTCACGACAGCTTTGGCGCGCAGCGACGGCGGCGACGACATGTCATCGGAATCCGTCCGCGCCCGCATCCGCGCCATGATCGAAAACGAAAAACCCACCGCGATTTTATCCGACGATCATTTGTCGATGATGCTGCGCGGCGAAGGCATCGACATCGCCCGCCGCACCGTCGCCAAATACCGCGAAGCGATGCACATCCCCACCTCGGCGCAAAGACGCCGGGAGAAGCGAGGATAGGTCAAATGTTAATACAGATAATGTAGCTGGAACGTGCGCGGTTTTACGGGCCTTCCCATCAGCCTTGGATTGAGAAGCCTATCCAACTTATGATAGACCGCTTCTCTCGTCTCTGGCGAGAGGAGACCTTCTGAAGCCAGAACTATCTTGTTTCCCCCGAACTCGCCATTTTTAGGAGATGTCGTCCACATAAATAAGGATTCCGGTGGATTGCCCTTGCTATGGGCTTCAGGACGATTGGATGGAACAATGCAGATTTGAAAAAGGTATTTATGTGGATCATCAATCGGCTGAACAAACAAACGACCATCTTCTCGCCGCTGCCTGCACACGACTCTGCCTGCGGCCATAAAATTAATGACAGTTTCGATTTCAGCAAGCCGCGCATCAATCTGCGTTAGCGGCTCAGCGGCGATCAATGGATGTGGCATTCTATTCTCCATAAACTTGGTGTTAAATGCATGTCCCTGAACATTACTTGCCGTTAACCGCCGCCCGCGTTTACCGATGCACTAAACGCCCTCAAACCCGGCAACCAGCTTGGCGCAGGGCGCGCAGGAGCCGGCACATCCTCCGCACCAATAGCCTGCCGCCCGAGAGACGTTAGCGCATTAAAACGCAAGCTCCCCTGCCTCCAGCGACGCGTCAAACCAGCATCTTCCAAAACAGGCAGTGTGCCAGTCACTATTTTAGCATTGAGCTTGGTTGCGGCGATCAGTTCGTCGCGATGCATGCCATTCGTTGATTTATGCAATGCATTTAAAATCGTGATGGTTTCCACATTGTTCAAGACGGCAATCGTATGATCGCAAGTGCTTGGCCTTTTCTCCAGCGCCACAGCCAACAAGACCCCACATCCCGCCATTGTCCCCGCCATAAAAGCCGCAGTTTCTTCTCCGCGCATCACACTAGGCCCAGTAATAGCTGTGCGGAGCTTCCCAAAAACATCCACAAGAGCTTGCATCGTTTTATCATCGCCGTCAGCACAGGCCGCACCAGCAATACCGGCAAGAGTCTCGAAATCCAAGGACAAGCTGATCCAATTTTTATTGCGGATGGAAGCGGTAGCACTTTCTTCGATTTGATTAATAAATTCTGGCGACGCCATTTTAATCCTCCAATTATCGATAATTACAGGCAGAGCAAATCCCGCGCCCGCTGCGTAACATTCCCAATAAACACCCCCCGCATGCAAGTCTACCCCTCTTTTGCTTTCATCACCCCATTCATTGGTTAACATTGAGAAAATCGGCCTTATTGGCGACAAGAATGACTGCTAAAGAGTTGACTTACCCCCTCCCCTCCCCTTAACTGCGCTTCCCGCACACACACGCATAGTTTATAGACACAAAATGGCCGAACCCGATCAAAAACCCGCCTCCGAACCCACCGCACTCGAAAGCGGCAAGGAAACAATCCGCACCGTTATTTCCGCGCTGCTCATCGCGCTGGTCATCCGCACTTTCGCCTATGAGCCGTTCAATATCCCGTCCAGCTCAATGGTGCCCACGCTTCTGGTCGGCGATTTTCTGTTTGTGTCGAAATTTTCCTATGGCTATGGCTCGGCTGGCACTTTTCTCGGCCTCCTGCCCTTTTCCGGACGCGTCGGCGGCAGCGACCCGCAGCGCGGCGATGTCGTCGTGTTCAAACTGCCGCGCGACCCTTCGGTCGATTACATCAAACGCCTGATCGGCCTGCCCGGCGATACGATCCAGATGCGCCAAGGCATTTTATACATCAACGGCACGCCCGTAGAACGTGACCGCCTGGCAACGCCCTTCCCCGAACCCGATGGGCATCCGGATACCAATGCAACCGATTATCAGGAACATCTGCCACAAGGCCCCACCCATATCATCCGCAAACTGGGCGACGATCAACCGCTCGACAACACCGAAGTTTTCACGGTGCCGCCGCATCATTACTTCTTTATGGGCGATAACCGCGACAACTCGCTGGACAGCCGCACCACCAATGTCGGCTATGTGCCCGAAGAAAATCTGGTCGGCAAAGCGCAATTCCTTTTCTTCTCGATTCAGGAACACACGCATTTCTGGGAAATCTGGACATGGCCCTGGACCGTCCGCTGGCACCGCATCTTTAACGGGATCACATAAACAATGCCCTCGTCCTCCGGCAAACCCGCCTCTGTCGCACCAAATATCGCTTTGCTAGCCGAGAAGCTAGCGCATCAATTCGCCACGCCGCGTCTGCTCGAAGACGCGCTGACCCACCCGTCGCTTTCCGGCGCGCGCCCGCGCAAAAAGGGCGCGCCTTATGAAAGGCTGGAATTTCTCGGCGACCGGGTTTTGGG
>JBAVWC010000436.1:0-4726 GCA_049697595.1 Alphaproteobacteria bacterium
CTGTTTGACAAGCTTTTCAAGCTCGACCAAAGCATCTTCGAAGCTCAGCGCGGCGATATCGGCGGGAATTGGTGAAGCGGATTCTTTCATGGGCGTGGACTTTAAGCCTATCTCTCATGTTTGAGCAAGAAGAACAGTTTCTATATGAAAAATCAATATCAACCAGATTGTAGCATCCGGATACCCTATGCGAAAACAACAAGGTTATTGCGCAAAAGCGATCATTTTCCTTGTGGCCTGATGTAGGAAAGCTGTATAGGCAACATCGTCTTTTTATGAATTTTGGAGAAAATCATGCCATTAATTGAGGGAATGTTTGTACTTGCCGCAGCAGTATTGTTCATAGGCGGGACGCCCAACACGTCAGGAGGAGGATTAACAGGTAATCCGACCATACCACCCCGCCCAAGGACTCAGCAGAAGGGCAACAAAACGCCACCCCCAGCCCCCAAATCATAAGAAATTAATCTGTACTTATTCAGTACTGATTAGTATAATCCCTGCATGATCCGTCTTAGCCGCCTTACCGATTACGCCGTTACTCTTCTATCTCATATGGGGAAAGAGGGGGAGGAGAATTTGTGGGCGGCGTCCGACTTGGCCGAAACATCAGGCCTGCCGATGCCGACCGTGGCCAAGATTATGAAATTGTTGACCAAAAGCAACCTTATCACCGCCCAGCGCGGCGCATCGGGCGGTTATCGGCTGGCGCGCCCGATGACGGACATATCCGTTGCCGCGATCATCGAGGCAATGGACGGCCCTATCGCCATTACCGACTGTTCGGAAGGCAGCCTGCATCAAGGATGCAGAGTCGAAAGCCTTTGCCCGGTCAGCGAAGGCTGGAACAAGGTCAACCGCGTCGTGCGCAGCGCATTGGAAAATGTGACATTGGCGGAAATGTACGCCCCCCTGCCCTCCCGCAACAACAAAGCGCCGGAAACACTCCACGCTCTTGCAGGAGATTAAACCGATGTCATCCCCTACAAATGTTCTGGTCAAAGATCTGGCCGAACAAAAATACAAATACGGCTTCGTCACCGCGATTGAGCAGGAAACTGCGCCGATTGGGCTGAGCGAAGACACGATCCGTTTTATCTCGGCGAAAAAGAACGAACCCGAATGGCTGCTGGACTGGCGGTTGAAAGCCTTCCGTCATTGGCTGACTTTGACGGAACCGGATTGGGCGAAAGTCAATCATCCCAAAATCGATTATCAGGCCGCGTCTTATTATTCCGCGCCGAAACAGTCGAACAAGCCGCAAACGCTCGACGATGTCGACCCCGAATTGCTGAAAACCTATGCCAAGCTCGGCATTCCGTTGCAGGAGCAGGAAATTCTGGCGGGCGTGCAGGAACGCCGCGTGGCGGTCGATGCCGTGTTCGACAGCGTTTCCGTCGCCACGACTTATAAAAAAGAACTGGAATCCCACGGCATTATTTTCTGCCCGATTTCGGAGGCGGTTCATACACACCCCGATCTGGTGAAAAAGTATCTCGGTTCGGTCGTGCCGATTGCGGATAATTTCTTTGCGACGCTGAACTGCGCCGTCTTTACCGACGGATCGTTTGTTTATATCCCCAAAGGCGTGCGCTGCCCGATGGAACTCTCCACCTATTTCCGCATCAATGCCGAAAACACCGGGCAATTCGAACGCACGCTGATTATCGCCGACGACGGCGCGAGCGTTTCCTATCTGGAAGGCTGCACAGCGCCCAAGCGCGACGAGAACCAGCTTCACGCCGCAGTGGTCGAACTGGTCGCTCTCGACGATGCCAAGATCAAATACTCGACAGTGCAGAACTGGTATCCCGGAGACAAAGACGGCAAAGGCGGCATTTATAATTTCGTCACCAAGCGCGGCGCATGCCGTGGCAAGCGGTCGAAGATTTCATGGACGCAGGTCGAAACCGGCTCGGCGATCACCTGGAAATATCCAAGCTGTGTTTTGCTGGGCGATGATTCAGTCGGCGAATTTTATTCGGTGGCGATCACCAATAATTTCCAGCAAGCCGACACCGGCACCAAAATGATCCATATCGGCAAAAACACGCGCTCGACGATTATTTCCAAAGGCATCAGCGCGGGCAAGGCACAGAACACCTATCGCGGCCTCGTCAAAATCCTCCGCACCGCCAAAGGCGCGCGCAACAAAACGCAATGCGACAGCTTGCTCATCGGCGACCGCTGCGGCGCGCACACGGTTCCCTACATCGAATCCCGCCAGCCCAAAGCCCGCGTCGAACACGAAGCCACAACATCGAAAGTCAGCGAAGACCAATTGTTTTATTGCCAGCAACGCGGATTGAACAACGAAGAAGCAATGGCCCTGATCGTCAACGGTTTCTGTAAGGAAGTGTTGCAGGAACTGCCAATGGAATTCGCGGTAGAGGCGCAGAAGCTGGTGAGTATTAGTTTGGAAGGAAGCGTGGGATGAACTTGATCGCCATTCCCATTATCTGTTTTTCTTTTTTTACGCAGGCCGCGTTTGGCTTTGGCGGCGGGTTGATTGCTATTTCTTTGCTCAGCCTTTTTCTCGATGCGAAAGATGCTGTCGTTATGGTTATGTTCTTCCAATTTCTGATTGGGCTGCTGATTTTTAAATTGTGGAAGGAAGTCGACAAGCCGACTTTGATCCGTTTGGCACCCGGCCTTGCTATCGGCACGCTTGCCGGATTCTTTATGTTCTCTTACGTGAATACGCGGATCGTCGACGCCGCACTGGCCGTCTATATCCTGATTTTTCTGGCGCAGGAACGCGGCTGGATGAACTGGCTGTCTCACGCGGGCAAGGCTGTACCGGAACATGTCATTCCCCATATCACGAGCGTGATTGGCGGCTTTATCCAAGGCACAACCGGAACCGGCGGCCCTACGGTTATTCCCTACATCAAAACCAACACATCCTCTGCCCTTTGTTTTCGCGCGACGATGATATGCCTTTTCTTCTCGTTGAACGGGCTTCGCCTCATGCTGACCGGTGTGCCGCATTTCGCCGACCCACAACTTCTGCACACGATGCTGTTGACGATACCGTTTTTCGTTCTGTCGATCTATCTCGGTTACAAGGCGGCCCACAGGATACCGATGAAAGTGTTTCAATTCACGATCACCGCGCTGTTGCTCGGCTCTGCTTGTTCGCTCGCGATTAAATCATTCACTATGAGTTAAAAAATCATGCTTGAAATCAAAAACCTCCACGCCTCAATCGGCGACAAAGAAATCCTCAAAGGTATCGACCTCACGATACCCTCCGGCGAAGTGCATGCGATTATGGGGCCGAACGGTTCCGGCAAAAGCACTTTGTCTTATGTGCTGGCCGGACGCGACGGATATGAAGTGACGCAAGGCAGCGTGACATTTAACGGCAAGGATTTGCTGAGCCTGAAGACAGAAGAACGCGCAGCAGCAGGCGTGTTTCTGGCGATGCAATACCCGGTCGAAATTCCTGGCGTCACCAATATGATGTTTTTAAAAACCGCGCTAAACGCCATTCGCAAATCGCGCGGCGAGAACGAACTCGATGCTATGCAAATGCTGAAGCTTCTGCGCGGCAAGGCTTCGGCGATTGGGTTATCCGAAGAAATGCTGAAGCGCGCCGTGAATGTCGGTTTTTCCGGCGGCGAGAAAAAACGCAACGAGATTTTGCAGATGGCCGTGCTGGAACCCCTGCTCTGTTTGCTCGACGAAACAGACAGCGGCCTTGACATCGACGCGCTGAAAATAGTCGCCGATGGCGTGAATGCTTTGCGCTCGCCCGAACGGTCGATGCTGGTCATCACCCACTATCAACGCTTGCTGGATTACATCAAGCCCGACGCGGTGCATGTTCTGGCCTTCGGCAAAATCCGCCGCAGCGGCGGAGCCGAACTGGCGCACGAGCTGGAAGCCAAAGGCTATGCCGATTTCACTGACGAGGCCGCATGAGCGCGCAAAAAAAATTCATCGTCTGGGATTGGAACGGCACGTTGCTGAACGATACCGATGCGGTCGTGTTTTGCGTCAATGCGATTTTGGCAAAGGTCAATCACGCCCCCATTACGGCAGAATTTTTCCGCGATATTTTCCTGCACCCTATCGATCAATTTTATCGCTCTGTCGGGCTGAACGAAGAAGAATTGCGGCAGATCCTCGATCTGGAACGGGATGCGTTTCACGATTACTATAACCCAATGGCGCAGCAGGTTGCCTTGCATCAAGGGGCCACGGAAATTCTGCAAGCCCTTAAACACAACAATGTATCGAGCCTGATCGTCAGCAATCACATCACCGACGAAATTACCCACCTTCTCAAACAGCACAATATCGATCACCATTTCGACGAAGTCATCGCCTATATCAGCCGAGGCATGCAATTCCGCGACATGACCAAAGGCCAGAAGCTGCAAGATTATATCAAGGCAAACGGGCTGAACGGATCGAATGCCCTTATCATCGGCGACACGATGGAAGAAATAGAAATCGCGCGCGAACTCGGCATGACCAGCGTCGCGATAACAGGCGGCGTCCACGCCGAACATCGCCTGCGCGCCAAAGAACCCGACTACGTCATTCATTCCCTGCATGAATTGAAGCCCATCCTGCAAGAACGAGGCTTCATATCATGACCCTCGCCAATTTCATCGACCGCAGCCATTGCGAGAAAGAAGAATGGCGTTATACGGATTTAGAAACGCTGCTGGACAATCGCCCCACACAGACTCCCCCGCCCCTCGCGGGCGGGGGT
>JBAVWC010000437.1:0-2934 GCA_049697595.1 Alphaproteobacteria bacterium
GATCAGTTGCATATCAAGCGAAGGTCGTGGCCGCGACGGCGGCAATTGCAGGAATGATGAAATGAACTTCATTAATCAGCCAGTCTCTCAACAATTTTTTTGTAATCTTCAAGTTCCTGTAAAGGGCCGAGCGCGGTTAAAATCGGCTTATGCGAAAAAATCTTTATCGCGGCGTTCTGGACGTTTTCTTGCGTTACGGACATGAGCTTTTTGAGAATTCGTTCGATCGGTATCGTCTTGCCGTGGACGAGGAGCTGGTGGCCCAACATTTCGGCGCGGCGCATGACGCTTTCTTTGCCCATCAAAAGATCGGCGCGGATTTGAGCTTTGGCGCGATCCAGTTCGCCGCGCGTTACATGCTTCTTTACATCGTTCAATTCATCGCAAATAACCGGCATAAGTTCGCGCAGGCGCTTGGGATCGGTTCCGGCGTAAATCTGGAAAATGCCCGCATCGTTGAAACCGCTATGCGCGGAATTGATCGTATAGACCAAACCGCGCTTCTCGCGCACTTTCTGAAACAAACGCGACGACGCGCTGCCGCCGAGAATGAGCGATAAAAGTTGCGTCGGATAAAATGCCGTCTTTGCATGATAGCCGGGGCCGGCAAAGGCGAGGATCAGATGCGCCTGTTCGTTGTCTTTGGCTTCGAGCTTTACGCCGCCATATACATGTGTTTTTTGTTCGACCGGTTTTCTGCCGTGCGGCAAGCGGGCGAAACGTTTCGTGGCCATTGCCACGAACGCTTCGTGCGTAATTTTTCCGGCGGCGATCAAAACCATATTCGCGCCTGTGTAATGTTGTTTGACATAATGGGTAACGGCGGAACGCGGCAATTTGGCGATAACCTCGGCGGAGCCCAGAATCCCGCGACCGATTTTTTGTTTCGGCATTGCCAATTCGTGCATCAGGTCGAAAACATAATCTTCGGGCGAGTCCAGATCGCGGCCTATTTCCTGAATAATCACCTGGCGTTCGCGGTCGAGTTCCTTGGGGTCGAACACGGAATGACGCATCATGTCGGCGATGATATCGGTCGCGTTTTCGGCTTCTTCCGGCAACACGCGGGCGTAATAGGCGGTTTCTTCGCGCGAGGTGTGGGCGTTCATCGAGCCGCCCTTGTTTTCTATTGCAGAAGACAAAGCATAGGCGGAACGGGTTTTGGTTCCTTTGAACATCATATGTTCGGCCAGATGCGCGACGCCGTTGGCGTTCCACGGCTCGTGGCGCGTACCCACCCCCACCCACGCGCCGACAACCACGCTTTCGGCATCGGGCATCGGATCGGTTGCGATACGCAAACCGTTATCGAGGGTCGTTATTTTAATTGTCATGATTTTTTTCGCTCTTTAATAAATGCCGCTATTTGCTGTGTGTCCGCAGGCAACAAGGTGGTGCGTTCCGGCTTGTTTATCAAGTCTGCCGTTCGTGAAGGCAGCGGGGGTATGTGGCCGATAGCGCGATTGACGGTATTGGGGAATTTGGCCGGATGCGCCGTGGCGAGACAGATGACGGGTTGCGGTAACTGCGCCGCCAGATCATGCGCGACCTTTACGCCCACAGCCGTATGTGGATCGAGGATGTAGTTATGCTTTTTATATGTCCCGGCAATCGTGGCCAGTGTTTCGTGATCGTCGGCGCGTCCGGCGACGAAGATTTCCCGTGCCTGTTCCAATTGGTTCAGGGAAACCGAGAAACCGTTCGTGTTTTTTAAATCATCCATATACGCACGCAATTGCACTGCATCCTGCCCGCACAAATCGAACAGCAAACGTTCGAAATTGCTGCTGATCTGAATATCCATGCTGGGGCTGTAGGTGCTGCGCACGGGTTCCGTTGACATACTACCGGTGGCGAAGAAGCGCGTTAGAATATCGTTGCTGTTGCTGGCGATTGCGAGTTTGGAAATCGGCAAGCCGCATTTCATCGCCGCATATCCGGCATAGATGTCGCCGAAATTGCCTGTCGGGACGACGAAACTCGGTTTTCCTTCCGCCATTTGCGCGGCGGCGAAATAATAGACGATCTGCGCGATGATGCGCACCAGATTGATCGAATTGACGGTGCTGAGATTCCAACCCTCGCGCAACGTCTGATCGGCGAACAGGGATTTCACAATCGCCTGGCAATCGTCGAAACTGCCGGTGACTGCTATCGCGTGGACATTGGGCGCATCGACGCAGGTCATTTGCTTGCGCTGAATTTCGCTGGGCCCCTTGTCGGGGTACAGAATATAAAGATCGATATTTTTGCGGTTGGCCAGAGCGGCAATCGCCGCCGATCCCGTATCGCCGGATGTCGCGCCGATGATCGTCATGCGCTTGTTTGAATCTTGCAAAAAATATTCGAACAAGTGACCAAGGAATTGCAGGGCGATATCCTTGAACGCCAAAGTCGGGCCGTGGAAAAGTTCGAGAACGCTTAGGCCGTTGCCCAGTTTTCGCAGCGGGGTTATTTCGGGAACATCGAAAACTTCGTAGGATTTTTTGACAATCTCGCGCAAAACATTGTCAGGCACCGCCGATTGCAAAAAGGGCTGCAAAACGCGAAACGCTATTTCCTGATAAGATTGGCCGCGCATCGCGGCAATATCGGATGCTGAAAATTGCGGCCACTCCTTTGGCAGATAAAGGCCGCCGTCAGGCGCAAGGCCCGCTAGCGCCACGCCGCGAATGTCTGTTTCCTGTGCAAGTCCGCGCGTGCTGTGAAAGAGCATGCGATTTACAACGACAAGGTTGCGGCTTCAAGCCAGACCGCAGTCGGCGCATCGACCATAGGGCGCAGAACATTCTTTACGCGATCATGATAGTCGTTGAGCCATTTCAATTCGGAGGGGGTTAGCATTGTGACATCGATCAGTTTGCGATCAATCGGGGCGAGGGTTAGTGTTTCAAACCCCATCATCTTGCGCTCGCTGCCGGGAAGGCCGAGGAC
>JBAVWC010000438.1:0-56143 GCA_049697595.1 Alphaproteobacteria bacterium
ATTCGGCTCGTTCTCAAGCTCTGAGAAGCCGATCTTACGAACAGAAAATGAAGCTGGCAGCATGAACGATACCGGACATGGTTTCCGGCATCATACCGCAGTATTAATGGTTAATCAAGATTTAGTCCTAAAAACCGCTTTTGGAGCGATATAGGCTACTGAATAATCGGCGAAGCATTAACCTTTTGCGCCTTATAGCCGTTTTGAACCAGCTTGCTCTCAATCGTTTGACGGGCGGCGTTGACGCACATCTGCTGGTCGAACTGGCGTTCCTCAGACCTCTTAACGTCGATAAAGAGGAAATAGGCCACATTGTCGCGCGGTATAAAAACGACATTGCCGTAATCATCCGTTTCTTCGATAGACAAATCGGCAGCTTTCATCCGATTAAACGCGAACAGCGCGTCCTTGTGTTCCTTGTAGCAAAGCGACAGGTTCGAGGTCGTGTTGTTTGGGATGATGCAGACAGTGAACATGGTTATTTCTTTCTATAGAGGTTGCTGGGTTTTTTGTTGAGTTTGGTTTTCGCCTTAGCTTCGTCAGCCGCTTCAAATTCCTTGCCGACATTCTCTGGCACACCGCCATAGCCGCCCTTTGTGTGTGCAGCAATCCGCATAAGTTTCGCTTGAGCCGGAGTTTTGCTGGGCATCACGCCACCCCATCATTGCTGACAACTTTTAACTTCGCTCTCGTTCCAAGAATGTAATTCTCGAACAACTTGGCAGCTTCAATGGCCGTTTCTGGCGGTTTGTTTCCAGCAGACAAGCACATCGAGACAGCAAACGACAGACACATGCAGCGAACATCAACTTGTTTTTCTGGGGTCATAAATCCCTCTTTTTCAAAAGCAGTTTCTTTCCCGAAGTGTTCGGCACCAAAACCAAAAACGTCTCAACGCCGCCCAATCCAGCCGCAGTATGGTCGTCCCCGCGTCCAAATTCAAACGCCACATCGCCATCGTAAGCCAGCATCACTTCTGTCTTTGGGTATTGCAGCGCGTAGGCTGTCAGTTTTGCAGCCAGGTCTTTTACGGTCACGCTCATGCCGCACTCCTGATTCTCTCGCGCACCCGATCACCAATCATCTGCAAATCCCCATGCTGCCATTCGGTAAATTTCTTGCGATCATCCTCAAAGCTATCCGATGCCGCCCCGTCAGTGTGTCTATCCACGCGCACGCTATCTACCAAGATATTTCCAGACACACCAGCCCCACCAAACGCAGCCTGTGTGCATATCCATTCCCACGCACAATCAAAGCCAAAGTGATGCCAGCACTCCGGCACAGCCAAATAACCCACAGCCCTAGCCAACTCGCCGCCGATCACGCAATAGCCCTGAAAACGCTTCCCATCGTGCCAGTTTTCATGACCATGTGCGATATTCCAGTCACCCGCAGCCGATACGATGTCATCGGGGTTGCCTTCTTCGAGAAATTCATCATCAAATATCGCACCATAAAAGGGTTCGTCAGATTTTCCCCATGAAAAAACTTTGTTGAGTGCCGCTATACATCCGATATTTTCTTTGGAATAATATACTAGAAAATTATCACCCGAAAAATCTCTCAGTGCGATTTCATATTCTTTTGCGTGCGATTCTCCATTCACAAATACAATTATTTTGCTTTTGCACCCATTCTCACGGATACGTTTAATTATTTCATGAGCATTATCGGGGCGGGACATGGTTGGAATTATCCACATAATTATCTCACACACGTCTGACAGTCCCCATACTGACTGATAAACTGCTGCGCTGGGCTTAACGAGTTCCATTGATTCTGCTGATTAATCGAATCATTATAACGCTGCTCCTCTAACTCACGATTTTGACGCTCGTTATCCCTCTGCATTTGCTCCATCTGCATTTGCGATTGTTCGTTCGCATCCTGCTGTGCGCGTATCTGCTGCTGATAGTAGTCGTCATCGCCATAATCGGCATACGCAGGAACCGCAAACATCATCGCCAGCATGATTATAAGATATTTCATTTTGTTTCCTTATCGCAAATCTTACGCATCCACTCGCTCACCGTGAGCATCATTTTCTTCGCAGCATTAGTGTATCTTTCCTTCTCACGCGGAGATACGCGGATTTGGATTACTTCGTGGCGTTCCATTATGACCATCCCCGCAGTTTCCGATAAATACGCTCATACCAGCTATATACTCGCGTAGGCGGATTACGCAAAAACTCTTTCGTAATGCGCTGCAACTCGATAATGTCAGGCAGAACGTGATCGCATGGCGATTTTCCGTATTCGCGTTCCATTATTTCTTCGCCTTCTTTTTCTTCGGTGGTTTTTTCTTAACAACTTTTTTCTTCGCAGGATTGTTAGCCAACATCATTCGTTCGAGTGTTTGTATACCGCCATTCGCAACGCTGAGCTCGCCACGAAGATTCCTGATAATCCCGTCTAGCGTAATAACAACATGACACATCTCATTATACTGCTGGTGCTGTGCCGCGAATTTCTGATCCAGATAAGTTACCAGAACGTCTCTTTCTTCGAGGTGGAGTTTTTTCAAACGATCTTCAAGACAATCGAACTTATCGGGAATACCCTTTTCGGGAACACCAGTGTTTACTTCGGGAGCAGTGTTCGCCTTTTTCCAAAACCAGTTTTTCATCTCAACCCCCAACCCGTTACGTCATTACTCATATTCTCACACCCCTCATGTCATGTCAACACAAGATTTTATCTTCTAGGGTCTTTAATCCCCACATCCTTCATCAACCTCCCACGATCAAACGGGTCGTAGCCAGCCTTGTAGCCAGTATCATGGGGTGACTGGACTTCCTGGGGTTTTCGGACGACGGGACTGGCGAAGGTGCAAGCGAGTGCGTCAGAGTAGTCAGATGATGGCAAGCCGCGTTTTTTAATATCATCTTTCGATTCCAAGATCATTTTGTCGCCATTGAACCAGTATGTGGGGGTCGCCAAATCCTGTTTTAGGCGAATGTGATTCGGTATTTTTCCTCCTTCACGTATCCAACTTCTCATTGCATCGTACATTTCTGTGCGTTTATTCACAAATTTTGGATTCGCGGCTTTCCCGCCGAATGGTACTTCGATAACGCTGTGACCAAGCTGGCGCAGTCTGTCGATTACGCCGCCACCGTTTCCTACATCGATGAACACAGCATCTGGTTTCCAGTCGTTGATGTGATAGGCGACTTGATCGGCGAGCGCCATATTATCTATTCCGTGAAACGAAATGGGATCATACACCATGAAGCCTTGGCGCTTCATAATCACAGATGAGTCCGCGCCCATTCTGGCGGGATCGACGCCAATAATTTTCGCCGAGTAGCTAAATTCCCCCATCTTGTATTCTCTATTCGCGGCGACCTCCACTTCTGCCATAGACAGTAATTGATCTTCCCCAGCCGCATCAAAATTGCACATGAACTCGCGGTCAAATGCCGAATCCGACATATCACGCTTTAGTCTGGCGACTTCCTCTGGGTCAATTGCATCCGTGTCGTAAACCGTAAATAAATGCGCCGACCAGTTCGGAAGGGTTTTTGCCTTGTGATACTTCTCAGAAAACAAATCAATGCCGCCAGGCGTCCCGATGAAAATAGCCCATCCATTGCGATCTGATAGCGCGGGCTGAACGACGCTCTCCCACAATTCCGGTCTGATGTTTGCAACTTCGTCGATCACAACCCCATCAAGTCTAACGCCACGCAAGCTGTCGTAGTTATCACCACCATATAATTTTAACTTTGCCCCATTGTGCTGAAACGTAATAGTCAATTCAGCTTCATTCACATGCACCATGTCATGCTGTATCATTTCCTTCAACCGAAACTTTATCATCCCCCACGCAATAGCTTTCGATTGCGATAGGAACGGCGATATGAACGCGAACAACCCAAGTTCCTGTTTGAATTGCAGCGCGGCATCAATCAATTCCATCGTAGCGAATGTGCTTTTTCCTCCTCGCCTATGTAAAACGATAACTCGAAATCGCGCCTTATCCGCATGACAAATAGCCTGCCACTTACGCGCTTTATAATTCAGATTTATTGTTGTTGCCATTATTCCTCACCACCATACGACGATATATAAACCGTTTCAGCCAGCCGGGGCGACGCGCATCGTACATGCTCATAACAAACATCCAGTACGTTCTGCGCGAAGGAATTGGGTGATAGCGGCGGAACAGCCATTTTATTTTATTCATCACGTCACCACATCATGCGAGTAATTCGACGCCGCCAAATATCGAACGGCTTCATCTTCTTTAGGCAGAACTATACTGGTGGAAATACTGGACGAATAACCATCAACCACTCGCTCAATATCAAATACAGCCTGTTCCACATCCCTGTCGTAATGCCGCGCAAGCCATCGGAAGATAATCTTGAAGTTTTCTTTGTTAGTCACTTCTCCCCCCGCGCTTCGAGCATCGCGTCGGCTAGCTGATATGCTCGTAGTGTAACAACTCGCAGATCATAAATTTCATTATCAGGTTCAGCAGACAAAAGACCAGTCAACGCCGCCATCGCAAAGCGATCCCTTAACTCCACGCCGCCATCAGGTCGTTTCCACAACCCCTGATGATAACCCTCCATGTACGAATCCATATCAGCAATACCTTCCGGCGGTTTCGGAGGACGCGAGAAATCACGTTCGTGGTGGATTTGTTTGTTGCGAAACTCTTCTTCCGTCACATAACCCTCCGCAGATTTGATGGTATCAAAAAACGAACAAGCACTCAAATACCTTAGTTCAACAGGATTTGACTGCACTTCACCGGCATCAACTTCATGTACAAACTCAACACCATCTGATCGAACAAACACGCCTCGGTATTTATTGGTTGCCAATATCAATCCCTCATCACGATGCGTAAAACCATGAGCTCTCATTAATTTCAGCAGATCGGTTTCTTCGTTCATCACTTCTTCCCCTTCACAACATACTCCAATAAATCCCTCACAAGCTCAGCCAGAGAAATTCCACGACGCGCCGCTTCCGCAAATGCCGCATCTTTCAATCGCGTATCAATCCTAATCTGGAATACCTGCTGCTTGCTCATGACCGCAATTGTATGTTGTCATTACAATCCTGACAAGCGGGAAAAAATGGGGGAAAAAGCAATATTCAGAGCGGTGATGTGATGTAATTACAAGTCGGTTTTCGGGAAAATACGCGGATGGGGTGTAATCGCGTCCCGACCGAAAAATGGGGGTTTCGGGTTTTCGGACAAGCGCGATTTAGGAATTCTATTCGAGGATTGGAAGCGTTCGATCTCTGTAGTAGGTATCGAACTAAACGGATAATGCTTTGATATTGTTGGATAATCATGATGTACTAAAGTACAGTTACCCCCAAACATACCCCATATGTAATGACGCTAGGACGCTGGATTGTCTTTCGCCGCATCGCGCCGCTTGCGCTGATATTCCCGCACGTACGCTCGACGCGCATCCCGCTTGGCCTGTGCCTCAGCCGCTCGCGCTTCCCAACCAGGCGCGGGTTCGTGTTTTAATCGCTTGCGCGTTGGTTCTCGTGTTTCATCAACCGATGATTCATCAACCGCAGGCGCAACCACCTCCACAAACTCGGCATCGACCGCATTCACGCCAGTGATTACATTGATCTGGAGCGGCGCACCGTTCTTGCCCGTCAGCTCTGTACGCGAAACAGGCTTCCCCACAACCCGATCAAGCAAGCGTTCGCGCTCCAAGGCGTTGTCGTTGTTGTCACGAGCTGATAGCGCGTTGGCTATCTGAACAAGCACCATCGCTTTGAATGTTGGCAATTCATCCAACCTAGCGGGATCAACGCTGATGGCTAAAATTTCGCTCGTGGTGAATTCTTCTAAAATTCTGGCTGATGTATCGGCATGTGTATGAAAAACGCTTGGCGGCCTGCCTGCGGGGTTCACAGACGGCATGCCAGCGATCATGTTGGGATTTCCTCGGTCGGCCATTAAGATAAAATTATTAGTTTGTTGAATGTATTAATAATATGCCTAAAAAACAGGCAATTGTAAATATTAATCTTTCTGCACAAAAAACAGGCAAATGGTTAACGTAAAACCCAAGATAGCCCCAGATAACCACAGAAAACAGACAAGCCATTGATATTTATAATAAAGATTCTACCCACTAGGATTACTCATCAGATTACTCATCCGATTACTCATACCCCCGTAAGTAATTTTTCACCCATAAACCCATGATATAGCTATATTTTTTTATAATTACTCAATTACTCATGAGAAAGTGGGGCAAAGTGTTTGGTGCCGTTTCTACTGGCTCCGGTTTTCATACTACTATCCATTGTAGCTATCCATTTTATACTGTACTCCCTATTCTAATATATTTCTTGAATCAGAGTAAGTAGTAAGAAAAGAGCATGAAAAACCAGCTAAATTATTGATATTGTTAACAAATACAGCTACTCATGGATTACTCATGGATTACTCATTACTCATGGAAATTAACGATTGGGGCAGTTTTATGTGAAATGGATATATATCCACATGGATAGCTAGTATCCCAACTGCCTTTGTGGAGTAAATATATAAAATATATGATGACAAATAATAAGAATTAGTATAATGTATAAGTTTAAACAACTAGAGAGAAACAAAATGACACAAATCGAAAAAAACATTCCGATCCCTATTCGTAAGGGAATATCTAGTTTTAAGGGAATAACCGAAGTCCTGAAAAGAACCGAGGTAGGAGATAGTTTTTTATGGCCAACACCAACGGGGAATGGATTAAGTTCTATGGCTGGGGCAATTGGTATGGAAATAACCGTTCGTAAGGTTGACGGCGGGATTCGCGTATGGAGGTTGTCATGAAGCAACGCGAATTTTGGTGCCAGGTTTTATTAAGGATGAAGCCTGAACTTGATGAAATGGTTAGGCTTGCCGGAGATAGAACCGGACTTAAAACGCAAGAACTGCTGCGCGAAGCCATCCGGCTAGGCTTGCCGCTGATTGAAAATAAGGTGATTTAAGGATAGCGCGACCAGAGCCGCACAGACGACCCGCGATATTGAAGGCTGGGCGGCCAGATGTAGCTACCGAAGCGGAATAACCCAGGCGACCGCCCGGGACGGTTTCCCGGCAATAAATAACCGCAAAGGATTAAGATTATGAAAATAGCAAAAAGAGATTCCGACCTAATAACCAGAGATGAAATGTATGAGCGTTTACGCCTTATCAGGATAAACCGCGATATTGCTAACGCTACTCCAGTTAAAACTACACACGTGGACGATATGCGAGCGAAGCATAAGAAAATCTGCAAGCTAACAGAGAGAGAGGGGAAACTATTGCAGCGAATGGGCGACTTGGCATCAGCAGAACGCAAGGACGAAACAAAATGAACGACGCAGAGACGGTACGGCATTGCATAGAAGTTTTGGCGGTTCAAATTGATTCGCCAACTAAAGGACGCATAAAAGCCGAAGGGCTTTCTGCATTGGCAGACCTGGAAAACGCTGCACTTCCTAGATTGCCTGACGGTTGGCGCATAACAACTATGGATATGTCCATTAAGGGGCGTGTGGCGTGCATGATATGTCGTGATGGCAAGCCATACGATGACTGGTTCTTGCTAACAGAAGCGCAACAGGAAGAAACACAACTTTATGTTAATGGCCTTGGAAGAACTCCGCGCAGGGCTGTTCTAAATGCCATAACAAACATCGAAAAGGAATAAATCATGACTTGGCTAACCAACATTCCCAAAACGGCTTCCAAGCTAAACCAAGCCGATGAGGACTACGCAAGAGCAAAGCTTGCAGCCTCGTATCTGCCATTGGCTGATAAGATCGTCGCGCTAAGGGATGCTAAGGCCGCGAAGGTTAAGGCGTATGGGGCGGCTGTTAGATCATGAAACCCCTAATCCTAATCCTCCTTTGCGCTGGCAGCTTTTACGTTGGATTGCAAGTTAGACAGCCGCCGACTGTAGAAACGCGCTGGCAGACTATTTACCAACCCGCATTCGTGCCAATTAAAACCAACATCCGATATTACGGCGAACAGTTGGCAAAGATCGAGGCCGCTATCCCTGAAACAGCTTTGAGGAGGAAATAGGATGACGACAGAAACACAAGCCACGACAACGCCCCTGATACCTCATGCGTCAGAGGAATTTGGCAAACGGCTGCGTTCGGCGATCAAGCATAACGACTCTGACGATGGAGTTGGGAAAGAAATATACACTTGGGGCTTTGCTGATGCGGCTCGACTCATCGAGAGTAGAAAGACAACCACACTAGAGACCGGCTGGTTGATCGAAATGCGAGACAAGAACGGCAAACCAAGTTGGCTGCGGATTGACGAGGCGGGATTTACTGATGACAGCATCAAAGCTACTAGGTTTTGCCGCAAACAGGACGCAGACGCGACCATCTATCACCTCGGCAGTCTCACCGGATTGACCGCCACAGAACACCAATGGGGGAACTAATGGGAAAAACAATAACCACACCCTCGCAGGAATATGTAGATCTCGTGGAATCTGTTCGCACCTACCTTGAAGTGCGAGATGATCTACATTCGTTTGATGGCGACAAACGCGGCATAGCTTCGACTCTTCAAGATAAAGAAAATGTCATGCGCCGTTTGGTCGGCTTACAGGAGATTGACAGTGACTATTAAACCACAAACCACGCCCCCGAAGCATGTTTGCTGTCCTTGTGGCGCAAAGATTATGTGCAAGAACGGACTGCCAGATCACTCGCTGCTTTCAAGCGGCTGGGAGAAAGTCGGCAAGCAATGGTATTGCGAAAATTGTATGGGTGGGAGCGTGAATAAGAAAATTATCAAACATCTGAAGGAAAGAGCGCATGTCACAGAATCCTGAATCTAAAACGACGAAGAAAGCTGGCCGATGGATATAATAGACAGGCTTATAGCTTATGAGAAAACCGCTAGTCGCAGGGAATTTCAGAGCGCAGTTGCCGCCATTATGGGGTTATACAGATGAGTGATACATGGACTACCGAAGGCGTTGGAAAAGTCAAATTCAATGGCGACATTGAAGCGTGGTTGCGCGATCAGAATAACATGAACCTGTTTCAATCGTGCTTATCTGGAAATTATGGCGCATGGGCGCGATTGCCTTCATGGGTTTATGACGGTCTGGCTAAATTAAAAGAGGCGATTAAGCCCGACGACCTTGGCGACAACAAACACGAATCAGACGCTCGCGGGATTATGGCGGATTATTATTCGGCGCGAGAAGGGAAAGATTAACATGACAACCCCAGATTGGCGCGAAGTCCTCGCAAAGCGTAACGCAGAGCCACATAAACCGACCGTGGACGCGATTAAACGCACTCATCCCACATGGAATCCCGACCGAATTCGCGCCCTACGCCTTCAGCTTGGCATGACACAGGCTCAACTTGCCAACGCGCTAGGCTTTACGGGCAAACATCGCAAGGAAACAATTAACCGATATGAGCATGGGGCGCGGGAGCCATCGGCTCAGACTGTGATATTGTTGGAGCAGTTGGAAAAGAAGTTGCCCATTTCAGATTAACCAAATTATATTTCATTCGGCAGGTGACATATCCACATATGTCGATTTGATATTGCTCAAAACGCATACATGGATAATATGCGTGTCGGCGTTGAGTTCGCTACTCCTAGTCTGTGGTGCTCCAGTTCCATAGAAACGCCACCCTATTTCTGGAGCTTACAATCCCATGTCATCTGAACTAATTAAACAATTCATTGACGCTATGTCTGCGGCAGAATGCCAGCCAGCGAATACAGACGACATCAAGGCCGATGATAAAAGAAACTACTTCCAGATCGCCGGAGACAAGCCGGGACGCAAGCGCGGAGCATATAAACTAAAAATAGATGAATCGTTTGGCTGTGGTTGGTTTGTTGATTACAGAAACGGCGAAGTCATAAAGTGGCACAGCAAAACTAATAGAAAATTCACGCCAGCAGAACGCGCAGACTGGAAAAAACGCATAGAAGCCGAGCGTGCGATAAAAGATAAAGAACAGGCAGAAATTTATCGCCTTACAGCAACCAAGGCAAAACGCCTATGGGACGGAGCGACACGCACAGGAACGACTGAATATCTCACACGCAAGCAGATTAATCTTAACGGCGCAAGGATTATGCGCGGCTTGGTCGTAGTTGGGGCATTTAAGGACGGACAAGTTTCGACTTTGCAATTCATCGCGGCAGACGGCGAAAAACGGTTTCTAAAAGACGGCGAAAAATCTGGCTCATATTTTCCCCTAGCTAAAGGCGGCGAAGATTTATCTCGTCTGATCCTATGTGAGGGTTACGCCACAGCATGCAGTATCAGGGAAGCAACTGGACTGCCTGTAGTCTGCGCGTTTGACGCTGGCAATCTTTCCCCGGTTTCTAAAATACTGCGCGATAAATACCCTGATAGTGAAATCATACTCGCAGCCGACAATGACGCATGGACGACATCACCAAAGTTCAAGCCGAAGGGCATAGATATAAAATCTTTACCGCACGATTCGCCTTTCTGGGATGAATGGGGCGAAGCAGGGCATCTGCACAACACTGGCGTAGTATCAGCACAACAGGCAGCATTAGCAATCGGGGGCGCAAGAGTTGTTATTCCGCGTTTTCTTAATACGTCCAGCAAACCTACGGATTGGAACGACCTGTTCATTCTGGAGGGCAGCGATAAGGTTCGCGCTGCGTTTATCACGCCAGATACAGCCAATGCGCCGCCCGAAGATGCGGAAACGCCAACGCAAGAAGATTGGGAAAATTACTATGCAGAACTCCCTTCCGATCAGGAAACAGCCGCGCTCGTGCAACTCTATACAGCCGCGCCAGAGGTTAGGGCATCGGACGTGGATTGGAGATCAAAACTTGCATATAAAGAGAACGGCAATTTACAAGGAAACTCAATTCAGAACTCTTTGTTGCTTATAGAAAATGATAAAGTGCTGAAAAATATCTATTGCTTCGATTCATTTTCACAAGAAATGACGGTCTATCAATGCCCACCCTGGGAAGATGCACAGAAATTTAGGCCGCATATTTTACAGGATTCGGACGTTACCTTTTTAACTGGATACATGGAAAAATTGGGGCTGAAATTAGGACAAGGACAGATACAAAAGAGCCTTCATGCTATCGTCCGAAAGAACTCTAAAAACCCCGCACAGGAGTATTTCAATAGTCTTAAATGGGATGGGGTTAGAAGACTGGACACATGGTTGCAGGATTATTGCGGCGCGATACTAGAGCCACAGGAATATGTCTCAGCAATAGGCCGCAAATGGCTTTGTGCGTCCGTACGGCGCGTTATGGAGCCGGGAACGAAATTCGATCATATGCTTATCCTAGAGGGAGCGCAGGGCATTAGAAAATCAACCCTACTCAGGGAATTGGCGACGATCCACGGGAAAGCCTATTTTGATGATACACTAAGAATTGAACATCTAACTGACTCGAAATATGCGACCCGCTTTCAGGGAAAACTGATTATCGAAATCGCTGAATTAGCTGGAATACATCGTGCCGATGTTGAAAAATTAAAGGGCGCATTGTCTGTGCAGGATGACAGCATCACCCTGAAATACGAGAATAATACGACGAAATATCCACGCCAGTTTATCATAGGTGGCACAGTAAACCCACAAGAAGGAAATGGTTATCTTTCAGACCCGACCGGAAACCGCCGATTTTGGCCTGTATCTACGAATAATATAAAGATCGAGGGCATCAGGGAAATTAAAGAACAATTATGGGCAGAAGCTGCATCTGTAGCCAAGAACGAAGAATTATATTTAACCGGAAAACTTGCCGTGATGCAGTCCGAAGTCGTGGCGTTACGCTTGAATGAGCATCCGTGGTCGGGAGAAATTACCAGATTTTCTTATGGCAGGAGAATTGTCGAGAAAGAAGAAATATGGACTCTGCTGGGCGTGACTGATCGCACCAAGCGCACAACTACAGCATCTAATGAAATCGGGAAGATTATGACGAAACTTGGTTACAAAAATAAGCAGGTTATGGCTGGGGGAGATCGAGAATATAAGTGGGTGAAAGACGTGAAAGATGAGGAGATTGGGTTATGATCCCCGTTGACTTATACCCACACCAAAAGAAAATGAACGATGAATGCCGCGAATTAATGCTGCGCGGTGTCAGACACGTCTTAATGCAGGGTGCAACAGGCATCGGCAAATCACGGATGGCTGCGGCTCAGATACAGGCAGCACAGATTAAAGGTAAGCGCGCTGCATTCGTAGTGCCGCGCCGTGAGTTAGTTCATCAAATGTCCGTTCAGTTTTCTAAATTTGAAATTGAACATAGTTTCATTTGCGCGGGATATGGGTTTAATCCCTATGGAACCGTTCATATTTGTACGGCTGGATCGTTGCTAAACAGAATGGATTTAATCAAGCCGGACGTTGTATTTTTTGATGAAGTTCACATAAGCGGCGAAGTGTTAAATAGGATAATCAGGTACTACCAAGCACAAGGAGCATATACCGTGGGACTTTCTGCGACTCCGTGGAAAAGTTCAGGAAAGGGGCTGGGTTGTTGGTTTAATGAAATGGTAAGCGGCCCCCAAATTCGATGGTTAATTGAGAGTAAATTTCTTTCTGAATATCGCTTGTTCGCGCCGCACACCCCAGACTTATCCGGCATAAAAACTGTTGCGGGAGAATTTTCCAAGGGTGCGCTGAATGATAAGATGGAACATGATCGCGTTTTGATTGGCAATGCCGTTGAGCATTACCGGAAACACGCAATGGGGCGCATAAACCTAACATTCTGTGTGAGTCGGAAGCATGCCCAAATAACTAATCAAGCATTTTTAGACGCAGGTATTCCGTCTGCATATGTTGACGGAGAGACACCGGATGATGAACGCAGGAAGGCATTCAGAGCATTGGGCATGAGACAGATATTAAATATCTGTAGCGTAGAATTAATTTCCACCGGGTTTGATTTATCTGCCGCCGCCGATATGGATGTTACAGTAGAAAGCCTATCTGGACTAAGGCCGACACAGTCTCTTGCGCTCAACAGCCAGATAAACGGACGCGCTTTGCGGAAGAAAGATTTCCCGGCATTTTTGTTCGATCACTCTGGTAATTGTATGCGCCACGGACTCCCAGATGCAGAGCGAGAATGGACTCTAGCAGATCAATCTAAATCCAGCCGTGATAAATCAGAAAAAATCGTCGCCGTTCGCCAATGCCCTAAATGCGACTACTGCCACGCACCATCACCAGTCTGCCCAAATTGCAATCATGTCTATGAAATCCAATCCCGTGAGATAGATGAGATCGACGGCGAGTTGAAAGAAATAACCGAAGTCCAACTTAAGATGGATAAAAAGAAACGCCGCGCCGCATGTAAGACGATTGAAGAGTTGGTTAAGTTTGCAGAGGGTGAAGGGTACTTGCATCCCCGTCAGTGGGCCGCCCGTTGGTGGACTACCAGAGAGTATTACAAGCGAGGCAAACAATGATCCCAGACCACATCATAGAACGTGCAGCCATTCGACAGTTCGACGCTGGCTATTCACGCGCAGAGGCCGAGAGGCTAGCTGGAATCCACCCAGCAGGAACCATCCTATTATCTATCCAGCAGACAGATGACGCAGCCATAGAATACGCAAGAGCATGGTGCAGGGAGCGTGAACTAACTGCCGAAGATGTGAGTGTCAGGAAGAATGAATTTGAGGTTTATGTGATTGCGAAACAGGATGTGGGGTTTTAATGGGTTGGCAGGAAACGGCGATTGCGAATGAGATTATGATAGCATCCTCTAAGGTCGGCGTTGTGCTGCATAAAAATATCAGGGGGATGTTTTACACCCTTGATAAGAAGCACAAGGTTAAGGCTGGTTTATTGGCAGATGGAAGCGGAGATTTAATAGGCTATACACCGACAATCATCACGCAAGAAATGGTTGGTCAGACGATAGCTATTTATACATCTGTGGAAGTGAAAACGGAGACAGGAACGGCGAAGAAGCATCAAAAGGATTGGCGCGATAGGGTGCTTTCACGCGGAGGAAAAGCTGGTATTGCTAGAAGTGTGGAGGATGCGTTGGAGATTTTGAAATAGACTCAGCCGCTAATATATATGCACGGACAGCGGTTGTGACCATCTTAGCCGCAGAAGTATCTGGTGGGAATAACGCCTGTAGGCGACGAAACCACGGTTTTTTTAGTTCAGCGTATAGGCGACAGTTTGTCATTTAACGGTTACAGCCCACGCCTCGACAACATAAGCGGCCTGATTAGCCATTGTGCGTTTTTCTTTATCGCCAATTTCTTTTAACTTATTGGCGGTATTTTCATCGACAAACACTGCGGCAAGTCTGATTTTCTTCGGGGTCTTTTTCATGTGAATTATTTTGAATTTTGTTGTTGACGAGAATAATCTAAAAGAATATGATCTAAAAATCAACTAAAAACTGGAACCGAATCATGTCCTACACACACAAAATCGTCCCGATAACATCTGAAGATCAATGGCTGTCACTCCGCAAGTCGGATTTGACTAGCACAGAAATTTCTGCACTTTTTAATCTCTGCCCGTATTTGACTAAATTTGAACTCTATCATGCGAAAAAGGACGGCCTGATTTTGCCGTTCAAAGAAAACGAGCGCATGAAGGACGGCAAGGACATGGAGGTGTTCGCCGCCAATAAGGTCGCCAAGAAGAACGGATGGACTGTTCGACCATTGCAGGTCTATGCGCGGATTCCTGAATTACGGTTGGGGGCAAGTTTTGACTTTGAGGCTATCTGTCCGAAGCGCGGTAAAGGCATATTGGAAATCAAAGCCGTTGATTATTTCCGGCACAAACAGAAATGGTCGGAAGAAGAAATCCCGCCACATATTGAAATTCAAGCGAGACATCAAATGCTCTGCGCTAAAGAATATAATTGGTCTTGCGTGGCGGCGTTTACGTCAATTTATGACCACCACGAATATCTGTTTGACCGTGATGAGGCGTTTGAGAATGGGTTAATCGCGGCATCTAAGAGTTTCTGGTCTGACGTTGACAATGGACACGCGCCTGAGCCTGATTTTGTTAAGGATGCTGCGGTTATATCTGCCTTGTATAAAAACGCTGGTGGTGAGGCTGTTGACCTTAGCGCGGATAATCAGTTATCGGATTTACTGGCTGAATATCTGCGCGTTAAAGAAGAGGCTAAATCTTGGGGTGATAAACAGGACGCTTTGAAATCCGAAATACACTTCAAGATGGGCGAACGCGCTAAGGGGTTCACGCCAGAATATGCCGTTGATACGGGCTGGACTAAAGGAAGTGAGGGGACTGTTGTAACGACAGAAATGGTTGGAACGGTTATCGGAGCGAAGTCGGGATACAGGAAGTTGTTAGTTAAACCATATAAGGGAGATAAGAAATGAGTGAGCCAAGATGTTATGGCATCGTTGCCGAGTGTACGTTAGAGGCACCCCTTATCTGGGAGCAGAGACCACTTACCCGCGAGGAGGCGCACTGCAAGCTAAGGGAGTTTGCCGGGCGACCAAACATTATCCGCGCCGCGATATTCCGCATGGATTTTGTGGATGGAAATGAAACCCTAGTAGAAAAGGATTAATGAAATGACCGAACCAGCACCACAATCCAAGCAATTAACCCCAGTAGGCGAACTCTGCACAGGGTTAAATAAGATCGAGGGGATGCTTGAAAAGGCACTCCCGAAAGGCGTAACCAAGGATAAATTCATGCGTACTGCCTTGCAGGGAATACAAACTCACAAAGACAAAGACAAGTTAGCAAGTGCAGATCGTGCTAGTTTCTATCTTGCGGTTCAACGTGCGGCTAGTGACGGTCTATTGCTAGACGGTCGTGAAGCTGCTCTGGTGGTTTTTGCTAATCAAGTGCAATTTATGCCAATGGTGCAGGGCTTGATTAAGTTAGCCCGTAACTCCGGCGACATTAAGAACATCGAGGCCGCAGTTGTCCACCGCCATGACCGTTTTACCTATATTATGGGTGAGGACGCATCACCAAAGCATGAGGCTGATTGGTTTGCAGATGATCGTGGAGAGCCAATCGGAGTATGGGCGGTTGTTACCCTATCGTCTGGCGAGAAAATACCGGCGATGCTTTCCAAGTCAAAGGTTATGCGCGTGGCTGCGAAGTCAAAGAATGGCTATCAGTATGACCCAACCAAGGGCGATGCTTGGGAGGAATGGTGGAAGAAAACAGCCGTCAAGAACGTGCTGAAATACGCGCCACGCAGCACAGAGTTGGACAGGGCATTGCAGCAGGACGAGGAAGAGCCGATTGATGTTACGCCGACACCACCAGCAGAAGTCGTTGCAGCTATTGAACCTCCACGTAAGAGGAAGGCTGTTGAACCTCCACGTAAGAGGAAGGCTGTTGATGTTGTTACCGAAACGGCTAATCCTACCCCAGAACCACCACCGCAGACCATTGATGGGAGTTTTGAGGAAGTGCCAATATAATGACCAAACAACAGATTGATCTAATCCTCTGGAAATTAATAGGAACCAACCAACCCCTAACCCTCCAATACCACTATAAAAGGATGACCAATGACAAACGCCGCCGAGAACTTAGACGACTTGACCATTCCGCAATTCTTACAGAGGAAAGCAAACCCTATGCCTCATATCGAACATACACAGCCGAAAGACACGCCAGAGATCATCCAAGAGCCTCAACCGGAAATCACCATCGACATGATTATGGAGCAGATCAAGAAGCTGTCTGCCAAGAGGGATGAAATTACCACGATGCTATCGGGCTTGAAGAAACAAGCTCAGCGCATGATCGGCCAACTCTAATGGCAAGATACTCAGTAATGGTCAAATACACCATGCAACGCAAAATCAACGTCTATGCAGATGATGAAACAGAGGCCGAAGAAAAGGCTTGCGATGTTGTTCTCGGCTGGAAAGACGTTGATGATGCAGAAGCCGTGAAAGGCGAAACAGAGGAAATATGAACTACAACGAAATAGATACCGGCATATCTCAAATCGCCATCGACATGGATAAGACGTGTCCTGAATGTGGTGAGAAGGGTGTTACCGGAAACGGCGTATGTCTTTCGTGCATGGTGAAGATTGTTAAAAATGAACGCATGAAAACAACCGAAGGCATGAAGGCACAGTTAAGAGTATTGGAAATTCAGGAAAACACGAGGAACAAAATGAGAGCAGCAATGGGACATAATAGCGATAAAGCCGATCCAGAAGAAACCGGCGGCATCTCCGGCGAACGTCTCATGTCGTTTGTCAAGCGCATCGAAAGTTTGAACGCCGACAAGGAAGCTATCTGTGATGACCTGAAAGAAGTATTTGCGGAATCCAAAGCCGTAGGATTTGAGAACAAAATCATTCGCCAAGTCGTGAAACTGCGGAAACTCGACGTTGAAAAACGCCGCGAGAACGAGGAACTCCTATCTCTGTATATGTCAGCTATTGGTATGGAATAATCAGAATCCGCTCTGAGTAGAGCGCGGATACACAGGGCGGCAGATGCAATGTTTGTCGCCCTGTTTTACGCCCCACCAGGAACACCACCGAATGCGCCACTCAAAATACTCCCCCTCCACCATCCTCCAAATCCGCAAAAAGGCTCTAACCATGACAGCCCAACAGCTTGCATTTGAATTTGGCGTATCGAAAAACGCGATCATCGGGTTATGCCATCGTGAGAAAATACCGTTGACGGCGTTTTCCAAACAGCATCCTTGGAGCATGGCGAAAGAGAAAAAGAAACCCGTGGCGTTGCGGAAGGCCATTGTGCTGCATGAGGGTAATATCAAGAATATGGATTGCAAGCCGCTGCCGCCACAACACGGCGAGGCTGGCGGGGTGTGGGCTTCGGGAGGATGCCTAGAAGTCATAGGGAGTAGCCGTGGCAGCAATATTATGGGCTGCTGTCGCCCTACTGTTGGCGATGGGACGTATTGCGCCGATCATGAGAGGGATAATCGGCCTAATTCGAGGGTGGTGAGGAAGTGATGATGCCTTGTAATGTGGTGCAATTTCCTGTGACACAACCAGAAGAAACGCGAGATGAGACTATCTGTCGCTTGTGGCGTGAGGGAATGTCATCAACAAAAATTGCCGCCAGTTTATCTATTTCTAGGGGCGTTGTGTCCGGCGTTATATGGCGCAACAAATTGACAAAGAACCCAGGAAGCCAGACACGAAAACAAGAAGTACAATCAGTGTCTTTGCAGGAAGCACCCGTTGAAGCATGGCAACAGGCTGTCTTGCCGAAACTTAGGAAAGAGGCAAAAGAATTGGGCTTCAAGAACGATGATGCTTATATTTCTTTAATTCTTATCCTGCTTAAAGAACGCGCTGGTTGCGATTGGCTTCATCATGTCACTGGAATTGATATGGAGAAAATCAAAAAGTTTTCGGATCGCGTTAGTAGGGCGGGAATAATATGGGAGAACGGCAAGCCGAATGTTGAGATAAATACTGATATCGACATGATTTTATGGAGTGGATTGCTTGATGGAACGTTTTACCGTACGAGGGATGATAAGTGGGGAGCTGGGGATATTTTGGAACAGTAAAAATAGCAATAAAATTATGTTGACTATCTGGAAATAATTACCTAGGATACTATTTCCGAACAACCGAGGTTAAAATGTCCATCGCACAGCTAAAAAAAGAAGGCACCCGTATATGGGGCAAGAACTGGCAAACGCCAATGGCGCAGTTTCTTGATGTCACGGATAGAACGGTAAGGAACTGGGTTTCGGGCAAGTCGCCGGTTAAGGAATCCGTCATTCTCGCGCTTTCAACTCTTAAATATCCGAGGGGAAAATGAACATCTTCCAACGCCTAGACGCCGAGCGTCAACCAACCCCAGAATGGCGCACCGACCCCGACGATATTCAAGGCCGCTGGCGGGAACGCTCGACTGGACGCATCCTGCAAATCATCAGGAACTCGCCGTTCTTCGACAACATCAAGGTCTGCGATATTACCGACTCGCTGGCTGGCACCGGGCCGACGAAGGACGCGCCGAGTGAGAATAAGATGGGGTTTCGGATTAGGTTTGAACCTTATGTGGGGGGAATGGTATGATAACACAAACGACGAAATTGTATGAGTTCCCTTTTAAAAACTTCCCGTTGATAAACGGGATGCTATTCGCGGCGTTCTGGCTATTTATCGGTACTTTAATCGGGAAGGCGCTTGTATGGCTAAATCAATAACCACGAAAACAAGAACAGTCCGGCACAAGAAGCGCGGCACGACTTATGAAGTCATCGGCTATGCCGAGTTGCAGATGGCGCATGATGTAGTCGATGGAAGCTGCCTGATTATCTATCGCGGCGAAGATGGAAAACTATGGGCTAGAGAAGAAGGCGAGTTTGAAGATGGCCGTTTTGAGGATGTGACATGACTGAATCACCAACCACGCCCGTAGCCGGAAATCCGGCCTCGGAACAAAAACAAACACTTACCACGAATGATGAAGATATTTGCGGACTGTGCGGGAAACCCGGCGCGGATAAGATGCCGCACCCATTACATTGGCCGGGTGAGCAGGAACCAGACACCGATCTTGTTCATGCAGAGTGTGAACAGGAAGAATGCGGACGCGCTCACGCAGAACTATCAGATGAGCAACGTAGAAACTTTTTGAAGTGGTGCTGATATGACAACTGAAACCACGGTAAAAACATGACCGCATACTATAACGAATGGGAGCCATACCCAGCGCAATGGCTCCGCAACCTAATTAAAGCCGGATTGATCGCGCATGGCGATGTCGATGAACGCAGTATAAAGGATGTTAAAGCCGATGACCTCAAAGGATATGCCCAATGCCACTTCTTCGCCGGGATCGGTGGATGGTCTTATGCTCTACGCCTTGCAGGATGGTCAGACGACAGCCCTGTTTGGACAGGAAGCTGCCCATGTCAGCCCTACAGCATTGCCGGCAAAGAACTCGGACAAGAGGATGAACGCCATCTCTGGCCTTCCTATTGTGACCTCATCAAAGAGTGCAAGCCTTCAATCATCTTTGGAGAACAGGTTGTTGGAGCGATTAGTCATGGATGGCTCGACGATGTATGCGGCGACCTTGAAGGAGAAGGTTACGCCACGGCGGCGGCGGTATTGCCAGCTTGTTGTGTCGGCGCAGAACATGAAAGAAAAAGGCTATGGTTCGTTGCCGACTCCGAACGCGAGGGACGGGAAAGATTTGAGCACGACTACCGCGTATCTAGCAGCGCGAGGGAGGCATACGCCGAGTCTGGCCACCCATTTTTTATCGCTAGGCGTGCTGTGGCAAAAGATTTCTCACATCTACGGCAGCGCGATGGGGTATCCGTCAGCGTGGAACGATCTTGCATCAAAGGATACGGCAACGCAATTGTCCCGCAAGTCGCGGCTCAATTCATAGAGGCTTTTATGGAGGTAAGACCATGAGCAAAGATTCACTAACGACGAAATGCGACATCGACAAAATCCGCGAGGGGCTGCTTTCTTTTCAGGAAGGTTCGGCTGCACCGGAGTATGAACAAGGCTTGCTTGATGCTTTAGATCGGCTTGTTGGCGATTTGGAGAGGCGGTCAAATGACGCTCTTGAGGAAGCAGCTAACCATTTCGAGAACATAATGCATGGCGTCAATATCCCTGCTGAAATTCGTTCGCTGAAAAGGAGCAAGCTATGTCTGGTCAAACAAATAACCACGAAACCAGAAGTGCAAGAAGAACCGCTAATAACTAGGAGGAACGATGAATGAAGAAATAAAATACCCTGAGTTTGATAAGATTGCTCGCCTTTCCCGTGAATGCACAATTACGGAAAAGATCGACGGCACGAATGGATTAATCCGTATCGAAGAAGATGGTGTGACCATGCGCTTCGGTTCCAGAACTCGATGGATAACCCCGGAGGATGACAATTACGGCTTTGCCCAATGGTGTTGCAACAACCGCGATGACCTTCTGAAGCTAGGCCCCGGCGACCACTACGGCGAATGGTGGGGCAGCGGTATCCAAAAACGCTATGTCAATCAGCCAAAGCAGTTCTCGCTGTTCAACACGAAGCGTTGGAATGCGGATAACAAGCCCGCATGCTGTGAAATCGTTCCTATTCTCTATCAAGGCGTATTCAGCGGCGAAGCTATTGCTGAGACAATGGCGCATCTTGCAAAGGGTTCTGTCGCGTCACCTGGCTGCATGAGGCCGGAAGGCATTATCGTGTGGCACACGGCGGCGCAGACCTATTTCAAAAAGACGTTCGACAAGGACGATGAATGGAAGGGAAAAGCTCATGCCGCTTAATACTAAAACGACGAAATTGAAAAGCTGTCCTCTCTGCGGATGCCAAGAGGTTTGTGTAGAAACAAGTTTAGATAATGAAGACTATGTTGTCTGCCAAAACGAACATTGTGGTTGTTCATCAAACTTGGCTGCATGGCAAGGTTTTAAGAAGAACAGAAAGGATTCAGTATGACAGTAACCACACCCTCGCCGGAAGCTGAAGCGCTTGTCCGCGACATTCTCTATGCGTCTGGGTCAAGTCTCGATTTCTTCAGCATGGAGAAAACGCGCAGCAAAATGTTTTCTGCTGCACAGGCTCATATTGATTTGTCATACAAGCGCGGTCATGCTGCTTGCGACTGCGGGAGATAAAATGAAAAGCGTATATTTGTGTTCACCAACAAATAGCCAAATGTTCACTTCATGCTGTGATGTGGCAATATGTGACTATCAATCTTTTTGTCCTCGATGCAAAGAGGAGGTTTACCCTGGAGAAAATATGACAAATCATGGTCGCCGTGTGTCTCGGTGGACAGTGGCGTTCGGAAAACAAAGAAGGAGCAGTATGAAATGACCGCCTTTAACTTCCGTCCAATCTTTGTCCCCAAAATACTGTCCGGAGAGAAGCTATCCACAATCCGCAGCACAAAGCGTTGCGAGGTCGGCGACACGATGCAGCTTTATACCGGACAGCGCACGAAGGCTTGCAGGAAGCTGATGGATGTTACTTGTATTGGGGTTGCGCCGATCATCTTATCCGCAGCCGTTATGTGGCGGCTGGGCGAGATAACCGGCAATGTTCATCCGATGTCAGCCCTGTTGCTTCACGCGCAGGAAGGGTTTGCGAATATGAAAGAGATGCTCGACTTCTTCCGCGAAGAATACGGTTTGCCGTATCGCGGATTTATTCATGCTTGGAAACCGAGATGAGCCGACTTGATAAAAAACCCAATCGCAAAGAGCGACAGCCAGAGCGTACGTGCGCGAAAAAGAAAGTTTATGCAACACCTTGGGATGCAGTCAAGGCTGCGGCTGTCTATTCGATGAACGGATTCAAGTGGCAATCGCCTTATGAATGCTCCGTCTGTCGCGGCATACATCTAACGAGCAGAGGAGAAAAATGATGGAGAACCAGAAAACTGAAACCACCCACCACAAAGACGGACTTCCCCTCCGCGATTGCATCATCGGCTCTCTCGTGATCGTCGGTAGCTGGATCGCTTTATTCCTTGTCGCGGTGTTGACATGCCAATGAAACTAAACTGCATTGTCTCCAATAGCATCCCATCTGGCACTAAATTCGTGGCATTAACCTATGATGGCAGCCATGCAGGGGTTTACATGATTGACAAAGCCGGACACCTGATAAATTATGAAGGCGAGGACATTGAGAGTTCGCCGGATTGCTACCTGACTGGCAGCGGGTTCGGGTATTGGATTGAGTTGCCAAAGAGTTTCAAAATGTGGTTTGAACAGAGGAAACCGAGATGACAGAATGGCAACCGATAGAGACTGCGCCGAAAGATGGAACTGCTATCCATGCTCGGCGAGAAGAAGAAGGTTTTTGCAAGAAGCCAAACTTAATAAAATGGTGTGACGGAAAATGGGTAAGCACTCTTCGGCCAGAGATCGAAGTTACCAACCAACCGACACATTGGGAGCATGTCGATTATCTGCGAGAGTCCGTCTTTGGCTGGTTTGAAGATTATGGCTACAAGCTCCCCGACGAAAGAGTTTTTGACAACTTAATCGAGAGGATAAGAAATGCCGCTTAATTCAATGCCCATAACCACCCTATCCCCACCCCTCCACGACCCCCTTCCCAAGCTCGTACAGGCGATTCACGACATGAACCTACGCGCATTAGACCGATGCCTTGAAATCGCGTCCACGCCCCATCTAACGCGCAAATTGAGGGCATCGACGTGTTCGGGGCTGGCAGAGAGGATATTAACGGGATTAGGGGATGTGAGGGCGGTGTTATGATCCAGCGAATCCTGAGCCTATTGTTCCCCTACCACCGACCATCGCTCATTGGTTCTATTCTTGTCCACCAAGGAAGCGTTACGATTAACCCAACGAGGAGATAAGAATGACGGCTCGGCATAAAGGAAAATTCTGCAAGATTCCAGATGGATATATCAAGCGGTCGGAATGCCCATCTATGAAAACCCACTATCACCACTACGATCCATCGCCGTTCCATTATCATTGGGCGTGGATGTTGGTGACGTTTGCCCTTGGTGTTGTCGCTGGGTTGGTTTAGGGAGTGGTTACTGATTCAGACATGCGCCCTGCTCCTGAAATGTTCATCGTTGATGATGGCATTATCTGGGTCAAGAATTTTGACCAATTCAAACACCAAAGGCTCCGTATAATTGCCGCCTAATTGCATATTGATGGCATCACCAAGTTTGATGATAACGGACGCTCTTGTTTTCTTCGGAAGTTCACCCATGCGGAAAACTTCTATAAGTGAGTTCATGCTCATGATTGGCTCGTGGTTTGTGGATTATCGGTCATGCTCTAGCTCCCATATTTTTCCTGATAACTGCTCGATGCAATCAGCCGCACTTTCCAGCAAACGAGCTTCGCCACTTCCGCTATCCAGTTTAAGCAAATGCGCCGCAAGGTTATTTAGCCCCTTGACAATATCTGCGTCAATTTTGGCTATTTTCGTCGTTACTGGTTTGTCGGTCATACTGCCCTCGGTTTCATAAAAACATACCAGTGAGTGAATCCTTGCCGTCCAGTTAGATGTCCGAAAAGCGGTTTGATGTCTGTCAGGCATAAAACCTCTTTGACTTTAATTTGAGTTTCGTTCCATTTGAAAACCAAAGTGCCGTCTGCATCGAGAACTCGGAAGCATTCAGATAAACCTTTCTTGATGTCCTCTCGCCAATCGGCAGATAGTTTGCCATATTTCTTCGCAAGCCAACTCTTGTCGCCAGCCGTCTTTAGATGCGGCGGGTCGAACACGACTAGTTTGAAATGCCCATCAGGAAAGGGTATGTCTGTGAAGTCCATTAGAATGTCTGGATGAATTTTCAGGCTGCGTCCGTCGCATAGGATGTGTTCTTCATCGCGGATGTCTCCAAAAACAACATCAGGATTCTTTCGGTCATTCCAGAACATTCTGCTTCCGCTGCAAGGGTCGAGGACTCGCCGTTTCGGCATCTTAGATTCCACCCTTGGCGTAGCTTCGCTGTTCCGTGCAGGCGCACAGCTTGAGTTCTCGCCTTGTAAGCCTCCTCCGGTAGCCGCCGCCGGAGTGCGAGATACGGTGGAATTATTCGTCGTTACTGATTTCTCACTCATATTAAATCTCCTTCTGCTTTGAGGATCGCTTCCCCGATGATCTGCGCGATTTGAGGAACGATGCTGTTTCCGAGAGACTTAAGGCGGTGTACTCGCAGGGGTATCCCATTAGCCACTCGACCCACGTCGGGTTCAACGCCCCACCAGCGTGCGATGCGAGTGTCTTCGAGTTCCTTGCTAATTCTGCCGGAGAGTGTCCGTTGTCCTTCCAGTCCCTCGCGCATGGCGTTGGGTACATGTGAACTTGGTTTCTCAGTCTGCATCCGCTCGTCTGGCCGTTCTCTGTATATTTTAGCCAGCTCTCTTTGCTGCCTATCCTTGCTGCATCCTCGACCGTTGGGGTTTGCCACGATCCAGACCCTATCTCTTTTGTGGGGAGCACCTGCCGCGGAAGCGGGGATACAATGCCATTCCGCATCATACCCGATCTCAGCGAGTGACCCGAGAACTTCTTCCAATCCGCGAGAGCGAAGGGCTGAGACGTTTTCGATGATGACGTAGTGCGGCTGCGCTTCTTTGATGATGCGGAGGTACTCGAACCAGAGGCCGCTTCGCTCCCCGGCAAGCCCTGCGCCTTTTCCCGCGAGGCTGATGTCTTGGCAGGGGAAGCCTCCGGCAATAACGCTGCTTTCCATCAAGTGTTGTTACGTCATCGTGGCAGGGAATATCCGGCCAGTGTTTCTTTAGAACGGCTTGGCAGAACGGTTCACGTTCGCAGAAAGCGACCGTTGTCATTCCCGCCGCTTCGAGGCCGAGCGAGAAGCCGCCTATGCCGGAGAATAGGTCAAGGACGCGCATTTCTACGTTCCTTTCGCTTCTGTGCGGCTTGATAGTTGTACTGCGCGATAGGCCGCTTGCCGAGATGCGCCTTTGCGGTATTGAGAGAAATACCAGCCTCATTGAGCAAATCTTCTGTGCGCCACTCTTTCGACGGCAAAGGCCACCTGTCAGCAATCTTGTCTGCGGCTTCTTTCGTGAAGGCTTTTTTCTTATCGGCGGATATGCGGCCTCCAATCTTTGCCGCGCCGGATGCCCTTGCCTCTTTCCAATGCTGCGTAATCAACTTGGCCGAGCATGTCGGAGGGTACACACCGCTTTCCAAAGACAGGATGCTTATCTTTTTGCGGCGAATGTCAGGCAATAAGTCGCCCCACTCAGGATATGTTCTAGCAAGGACACCAAGACTGACGACCGCTAGCGTAATTTGTTCATTGCGACGTGTCGGGCGCAGGATTGCCGCCAAACCAGATTCGCCTTCGTACATCGGGATGGTGCTCCAATAGTCACCAAAATGTGTTGCGAAGGCATCGGCCTGATACTGCGCCGTTCTCCAAGTTTTGTCTGAAATATAGGCTTTATGTGTCATTTTCATATTTTATGGTTGACGCACTCAGATTGTGCTTGACGAAGTGTATATCACGGGTTTATAAACAGTGTCAAGCACGATGAGAAATAAAACTGAACCCTAACCCCAGAAACGGAGAATAAAATGAATGACGAAAGAATGGCCGAACTGCGTGAGATGGCGAAACAGAGTCACCCATGTAGTCCTGATGAAACTTTGCGCCTAATCGCGGAGATTGAAATTCTTAAATTGAAGGTATGGCAACATGAAAATGGCCTACCTAAAGCTGTTTAACCAACTAACCCCAACCTTGGACGGTACGAATATGTCGAATAAGTACAGCATTACGGAGAAACATGGGCGTGCCGCCACGGGCGAACACCGGACATGCCGTAAAGCCTCCAGCGTCCAAGACTTTCTGAATGTAGCTCAGCTTGGTAGAGCATCGCGTTTGGGACGCGAGGGTCGTAGGTTCAAATCCTGCCATTCAGACCAATTTAACCCCTAACCCCAGAATTGGACAAAAAAATGAGTTTACCTTTCCTATATTTGATATTTTGTGTACTACCATCGGCTGCTGGATGGGTTGGAACTTTTACAATTTTGGGGATCGTTACCCTCATCATTTTGGGAATCGCAATCGCCGTCATGAAATCGGTTGAATACGATGATGACGATAAGAGGAAATCAGCCGCAGTTCTTTCCTACATGAAGAAACTTTCTGGTTTTGTCGTACTGTTAGCAATCCTTGATGTGTTTTTACCAGATCAAAGCCAGATTTACACGATTACTGGTGCCTACGCTGTGACCAACAACGCAGAGATAGCTAAACTGCCCGACAACATTCTCAAGGCTGCAAATGGTTATCTTGAGAAACTAAGCGCCAAGCAACCCTAACCCCAAAATGTGAGAACGATCATGTCTTTAGGAACTTGCTTCGCTTGCGATAAAAGACTTGGTGGCAACCCATATATGGTTGATACCCGTGACGGCCAGACGGTGTTTGTTGGCGCGGAGTGTTACAAGACAATCAAGAGTTCTGGCGAAGCTGGCTATCTGCCTCCGAAAGGTGGGCCAAGGCTCTGGACAATCCCGAAAGGTCTTAGCCAACAGGAATTAAACGATCTACACAAAGTTTCTGTGCGCAGTATGTGTGCGTAACTATGGTTAGGTGGAGAGATGATATGTCGGAACTGGAGCAAGCAGAATACAACAAACAAGTCTGGTGGACTCGTGCGGTAAATGCCACTGAGCAAAAAGATCGCATGGATGCCATTCAGGCTGTTAATGAGCTGAATGACTATATAGTTTCTATTAAAAACCTAAAGCAACCTTAACCCAAAAAAACGGATCCAGCATGTTTAAGATACCGGAAAATTTCCTCGAAGGAATTAACGACGATGGAATCATCTCGGGCACAGGCTCTATGATAGAAACTCATTACGGGGAACTTGAAAGCCTTAAGCTTCGGAACGGCTATCTTGCCGTTATTATCGACTGGCAAGACATAGAGATTGAGACGCGCATCCCTCTAGAAATGCTTGACAAGATACTTGCAAAACACAAGCAACCCTAACCCCGAAATATGCGCAACCAACTCGACCTTTTACCGAAACCGACTAAGCCACGAAAGAAGCGGGAATGGTTGATGCACGTTTACGATGCTGGAGATGGAAGCGATGGATTTGAAATGGCCTGTTGTTTTGAATGTACACACTGTGGGCATAAAGAAGAATGGGTGAATATGAGAACGGTCACGGAAGCCAAGCGCGGCATACCATGTCCGAAGTGCAACCATTAACCCCAAAACAAGCATTGGCTTAACTGTTATAAGCTTCCTATTAAGTGTTATAAGGTTCCGGAAGTTTTAACACTAGAATTGGATGCTGTGAATATGCCGAATAAGCAGTCTGCCGACAGGCATTTGTTACATCCAAGGCAGTTACCGGCGCATCCCCAACAACTTGCCATATTCGAGTATCCTAGCTATCGCAGCCTTCGGGCAACCGTAGTGAGATCGACCCGGCTGCATCCACATACTTCGCGCCATTGATATGCTGCTTTCGTTCAGCCCCATGAGCTTGGCGATTTTCGTCTGCGTATAATCGCGCCGCAAATCCTCTATTATGCGCTTGGCTTTTTGGCGGTCGGAAAAAGTTATTTCCATCTGCATCCCATTCTATACCGCCGCATAGCCTCGCACAGGCATTTCTCGGCGTGGGTCATGCAAGAGTGCCACCCGCCGCCGTATAAGCCTCCGTGAGTGCGGCAATCGTGTTTGTGTGTTGTCCATATGTCGCCCCAGGCAATGAAGCCCATATATGCGCCACCTTGGACATGGCAGTTATGAAATTGCCGTTGATAACGTCGTCGGCTGCGCCGCTCTCGAATATCTGGCGTAAGGCAATCGTGTCTTGGCTGTCCGGCGAGAAGTCAGGCAGGTCTAGCATGAGTTTGTAGGCGTCGTAATAACGCCCTAGAAGCTGGTAGCGACCCGCTGCCGTAGAATCCAACGCTGTGTTCAAGATGCGCGGATGATCGGCGTATGAGGTAAAGAGGAGGGGGTGAGTGGGGGTCGATCCGACGAGAACCATATATCCGTTGTCGCTATTGGGAATGAGGCTCGTGCCTTCGCTCCAAGCGATACTGTCAAGGAAGGCTTTCTGGTTCGGGTTCACTGAAACTTCCTCTTCATTCCGCTTTCGAGAATGTCGTCAATCCTGCGTATCAAGTCGCCTTGGTCGGTTAGCTTCTGGTTGACCGTGGCGAGGCTGGAATTAATGCGTTCGCGGTCATCATCCTGTTTTTCTTTCCACACCTTAAGAGACAAAACCTCAGTTTCGGTGGCCTGAACCTGGGAGTCTAACTTGCTGGCATACCAGATAGACGAACCGGCATTGATAAGAATGGCGACAATCACACCTATGGTGATTTTTTTATCGAGGTGCCAATCTGTCTTTTCTTGCATCTCAGTCTCCCACTGGGTTTCCGTTGTTCGTCAGATTGGTCTGCACTGGAATTTGATTAACGGCATCCGGGAAATCATCGGGCTGGCTGTAGGTTTTGACGCTCTCGACGGCCTTTAGAACATGCGTTCCAGCTTTGATGCCGTCAGCCTCGACTCCGCTAATAATTCCTGTTTTTTGCAAAATAGAAATTACTAGCGGAATCCCGTATTTAACCAGAAGTGGAACAAGCCACACTGGCATTTGTTACACCGCAGCCAAAGCAGCAGCGCCAGCAGCCGAGAGGTCAGGAGCAGCAGCGGGTTCAGCCGCGACCGCATTGGCAACCGTTCCAGCCGCCGCCGTAGCCAATCCAGCACTCACGCCGCTCGTCAGGGCGGTTGTAAGGCTCGTCAGGACGGTTTTGGCTTCAGCCGGTGCGAACGCCTTCAGAAACGCGCTAACGGCGTCTCCAAGGTCATCCTCTACCGTCTTAACAGCAGGCGATGCGCCAGAGGTCAGCGTAGATAATGCGGCTTGCAGATTGCCGGCGAAGGCTTCGTCAGCAGCTTTTACGAGAAAGAAAGTCATTTCCATTTTCCTTTGCAAAGGGTTGTAGTTATCTCAAGTGTATCATCGTATTCAGTATTTTGAAAGAGTGATTGTATTTCTTCCAAATGTCTTGAAATTCTTTCATCCGATTCACACTTATTCAATAACTCATGTTCGATGCAGCGTACTCGGCTTAGGATCGACATTTTTAGAAGGATGTGATCGTTATTCAATTTGAACCCCGCCCGTAAACGCCGGTTATGGAAACCCGTTAAATGTGAAAGCGTCCGGACGGCTCGGAAACACGGTCGCTGCGCCCCCGGTATTCTGAAAGTTAAGAACCTCATAAGCATCGGTAATAGACCCGGCTGTGTTGAGATTAGCCGTCACTGTCGTCGCATTTGTCAGAGTTTCGGACGGCATGATCGTGGCATGCGTGGTATTAGTCGCTGTTGAGGATCGGAATCCATTCCAATTGAGCATGCTGGACGTCGTGGCAGAACTCGTAATCGTTGCCGTATTGTTTGTGGCTGCCGACAATGCAATCGTGCCGCGCTGCGCCGACTGTTGAAGCACGCCTGAAACAAATTCGACCACGACGAAATTGTCTTGCTGCGTGTTACCGTCTGCGCTGTCGCCAATCGTGATTGTTACAGTTGTGGGCGCTGTAAGCTGTATCGTTGGCTGTTCTTCGACGGTCGTGTCGCCGTTTGGTGATCCGCCGCCTTCGAAGATGCACATAGCATTGGCTAGAGTAACAGATGTAATCGCTTGCGTCGATGTGCTACCAGAACTGTCTGTCCATGTATGAACAAATTGTTGTGTACTTGAATTAAGAGCTGCTGGATTCCAGTTGACGACCTGATAGCCACCGATTGTGGTGCCAGAACCGCCATTAATAAGAGTACCCGTAACGGTCGTGGTATTCGTAAGAGTGACGACATACGTGTTTAAATCGAAATGCTGTGAGGTAAGCGTCTGACTCATGCCCTCATAGAAAACGCTGGAATTTGCTGTCGTGACCGCTGAAATCATTGACGTGACGCCGGTACCGGTTGTCATTGAGATGGTGCCGGTTTGAACTGAACTAACGAGATTGCTCGTCGCGTCAACCACATCGAATGTGCAGTTTACCGTTGTCGTGCTGCTGACGCCGCGCGTGGCTGTAATAGTCGTTCCAGACAACGCTATGCGTGCATAAGCCTGTCCGTTTGACGCCGCCGCGCTCGTGGTGCAGCCTTGAAATACCAAAAATGGCGTGCCTACCGTTGCCGTAATAGAGGCCGTCCCCGTCAAAGAACCTGATGCAATTGTGACGCTGCCATGCTGAACGCTGTTAACGTACTGCGTAGCATGGGCAGGAAGTACCCGGCACAATATGAGTAAAACTATAAGAGCAAAAGTTTTCATGTTTCTCATTGCACACATATCCAGTAAATCGTTACCGCGCTAAGTGCGCTGGCCATGCTGACCGTCAGGGCAGAAGAAGTGAGCGCAGAAATATCCATGACCGCTGAGGTGTTGCTATCGCTTATCGTGCAAAATGGCGTATAGGAGAGAGTTCCAGACCAGTTGACTGTAGCCGAAGTCACGCTCGATGAACTGACCATCGAGCCACGCGCATTGGTTGACCCCGAAGTAATGGACGCGCAGCCTGTGCCGCATGTTGGTGTCCCCGAACTACCAGCTAGAGACGGATTAGCGGTTGCAGGTAAAAACGACATGCGGATATGCGTCGAGTCTTCTACATAATACGAGTAGTAATCGGTGGCACTCGCTGTGGTGCTTAAAGTCGGCGCTCCGTTTGTGAAAACATAATCCGTTCCGTATGTCGTAATCGTATCGCTGCCCGTAGCGCTCTGGATGATTGCGATTACCCCAGATTGCCCCGCCGTGATGCTGGACGGATTGGCAAGCGTACAAGGACAAGACGCATGCACAAGCCCAATGTCGAAGTTCGTGCTGGCTGCAAAGTTAGGCGTAAATGTTGCGGTACTGATCGCTGGCGTAGATTTTGTTACCGCCTGCCCGGCTGTCCATGATTGGGCGACATCGAGATAAGCAACATCGGCAGGAATCTTCGCTGCCAGCAAAGCCGTACCACTCCATACGCCTGTTGCAATCGTCCCGACGGCGGTGAGCGACGATGTGACAACGCTAGATGCAAGTGTCGTTCCCGTTAACCCAGATGCAGGAACGGCTGCCGCAGTGACGCTGGTGTTGCAAGAAAAGCCTGTGCCTGATGTCCATAGCAATGCGCTCGATGCTGTCGAGCATGAAGGAACGGTTTGTCCTGTCGGCGCAACTGCTGTCAGAGAGCCGAGAAGTTGATTAGCTGATAAAGCGCCGGATAGCGTAGCAGCAGTCCCCCCAACGCTCAACGATGCCGCCGTCCCTGTTAATCCAGTTCCCGCACCCGCAAAACTTGTCGCCGTCACCGCGCCGGTTGCAAGACTACCGTAAATCGTCGTCGCAGTCGTCGTACCCGACAGCCCAATCTCCGTCGTATTACTCCCAAGCCCAACCCCGCCAATCGCAATCTCGTTCGTGTCGGCTGCGCCGTTTGTTGTGGTGGTCGCGCTCGTGCCTATTAGGATGTTATTCGAACCTGTTGTCAGAATTGTGCTACCAACCTGTGCGCCAATAATCGTATTCTGGCCGCCCGTAGTTATGGTGTATCCGGCCTTCTGCCCGAGACCCGTGTTGCTAGATGCTGCTCCTTGGACGGCATAAAGTGCCGAACTTCCCGCCGCTGTGTTGTTCGATCCTGTTAGCGCGGTAGAGAAAGCAGACACCAGCGCGTTTGCTCCAACCGCCGTATTTGTCCCACCTGACGAAACATCATAGCCAGCATTGAAGCCGAGAAAGACATTGTTTGCGCCCGATGTGTCGCTCATCCCGGCACTAGAACCCATCGCAATGTTTTGATTTCCGCTGGTCACCCCGTATAGTGCCTCAAAACCGAAAGCATCATTATCAACAGATGCGGTCGTCTTGGTTCCATTGCCTATAGCCTGATAACCAAAAGCATTGCTCCGATAATTAGCCGCTGTTGCCGAAAGGCCGACTAAAGCACCATTGCCAACGGCAATAGTTCCCCCAGTGGTGTTGTCTTGGGACGGGTAAGACAAAGCGTTCGCCGCTCCTAGTTTGTACCCAGAACTTGCGGTTACGCTCAGACCAGAGCTAACAGTAACAAGTGAGTTGCCGAAAGTGGTGCCGCGCCCAGCAGAACTTGTGGTGAATAAGGAAGCCCCATCATCATTATATCCGACAACATCTAAATTTGTAGGAAGTGTGCTCCACAGGGAATTAAACTTAAAGCCTGCGTTGGACTCGTTTGTAACATAAACATCTCCCAGAGTACCAAAGGCTCCCGTACTTAAACCAGAGTCTATATAAAAAGCCGTCAAGAGATTATTGGTTCCTCCTAAAGTCGAGACAGGGTTATTAAACACAAGGAGATGATTGAAATGAAATGCATAACTATAAAACTTCATACCATACAGGGCGGTAATAGTGCCGTCTTGGGCGTAGGTTGATGTCGAAGTTGCATACCAATTTGAAGGCGTATCTGCAAATATATCGTCACCAATGGCACTCGTCATGAAAACAAACCCTGCTACCATTGGCCCATTAGCAGGTCGTGTCCAAGCGTGATTGTGCCCACAATAATTTGTGTCTCCGGGGCCAGCGTTTTCAAATCCAACACGGTATCCTATGACTTCGCTATTACAGATGCGTCCATCTGTGGCGTTGTTGGAATATATGCCAATACTCGATGAACTATTTTCTAAATGTCCTGCCACGGGGGTGTAGCTTGGGTTCATATCCACAAAAATCTTGAATAGGTCATTATCAGTAATTGTGAGGCTAGCGTCAGAACCTATCTCAACGCCGTATGTTGTGCAGCGCCAGATATTGAGATCGTGTGTAGAGGTATCGTAACTGTCATAACTTTCAACACCAATAGTGGCGTTCCAATTACAATCTAAGTTTCCTTCTTTTATTTCACTAAAAGAATTAACGCCGCCGCTTATATACTTAAACATAGATGTGCCGGAAAAACCAGACGAGGCTTTAATGGTTGCGTTATTAAAGTTCACAGTCTGTGAAGCGCCAACAGGTATGGTGGCACTGATATTATACGTAAAGCCCGGGTAGAGTGTCACATTATTGTAAGTGGATAGTGCTGTGTTTATGTTTGCCGTGTCGTCTCCGCCAGAAGGGTAGACCCACCCCGTCCCACCATTCGCCACCGTCAGAGGTGTGCTAAGGTTAACCGCCCCCACAACATTCAATGCGCCGTTTTGTGCTGTGGTGCCAATTGCAAGCGATGTGCCAATTGCAACCGCGCCAGAGCCATACGTAAACCCGCTATCACCCCCGAAGCCTGAGCCGTTGTTGAACTGTACATCGGTGGAGGAACCGCCGGGGGAGCCGCCGGAACCACCACATGCCTGAAACGTAGCTGGAGAGCCAGAACCATTGGAAGTAAAGCAATAACCCGAATGGTTTCCTGAATCCGTTACGCTAATTGGCAACTGATTGGTGGAAGAAATAGGTGCCCACTTTGCAAACCCACTCACAATCGACAGCGTACCGGGAACCGTTTGGGAAGCCGTACTTTGCGCCCAGACTGGTGGCGAAATCAGCAACAAGAGCGCAAGCAGACGTTTCATCTTACCCAACCTGTGACGCAAAATCACGAATACTTTCAACTTTAGCCTCATAAGCAGCTTTTAGTTGAGCAGCAGTTTCATGCAACTTTGCACTCTCCGCATCACGCTTGCTGATAAAAGCCTCGCGTTCGTCTAGTGATGCGGCTCTCTTGGCATTGGCCGTTTCTTTTTGTTCAGCGTCACGCACACGCGCAGCATGTTGAAGCTTAATTTCATTGAAAGCTTTTTCGGCTTCTTTTTGCTGCGTGTCTTTGTCAAGCCAGTGCTGTTCTTTTTTTTTCAATTCGTTTTCGCGGGCGTCTAGGTTTGCGTGACGATCAGCCGCGCCCTGTTCAACCTGTAACGCCAAAGCATGACGTTTCTCGGCTTCTTCTTTCGTGCCTTGAACGGTTGTCAGCATCTTGTCTGCCTTCACCATATCGTCGCGCAATTTGACAATGTTCTTTGCCACCATGTCGGGATTAGTGACAATGGCAAGGATGGATGATAGGTCGATTAATTGTTGGTCTATGGTGGACATGGGTTTCTCCTATTAGGTTATGGCAGCAAGTAAGGTCGCACCGCTCGCTACATAATATCTAACCGTCTTTGCTGGCAGATAGTGATAACTCGCGGTCGCCGTTGGATTTGTGCCAAATGCGAGATAGCAGTCTGTGTCAGAACATAATTCAATCAACGTAGTGCCTGCATTAAGCGCAGAACACTGAGCCGATGAGGATGACAGAGATACGGCCTGTTCAGCCAGAATATTGCCAGCAGCAGGATAGTTCGATGGATGCGTCTTTACTGCATACCCCGTAGAGCCATATTCGGTCAAAAATAATGTTGCCATTAGTTACCTCCAAGTAGTGCAATCGTTCCAGTCGGAACTGGTCGCTTCAAAACTATCCGCATCAAGCTAACGGATATATCGGTTATCGAACCAACATCCCAACCTTGTGCGCCCAAATCATTAAGGGCTTTTTCAGCGTCCTTGGCTGATATGTCGAGTAGGCGATATTCGTATTTTGTCATTTCAGTTACTCGATGTTGGCATTGGATTCGCAACCGTATAAGGACTCCAAACAATCTGCCCGTTCACGACAGTCTGATAGCCAAGCAGGACTTGGCTTGCAGTAGATTGCGCATAGGCGACACCTGCGATGGTGATTAGTGCAATGATGATTAGGGTGAGTTTCATGTGTTTGCCGGATACGCTGGTTGCGCTGGTAGCGATGTGCTGGTTGTGTCTGTGCCGTCAACTATTGCTCTTAACGCTTTACGGTAATGCACGAACGCCACAACGTCTGCGGTTGTCGCGGTTGTCAGTCCGAGCGTGATTGCTTCTTGGACACGAAGCATGGTTGTGTCGGTTTTGGTGAGGGCGGATTGGGCTTGTTGGGGTAAAAGATTGGGTGGCGTGTAGGGTGTGGGCGTGTTTGGCACAGCCAACCATGCGAGATATGCTTGATAGTCAGCATTACACGAGTCAGCAGGGATTGTTGCTCCATCTGCTGTTCTGATGATCGAAGTGCCTGATGTGAGTTGGTACATGATTATAGCTCCGCTGATGCTGTGTAGTGGGAGAATGAATTTGCATCCGTCACGATACCGATATACATCATAAACCCAGTCGTGGAGGTATAGGGCATTGACCCAACTATATCCACACTGTCAGTCCAGGTTCCCGCTGTTATCGAAGAGGCTTTCCCGATATTACCCGCTCCATCCCAGTCTGTAACGGTAGCCGCTGCTCTCATGGCTACAGGGAACTGGAATGTTTGGTAAGCATCTGCGGTTGCGACCCCAACTACCCCGCCGACCAGCCCAACCCTTGTGGCTGTTCCGGGAGTTACGCCAAGGCCGTAGGTGGTTGCATAATACCTCTGACACAACGCCAACTCCAACCCAATCGGCCTACGCTCAAACGGCGTTGCAACCGAACCGTTCTCAAGTTGAACCTTACCGATTGTCCACGTTCCTGATGTCTGCGCTCCGACCGAGAAAACAATCTGGACGCCTTTTTCCGCACCCGCTGGCAATGCAATCTGCGTCGAATAGACCGTAGGCGTCGAATTGACCGTGAACGTGCCTGTGGCAATTTGCGTAACCGTAGGCGATGCCAAACTCCCAAATGTATCAGCGGTCGTCGTGGCGTAATAAGCCGTCCATGTTACACTCGTGAGCAAACTATTCGACAGTTCCGCCGACAGCGTAGCCGTTGAACCTTCGAGGTCGTAGATATTCGCAGCCTCGATACGCTGACCAAAGCCAATCGCCGTGACACTCGCCGCGCCCGTGAACTGATAAACTTTCTGCGTCGGTGCGGTTCCTGCGACTTGCTGCCCTGTGACATTCGCGCCTGTGCAGTAGGCATAGAAGCGGTCAACCGTATATGCCAAAGCCGCTGCTGCCGTGATGGTCTGTGAATTTCCCGCATTGCGTTGATCGACACTCATACTGCCGTTGATGATGCGATTGCGGAGGCCAGCGAATTGGCCGCCGTTGATGGAGGATGTGGTGACTAATCCGTTGGTATTCCCCGTCACGTTGCCAGTCACGTTGCCAGTCACGTTGCCAGTCACGTTACCCGTAATAGTGCCAGAAGCATTAATAGCGGCTGTAGTCGTCGTCCCACTAACCGTCAAATTCCCCGAAACCGTCCCACCCGTCAGCGGCAAGAACGACCCCGGAGGTTGCAACGTAGCCACCGAAATAGCCAAAACCCAATCACCAGCCGCTAAATCAGCAGCCCAAACGCCAGAAGTGTTGCCTTGAGCCGCGACATAGATATTATTCGTATAAGCCCCGTTCACGCCGTCCTGAACGATGTCGCCGAAGTTATAGACGGCTCCCGTTACCCAAATGCCGCGATAGGCTCCTGTGCGAGCGGATACTTGTTGTATCTGCATCTCCAAAGTATCGAGCGCAGCCTCAACCGCAGCAGGATAGAAATTACCCTGATTCGACAGCGACGTTAATTGCTGCAATGGCAAAATACGTTGAACCGTTAGCGATGTGCCATTGGCAATCGGCGAACCCGTGAGAGGATATTCGATTGTAAACGAATTGCTCCACAACTGCCCCGTCGCAGGAGGATTGATTGTGATCGTGTATTGCGTGGGAGAGAGCGGGGTTGCTGTGCCGGAAGCGTTTGTGTATGTCACATAAACGTAAGACGCGGCATCGGGGACGAATGAAAAGTCCCATGTAGAGACACTCCCAGACCCGAGAAGTGTAGCGATACTTTGCGACGACGAGATAGTCAAAGCTCACTCCACAAGGATTGTTTTCCCCCGCATACTACCATGCTATAGTATTGATTTCCATATCATTGTAGGTTTGTGCGTATGTGTGCGCGGGGGTGTTATTATTCGGTATGAAGTTTTCTCTTTGCCGCATCAGCATCCTTCATTATTTGCGGGTATTTATGCCCAAGTTTAGATGCTGCGATGTCTCTGGATGAAGTAACAGCAGCGGCAACCTCTCTTGCTTGGTCGTAGTGTGAAAGTTTATTAAAACCAGCCGTCTGTATAAGCCCCTTACCGTTATCCTTCCACAGCAGGTTCTTTAATATAAGCCCAGAGGAAACAGCATATTCATGGTATTGATCTGGCGTCAATTGAACACCCTTGATATTCGACGGAACAGATTTAATCCCAATATCAATCTGATTGAGTTTTTGAATGATTGGGTTATCCCTGTTTAATGAAACGCCCATATTGGTTCCGCTTGGCAATGGCGTTCCTAGCACATCGACTTTCTGATTTAGCATCAGGGATGCCAACGGAATCCTGTTGGCTATCTTGGGTGCGAGACCCCATAGATTTTCAATGCCGTTGCTCGTAGTGGATCGCGCACTCAAATCAGTTTGCTGCCGAACCATGTTCGCTGCGGCTGAATATGGGACAAACCCAGTTGCGATATTTCCTGCGTATGTCCACGCTCTATGAGGGTCTCTGAAAGCACTAATTAAATTGGACAGCCCATTCATCCATGTATCGTTGATGATGTTTTCGCTGAAACTCGCCGCCAATCCAGCGGCTACATGCGTTCTTTCATGTTCCGCTAGACTGTGTATTCCATCGGCAAAATCAACCGTAAGTCCAACAAGAGGTGCCATTTCACCAAGCCATTTTCTATACGGCACATAAACACCGCCGAAGTCGGCACTGTATGGACGCCATCCAGTCGCCATAAGATTTTCGCGCTCTTTATAATCACTTGGGCCACCACCAGTGAGAAACCCACTTAGACCCAACCCAAAAGCGACGGTTCCAGCACTCGCGCCCAACATCATCTTGGAGACAGCATATTGCTTGGCTATTGCCCCGTTGCGTCCAGACAGGTCATCTCTGACGGATTGTTTGATAAACCCAAGCGGCGTTGTCTCGATTAACCCGCTATCAATCATATTGACACCGATTTTCGCAAACGGCATCGCAAGTCCAGTGACGAGCCGAAGTCCGGGTAAACTATGGCTTGTTAGAATAGAGAGAAAACGATCAACCTCCGGCACAGATGATTTGATATAAATGTCACGCAAAGCCATTTCATGCGCGTACTGCATAACATCCAGTGGCGGCTTCTGTGTATATTGAGTGAGATAATCGTTTAATTCGTCGCCATCAAGACCTTTCTTCATTGCGCTCTGAAACGCCTTCTCTCCCACCCTCATCTCGTAATTGGTTGAGTAAGAAAGTGTGTGTATGCCCTGAATACTACGCTCGGATAGAGTGAGTGCGCGGCCAAGTTTGCCGGGCAAAGATTGTTTATATGCCTTCGTTCCAGATTCTACTGCTTCCGCTAAATAATTATGGATAGCGGGATATTCGGCAGCTTGTTTGGCGGCAGCTTCTTTATCTGCATTTTCGAGAACAAGATTTTCATTTATGTCTGATACTTTTACATTCTTGTCTTTTACTTCTTGTTTTGCTGCATCTAAAGATGCTTGTACGGCGTCTTTTTGTGCCTTCTTTTTATCTTTAATTTCTTCATCGGTAAGCCCCTTGTAATCGTTTTTATTTTTAACTGAACGCAAGAAAGCCTTTTCATCTTTTGTCAAGTCAGATGCCTTGTTCTCGAAAATCTCATCAAACGCAACACGCACAAGCCCTTGCACAGAACCGCGCATAAATGGAACGCCAGATTTTATTGCGGCAACAGCTACCGGATAGGCGTTCATTGTAGCGTTATGGACGACACTAAGCATATATGGGATTTGCTTCATGGATACGCGATCTTTGTCACGCATAATCTTTCCAGCCAATGCCGCGAATGGTGTGTTCACCAGAATACGCCCATATATCTTTACGTAGTTTGACGACAGATACGCCAAATGTGTAAGCGGATTTGACAGGATGTTGTTTCTGAAAAAGGCGAGTGTTGCGTCCTCAAATGCCGCGTATCGGCCCGTCCTCATATCGGCAGCAAATTCTGCCTTAGCGAGAGGTTTATCAATCGTGTTCATCAATTTCATTTCTTCATCAAGCTGAAGAAGTGACTTTCCGGTTATCCTTTTGGCCAAAGCAACTGGGTCTGGCACATTTAATGTGCTGACAACTTTCTGTAACTCATGTCCAGCATGTCCCCAATCAGATTGAAATTCAGCTCGGAGTCGCATAGCAATTTCGAGTTGCTGTGTGGCTCTGGTGTATTCCAGATAATCTTCGGGTGATCTCTCTTTGTTTATTAGCAACGCAACCTGTTCTGATAATTGAGCCACCATTTGTTTGTTTGCAGCAATTAATTTCTTTTGTGTATATGCTGCCGTCCCATATCTGGCATCCAAGAAATCAGAATTTCTTGCTGCCATTTCTTTCATGGCTGCCATAGCGTCATCGCTGGTATTAAACTTATCGAACCTAAATCTACCGTCCTTGTCTAAATAGGCGGTTTGACCTGCTGCTGATTTTGATGATTCTACGGGTTCATCAGCGGGTCGTTCTGCGGAATCCCCGCTTGGCTCTCCTGCTCCCGTTCCTCCGGCTGCATTTCTGTCTGCATCAGCGGGTTCTGTTGCTCGTAATCCGCCGCCTTGTTCCCCAAGTCCACCATTGCCTGCGCCGACCTCACTAGATTCTGGCGTAGCGGTGTGGGTGCCTTCGCCTGAAGGTTGCTCAGTGCCGACAGTATTCCCTGCGCCTGTTTCAGCTTCGCCTGACTTGATTGCATCGTAAGCCTCCTTGTCGTTGTTCTCAGCCAGTTTGCTTATCTCGGCCTTGACATTATCCATTGCTGCCGCAGCATCTTTGGGGGCTGTCTCCTTAGCATCCTGAACATGCAAATCAGCAAATTCTTTTCCTGTTTCCTCTTTCGATGAGATAATTGTTTCGCTCTTCTTGCCGAGCATCCGATCAAATACTTGCCTTACATCATCGTTAATCTGTACTTTCTGATCTGGTATATTAGCAACAGATTTATAAATATCCGTGAACATTTTCTTGATTTTGGCGAATACGTCAGCCATTCCTTCGGTTGGCGCATGACCTTCTAGGAAATACCTCTCAAAAGCTCTTGCAAAAGACTCATGTTGCAACCGAGTGAACCCACTGAAATTGCCCTTGGACTTACCGAGCCATTCCCTGATTTTAGCAACATCATCAACCAGTTGCTTTGGCGCACCTTCTTCAGAAGCATATTTAACCATTATGTCAAGAAAGTGGTGTGCGCTTTCATGGATAAAGGTTGAGGCATCGGCTCTTTTCATCAATCGTATTATCGCGCTGCCCGTATTGGATATATACGAAGGTATGTATGATCCTTTTGCCTTTTGCTCCAATGCGCCCTTTTGCGCGAGTTGCTTGGTTCTTTCGCCCTGTTTGACAACATTGGCACCTTCATTCCGATACCAATCCTCAATCGTGCCTTTCGCCCCACCGTATAAATCCGACATGGTTTGAAAGAAGCTGCTAACCACGTGTGCCTGTGCAGTCGCTTCTTCCGTGCTTCTGCCAGCCGCAGTAAGTTTCTGGACAATATCCCCGATGACATTGTTTCGCATCGTATCTTGTTGTGAAGGCTGTTCTGGCTCTTTCTCTCCTATTACTTCGCCCAAATATGGCTCTGGGTTTTCCTTGGCAACATTGAATGTAGGCTCTGGAACCGTCTTGGTTTCAGGCATCTGTTGTTGAGCATCCTGATACGCCTTATTAACATCATCGGCCAATCCGCTTTTCTCTCTTGCCAAATCGCCAATCTGGTTTCTTACCATTGTCATATCCGGCGTATCTTCAGTCTTTTTCCCCTCAACCAGATCATTCAATGCGTCATTCGCATCAGATATTTGTGAACGCAAATCCGCAACCGTGGCGGCTTTATTCTTCGTAAGCCTATCCTCAACGCCATTAACTTTATCAAGTATCGTCTTTATCTTTTGATTATTAGTGTCTGTCAGATCATCGACTTTACCTTTTGCTTCGACAACATCAGGGTCACTCATAATGTTATCGTCGCGTTTCTGTGCCAGATCGCTAATCCATCCGTGCAATCTTTCAAGTTTCGATGAAATTGCATCCCATTTAGAAAATACTTCTGGATTATTCTGCCTGACAATATCGTGAATTGTCTGAGGCTGATTTACGCGAACCGGTGATACTTCTTGATCCGGCGCGATTGGCGTCTTATTGGCATCATAAACAATTGGTTCATTAAAGAACTGATCTTCAGTGCCGTTGGCACTCGTTTCCTTTAGTTTTGTAACCAAGTCTGGTTCAGGAATATCTTTTGATGCAGTTTCCCACATCGGCTGTCTCGTAATGGTGACATGCGGAACCTGTTCAGTCGGAACCCCTTCAGCCGCAGCCAGTATTTGCCAAGTCCCCTGACCAATATCTATCGCATCCTGTTTGCTAAACCCCATGCCTTCAGCAATCGTCTGCGTAGCGGCACCACCCCCAGATATTGCCATAAATCCGGCTGGAATCATCGTCATGCCGCGCATGATGGCTTCAATTGGATTTTCTGTACTCACGCCACGCTCATCAACCTCTGGCTCGAAAGATTTCATGGTAGTTCCCAACTGATCTATGTAGGAACTCTGTATAAATGCCTTGGCGTATGGCGATACTATATCAGACGCGAGTGTTTCTAGGTTCTGTAGCCCATCCTTATAATCCTGTGAATTTTTGAAGGATTTATAATCGTCGCTAATTACTTCATCATGCAATTCATCAGCAGCAGTCGGGGGCGCAATAATCGCCTTAACGGTATCAGCAACATGACCATCTAATGCGTTTCCAAGATTGCCAATGGCATCAAAAACAGTTCTGGCGAGACTTCCAGCCTGACTAACTGCCTTGTCAACATTCATCATCGCCTTGGCATTATCAGGAGAGGATTTTAGTATTGACTGAAAAGCATCCCTATCAATGGGATTCATTGTGGAAACGTAATCATCAACCTCTTTTTGTTGCTGAATGGGAGCTTGTTCTGCCGCGTTTTTGGTTATCGCTTCAGGTGTCTGCATATATTCAGATACATCGTTCTTGAACGAAGATTCGTCGATAGTATCTTGCTCGGAAGCCTTTTGAGCCTCCGCAGCAAACGCGGCTACATCGGCATCAGATTCGTGCGATAGAACTGGTGGTGAAGGCTGTTGTTGGGGAGCAACGTCAGAGCCAACAGGCTGTTGCGCGTCCTGTACTGGTGCGGGTGCATTATCTGAGCCGCCAGTAGGCTGATCTGGTACGGGGTCAAACGGATCGGTCATTATTGATTACCTGCCAACGGAACGCTTGGGCTTGGCTTCCATCCCATTGATCTTGCTTCAACCATATATGCCCGTAATTTCGCAGGGTCATTCTGTACTTTCGACGCATCATAGAGAACGTCTTGAAGATTTCTCGGCCTTGTTTCTGGCGCAGACTTAATGACTACAGATTGCGCTGTTGATGGCATTGTTTGAAGAACATCATTGCCAATATATTCTTTATCCGTGGGTTCGAAGTATCGTGATGGCGGAATCTGTGCCGCCTCTCTCTTTTGAATAGCGGTCGTCAACACTGGAATCGCAGCATCCCAAGCCTTCTTGCCTTCAGTATCATACGAACCAGAAACCATTTGATCTTTAATTATATCGAAAGCAGCTTTCTTTCTTGTGCCGAAATCATTCTTGTCGTTCAAATCTTCTTTGATTTGCTTTAGACCAGATCGCGTCAATTGAGAGCCGTTTGCCAATGGCATAACCTGCGACAAATTCGTAATATCCCCAGACTGTATCTTGGCAAACGTGTTCCAGTATTCACTGCCATAATCTTTGGTGTCTTTGCTTCCAAGAAGTCCTGTCGATAATTCTTTGATCGCCTTCGGATTACTTACCTGCAATCTAGTCCACGCCGCTTGAACATCCTGACTTCCGGCGAAAAGCTGGTCTTTTGTGGTTGGCGCAACGCCCTTGGTGAAATCCCCATTTACGCCGCGTGTCACCAAATCAAGATCGGAATCGTTTGCCTTTTGATATGACTCAATAATGGCGTCCATGTGCTGTTTTACATGGGAAACGGTTGTATCGACAAAATCAGGGTCGTTCGGGTTTTGCTTAATGGCCTCATTCTTTGCGTTATCAAGAAGCGTGGCATAATTTGCTTTATAGTAATCAGCAATGCTTGGAATTGCCTTTCCATCAGACGCTATTGATTGGGGCTGTGCGCCTTGTGGTTGAGAAATTGTTTTCTGCAAATCATCAAGACGACTATTCCATGTTGGAAGATATTGCGCGTATCTTGCGGGGTCATTCGTTGCCAGACGCTGATATTCCTGACGACGCAAATCAATCAGTTTCTGTGGGTCGCCGTTAGCTTGTGCGAGAAGTGTCTGCGTTTTCGTAACGCCCATATTAACGGCGCTATCCACAGCAACAGCCGCCAACGCAGGGGACATCTTATCTGCACCAATAGCATTGGCATACTTGGTTTGAATAATACCACGCGCCTGATCTTGCGTTAAATTCTGTACATCAACACCTGGATTGGCCTCTGAATTTATACCAAAGTTTGTTGCACCCTTACCGCCATCATTTGTGACGAAGCCACCCTCATGGTTCATCACAAAATCTATTGGCGACGATGAACCAGTTCCAGTCCCATAGACTAAATCATTATAGGCTTGTGTCGCATTGCCCAAAACATGATCTGATATATTTCTTGAATTATAGTCATTGATTTTTGGGGTAAGTTTAACCTCTAAATCACGCGCATCTTTTGGCGTTAATGAATCTTTGTATGTGTCATAAGTTTTAATCGCAGATGGCATATCATTGTTGGCAATTGCAGATTCCACAACATTATTGACTATCTGCCCTCTGGCCTGTGCTTGAATATACGGAATTGTTGTTTGCTGATCCTGTCCTTGATCTATGCCGCGCTTTAGTGTCAGCGCATCCGATGACTGTATGCTTTGTGCGACTGCGTTGGGATTGCTGTAATTATGAGCAGCGGTATCTGAAAACGTGTCAAGCATGGCTTCATGAGATTGTTTCTCAAAATCCTCCTGTTGCTGCATCGCATACATAGAGGAATTATCAGTTTCCATCATAGCGTGACGCGCCATGAACTGACTCATAATCTGAGCCTGATATGGGCCGCCAGCATTAGAAATAAACTGATCTCTTAAATTTTGAATGGACGCTAAATATGCCGGTTGTGCCTTAACCGCATCCATTCCTTTATTCTGCATAAAGTTGGCTTTTAATTGAGCCGCAGCCGGAACGAATTGATTGGCAAGAGTATTCTCTGCTTGGGCTTCAGACGCCTGCATCAAGAATTGTCTGCTTATATCTAAGCTGGTATCCCCAAGTTTCTGTGTAGCCTCACCAACCTGCCCACCGAAATCAGCGGCATTGGCGTGATTTTCATTGGTATCGTTAGCCACGCCTTCTGACGGCGTAACTCCTGCTGTTGGCGCGTAAGGAACATTTGCTCCGACTGGCATTATCCGGTCACTCCAGAATTAAATTGTCCTTTAGTCAAACCGCTAATGAGACTATTAAAGGAAGTTGAATTTTGCGAATTTAGATAACCAGTTGAAGCATCTTCGGCGGAAACATCTTGCGTCACCTGATCCTGCGGCGAACTTCCAGTATAATCCCCACCAACAGGCCCGCTTCCCCCCGTAAACTGCTCATACTGCGCGACGCCCTTCAACAAACCACTTGCGGCATTCGTGAACCCAGCCGCCTGATCTTGCGTGGCCTCCGATTTGTAGAGTGCCGCTTGCCCCATGTCCTGCGAGGCTTTTGTTTCAAACCCGTATGCCTGACGCGCTGCATTCGAGCGGATATTCGCCAGATTCAACATGCTCATTTCGTTCTGGCTCTTTTGCACAGCTAGCGCGGAACCCGAATTGACATCGACGCCATTGGCGGCTTGGGCAACCTTGATGTTTCCGGCTTTTTGCTGCGCTTCGAGGCCAGCCATTCCATACTGTTGCTCGCCTTCCGCGCCCGTCCATTGTGCGTTCTGAGTGGCAAGTTGGGCGTTCTGTTGAGCAATTGCGGCGTTGTATTTCGCAGCAGCCGAGGATGCGTTGCCGGACTGAATGGAGCCGAACGCGCTCAGAATGCCACTTCCTAAACTGGCATAACCGCCTATTTCTGAACCTGAGAGAGACATATTTATACCTTAACCATTTTCAGCAATTGTTTCAAGGCTACTTCTCATCTGGCGTATCTCCGAGGTCGCAATAGCTAACCACGGCATCGACGTTGAGCGGTAGGGGAAAACTCTGCTGAATTGCAATCTGCCCTTTTACGTTCCAGTCCCCACCGATATTCTCGAAATAATCGCCAGTAAACAACGGTATCGGTTGCCCCATAGGTACGCTCTGATTTAATTCCTTAACCGGGATCATATTAACCCACGGCACGTTCACGTTCCCCGGCGTTGTGGATGCATCTACCTGATTGCTGCCAACGCTTATGCCGCGTGTCTCATGCACCCTGATACCAGCCGATGGAATGGTTTTGCGCTTAGTCTGGATTGTGTTCCCCGGCATCGCCAGTTCAAGATATACGGCCTGTAGCTGCGGCAGAAACGCAAGCCCTACGCAAACTATGGATGCGGGAGATTGAAGCGTTATGGAGCCATTGGTGACGATCTGAGGCACAATCACGCCGCCATCAGCCAATCCGGTAACAGTCAAACCCTCCAAATGATTAAGGCCGGTAACAGCCGATATGGGGGTTGTCAAAGACCAGTTATTGGCAACGGCTGGAATTGGCGTCAAATTAGGGTCGTTAGGAACAGTCGCCGTGATCGGCCTCGTAATGTTTGCCGTTACAGATGTGCCTGACGTATAGGTAACGATTGTCGCCGCCCCATTCCCCATGCGGATAACATCACCAACCATGCCGGAAGTAAACACGGATGTCGAAGCCGTGAACACCACGTTATTTGTGATAATGGGACTCGCAACCGCACCAGTTCCCGTGGGATCGTTAATAACTATCTGCGTTTCGCCCACAGTATATTTTGTGCCAGTAGCCACGGGTGTAATCGCGGTTATAACGCCAGCCGATTGCGTCACCGTAAGCGTCGCACCAGTTCCCAAGCCACTCGCGTCAATGGCTTCGGCAGTTGGGGATGTATATCCAGTTCCGCCATAAATAACATCGACACCCGTGATGTTCTGACTACCCGTTGCAGATGCCGCAAAGAGCGTTGCTGCTGGATACGAAATAGGCGTCGATAACCCGGCATCGACAGCAAAGACGTTCTCAGACGATACCCACAAACGATTATCAAACCGTTCGTGATAATAGACCCAATTCCCGCGCACAAATCGCTGCGTTATCACATAAACCGCATCAATAGGCGGTTCTTCAATCGAGCAGACATTAACGAATAAACCATTCGTATCGTGCCGCGCCCATCCCTGTTCTTCCTGTTCGGCAATATATGTCAGCGACAACATCGTGCCGTCATTGCGAACCGTCCAAACCAGCTTGCTCGGCTTTTCGGCATACGCCCAGTTCACAACCGTATAGTTGTCAAACAAATGATTGGAATAAATCGTAATATCTGTGCCGGTATAGATGTTGGCAAAAAAGTTATAAACCAGATCATAGATAATGCCGTTATTCTCACGCACAAAAAGAATATGATAATTGATTGGAATAGGAGCGCATGTTGAAGAGCACCCATATCTCGTTTGCGGCTGGGCATCTTGCGTTGATGGAGAGATGCCTCCGTTCGAGCCACCACTTAACTGCCACGCACCACCGCCCGTAAATATGACCAAACCGCCCGGCATTGGCGTCATAAACTGAACACCATTGACTTGCTGCGACCACGGCGTTCCAGTAATCGCATCAGACGCGACGGTAGGAATCGACGAACTCATATTCGTATAGTCGCCCGGTTGACTCATATAGTAAGTGTCGGGATTATTCTGCGTTGAGGCGTAAACACGTCGTTGTTGGAAATAAGCAGTTGCCCCTGGATTATTGCCAGTCAGGGGGCTGAATGTTAATGTCGCAGTTGCACCGCTTCCACCCGATTGCGAGAACGCTATCGTATCTCCCGTTGCATAACCTGTTCCGGCATCCTCGATATAAAAGCCGTTAAGCCCACCACTGAGAACAATCGGAACGCCAACAAAACCACTCCCGTTTGCCGTCGTTACCGTGTAAGTAATGCCAGCCTGCGTATAGCCGGTTCCAGCAGCCGTTGGCACAACATCAATAATCTGTCCCGGCGCAAACGGGGCGTCAGCTATAGGCGGCGTCGTTGTAAAATCAGCAACGATATTGGTATCGACAAACGATGTGCCTAATGCCGTTCCGACATAACCATATGGTACACCAACCTGAACGACGTTCGACCCTGTGGCGTAGTATGGCGTCGCCACATAAACATTATAACTGGATGCGCCCGCGACGGGCGACCATGTAATCGTGTTGCCTCCGGCGTTGACGGAAATATCATTATTTTGAACGTAGGCTATATTCGATGCGATACTTTCCGTTCCGGTCACCCCATCAATCGCCGTAACGACATAACTATACCAAGTATCAAGAGTCGTTGACGCTTGTGCTGTAACAGCGCAATTTGTGGGCGCAGTTATCGCTGCCACAAAAGATGTTTCTGTAAGCGTCCAATCAGATGCCGTAACGCGCAATAAATCATAAGGCGGATATTCCGTGAGCGTCGATTGATTCCAGCATGTCAGGCTCATTTCGTTAGCAGACTGGACATATTTCAGATAATTCAGATCAGCCGCCGCATAAGGCGTTGTCAGCGTGTAAATCCGCGCCACCGTGCCGCCAGTCGATGCCGTAGCCGATGAAATAACATCTCCGAATAGACTTTCTACCGTGAACTCAGCCGTAGTAGGAACCGTTTTAACAACCCACGTTAATCCGCTGAATCCTGTATTGTCTGGAATATAAATCCAGTCCCCAATGCTGTAACCATGAGCCGTCGCAGTCGTAAATAATCCCGCAGAACTAACAGAAGTGACCGTGACAGAAGCCTCGGTCACATAGCCACCCTGATAGATGACGCGCATGTAATAATCGCCAAACTCAAGATCGTAAGCCTGTAGAACGCTAAACTGGAACGGGATTGGGCGCGGCGCACCTGAATTTACGGGCGTACCGTTCGATACGTTATTGACGGTTGCACCACCGATATTTGGCGCAGCCTGTTTGCACATTCCGACATACGCCAAACCAGCGCGAGATGAATAGCCGCCCTGAAAGTTTACAAACCCGTTACGCATCGTTGACGCACCGAATTTATACTTCGGATGCGTGACGCGCCCCCACATGCCGGGAGATAACTCCCCGCCAACAAAAGCCTCCTGCATGACGGTAAATTTAGTCATATTACATCGGCCATATCATTGAGTATTCGCTGAATGCGTTATGACCGAACGGCGTTGGGTAACCGCCTCGCGCCGCAATCCAAGACGCCTCGCGTTCCTGTGTGATAACACCCTCATTGGCATCCATCGCCCGCGCCTGAGCGATCAGCCGTTCGGCAATCGCTATCTGCATCTGCATAAGGCTCTTATCGAGCGAAAGCGCAGGAACCAGATAAGCCGCCAACGATGCAACAAACGCCTGCTGAAACAGGCTATCCCAGAACTGTGGATTGGGCTGATTAACGGTGTAAATGCCTTGCGCTTGGCTAAGGTTTGTCAGAATAATTTCGGCTGGATTTCCAAAAGAATCCGTTCCGTAAGCAACTTCGTATTGTGCGTTAATGCCGTATCCAGTCGGGTTATTGACGACTGGAAAAATAGGAACGCCCCCAGATTGCAGAATAGATGCTGGCGGCAATAATTGCCTAACGAATAAACTATCGCTCGGAACCAGATACGAATAACGCCAAGGCGTCGGCGGATAAGGCGTTGTCGTTCCTTGTGGGTTTTCGGGAGTACCGGGAGCCGCAGCGATTAATGACAATGCCGCCTGTTTCTTGAGGCAGTTCCATTTTGCAGAACGACTTAGGGATTCGAGAACTGGGGTTAGAAAGATGTTGGCCGCATTACTCTCGACCGACCCCTCATTTAACGACTGAACTTGAGAGCGCGAGCCGATGGAAGCTAACGACCGATTCGTGATGTCTATGATTGACCCTGACGCCATCCTAGCCCCCTAAGGGCTATTCAGCCCCGTCCTCATCATCATCTACGGAATCTTCATCAAGGCCATGCGTGACCTGCAAATTCACCAGAACACTATCGCCCGTTTTGTGAATCCCTACGACCTCAGCCAATAGATGCAGATGAACATAATTTCCAACCTTGCAGTCGGCATCATCGCAATCCAAACCAAGAGCCTTGAGATCATCATTCTGCAACGTCAGGCTTAATCCAAAAGGATAATTGACGGGCGCATCTTTATCTGCCCCGTCCATCGGCTTTTGAGCCAGACTTTTATACCCTTTGAACATTGATTATCCTTACGTTGCCGAAGTGCTAAACGGTGTCGCAGCCGTGCCGGTTGACTTCGTGATGCCGTTTACCTGCCACAAATTAGCGGCAATGTCCTGAAACTCAAGTTCATCGCCAATGAAGCCGCCAGTGGTCGTGCCGTTCATGGCAATCGAAAGATACGTTCCGGCTGGTGTGGCGTTGTAGCCGGTCACAGTCGCGGAATCTTCCGTGAACACGTTGCCCTGAAAATAATCAGCAGCGCCGCCAGAAAGGATTTTGTGCGCGTTGCTCGTTACAGTCGTGGTGACAACAAACTTGAATTTAACGCCAGAACCAGTTGCGCCAGGAAGCGTGACTTTGTTACCAGTAGCCGTACCAAGAAGGATTGTCTGACCGCCGTTGGCAGCTTGCGTAAGGGTAAGCGTTGCTCCAGAGGTCTTGACGCCGGGAGGGTTCGCACCAGCCAAAGCAGCAATCGCGCCAGTAGTAGTCGCTTCTTTTTCACCAGCAGCTTGGCCGCTAGCGGATATACCAAGAACCTGTAGTATTTCTGTGCCTAAAAGAGCCATGATTTATTACTCCTTCACTAAACCGTTAGTGCCAGCTTCGCCGCCAGCAGCCATTTCTTTTTCGTGTGCGGTGTGCATCGACTTGCGTTCTTTTTCATGGCGAGAATGCATTTCCTTCTTGTCACCGCCCTTATGCAAGGCATGTTCGTGTTCGTGCTTGGCGTGCATAACGTGACGATCATTGCTATGACGAGCCATCATTTCATCATGAACCGGCATCGTAGCAGTTTCGCCATTTTCAGCATTCGCAGTCTTTTCAGCCTCGGTCGGGCCAGCGTTCTCAACCTTGCCGCCCTGCGCTAACTTGGGCGACTTGGCGTACATATCCTTGGAGCCTTTGCCTTTGAATGCCATAACTTATCCTTTCGAGTACATGGTGTGCAGCATGTTGCTGCCAACCCGATGTGATTTCTTGTGATGTAAACCTTCAAGTGTCTCTGCCAGATTAGCTTCTTCTCTGATTTTAGGATTCTTGGATTTGGTAGCGGCGCGTAGTTTTTCGGCAGGAATTTTTTGACCTTCAGGCACGCCAAGATGGGCATGAAGTGCGCCGGGATGTTTTATCGCGTTGCTGATCCACTTACCCATCTCACCCTCTAATTAGACAGACGCGCCAACTTCAATCGGCATCTGCGTGGCAATCGTCGTGTCAACCAAACTGAACATAGGCTCTTTCGGCGTAGCAACCATGATCGGGGCGGGCATCGCGGCTGCGCGTTCAAGGGAAATACCCTTTTCAGCAGCAATCGCATTTACGCGCTTCCATTGGTTCAAGAACTGCGGAAGTTTAGGGATATAAGCCATCCCCGTTTTATCCTGCCACTTTTTGCCGCCATCATCTTGGATTTCCAAGAAAATGACAAAATCATCGTATGCCAGCTTATTCAGCGGAAACATTTCGATGTTAGGCTGCGCCGAAGAACGCAAAGAAATCACCGTACCGGGTTCAAGAAACCTGTCCTGAAAGTAACAAGCACTATTCAGGCGGTACACGGGCATATCCTGACGGATGTGCGTGGCGGTCTTTGCGAACTGCGGAGGAGCAGCATAAAGTTTTGTAGCCATTGTTTCAGTCCCCTAAGATTACAGGCCAGCCGGGAAGTTATTACCATACTGCGTAACCGTCCGTTGTGTCGGCACATTGACAGAAAGATTCGCGCTAACGAGAACCGAGATCGAGCTGCCAACCGTGTATTCCAGCTTATAGAAACGCGGGAAAGCAAAGCCCGGAGGAACAGGAGGAACCGGCAGAACAATCTGCGCTCCGGCGAACAGTTCCGTTGCACCCGTAAGAGCCGCCGTCGAGGACAGCGTGTAGTACGTTCCGGGGCTATACGAGCCATTATCGGGAGCCGCTTGCAGAGCAATCGTCAGAGTACCGGTTACCGTCGTGCAAGTTCCAATGGTAATCAGAACTTCAGGACGTTCCAGACCCGCACCCGCACCAATGTCGATACCGATGGCGGTATTAACGCCACCCGCACCAATCATTGCGGGAGCATTGCCAGAACCAGCACCAGTCACATCGTAGATATTCGTCGATGCTGCGGTGGCGGTAACTGCTTGGGCTGTGCTAAAGTTGCAGCCACTTCCACTTTCAAGAAAAGCCAAGGTACACCTCTTATGTTAAAGTTACGAATTTGGTTAAGTGGTTCAAGATACTGGACTTTCCGTATTTAGAATCGAATCGCATGCACGAACTGGAGCGCCACGCCACATCTCAGTAGGTTCTCCGGCATACTCAGTCAAGCTTATCAGCACATTCGGGTTACGAATAGCCTGAATGTCCAAACCAGCGCGACCAGTACGGTTGCAATACCAAGTTGGTGACGTGCCGGGCATTGGATCGCCGGGAGCGTCAACATCGGTGATACCAAACATACGACGAGGAGAAGTCGTAATCTTGGATGCAAGCTGGATCATCAGCGAGTTCAGGTCGGGAGGAGTCGTGCCAGCCAAACCAGCCGTAGTCGTGTCAATGTTGCAGATACGACCAACGTAGCTCCAATTCATGAGTGCCAAGCCGAGCATCCATTCAAAGTAGCTGGTGTAGCCTTCAAAGCCATTGCCGTATTGGTCATAAAGCTGACGGAACTCGCCCTTATCTTCATAAATCAGACCAGCCTGAGAACCCTTCGGATAGATGCCGAAGCAGGTGTGATCGCCCCAATCAACGCGCCAGATCGACGTGTTGGAATTGCCAGAACCACCCGCATTGATGACGTTCTTCGCAGTCTGCAAAGTCGCCGTTTCGAGCGAGCTATAGAATGGCGAGAAGCCGGTGATTTGCGCGGGGGTCGTGGCTTCGTTCGAGTAGAAGATCGCCGAAGCAATCTGCTGACCGATGCCTTCGATGTGCGACTGATCCATCGTCCAACGATATTTTTCGATGTTGCCCATCAAACGAGCCTGAGTGCGGTCAACTTGGCTGTAGTCAGTAATCTGACCGATGCCAAACTTGGCTTTACCATAGGTTCCCTTGGAAGCCGGAACACCTTGGTTGTCCTGACGCCATGTGCCTTGTGGCAACGACGTGTTGAGCGTTACTTCATGCGAAGTGGACGCATTGGCTTCCTGCCAGATCATATCCTTGAGGATAGGATTCGCCTGAGCCAACATCCATGCCACGGTTGGCACTTTGCCCTGGGGATCGAGCAGAGAAGCATGGTCCACCAAATTTGGTAACACATTACCTGGTGCGTAGGTCATTTTTTATTCTCCTGTTCTGTGTTTGAAAGCGTAATCCATAAGCCCATCAATGATGTGCTGATGATTCTCAATTCTTCCGAGAAGCAAGTTGCAGGAATTGCATAAAAGAGCGCGAAACTTCCCAGTCTTATGACAGTGATCTGCATTGGCGCGATCACGTCCATTCGGAACATCTAAAGAAATCTCTTTATCGCACGCCTTATTTGCACAACGACCATGCTGGGCCTGCAACGTACGAACCAAATATTCCCACGTTACACCGTACTTTCTCATGGCGAGATTCGGCCTGTCCTTTAGCCCGTGTCCACGCAAATCTGGTTTCCGTGTTGCCCTTACACATTCCCTGCATTTAGCAAATTTTCCATTATAGCCATGGGCATCATTGGAAAATTCATTCCAAGACTTGCCAACATTACAAACCAAACAAACGCGACCATTTTCGGTCAGAACAACTTTGCTGCGACCGTCATTCTCTATAAGGAATGGAACGCCTGAATCACGCTTGGCTTTCCATGTCGCCTTTTTCTTTTCTTGACGGCAAGATTGGCAGTTTTTGGAAATACCAAATTTTCCATGACGACCAATATTGTGCTGGAACTCAGACAAAGATTTTTCTTCTTTGCAAGCCCCGCACTTCTTACCATCAAACAATTGCATTACATTCGATTGACTATTCATCTTGCACCACCATAAAGCCTGTTAATCATGCCTTTCCCCGGAGCAGCAGGGGCGGCAATGGCAGGCTTCGTGCCGGGTAGCATTCTCGAAGATTCATTTTCGTATTTGTCGAGCCGTGATTTCAGGTTATTCAGAACGCGAACGATAGCTGGGGCGTTTTCAACACCAGCTTCGGAAACGACTTTACGGAAAGCCGAGACTTCCTCTTTCGTTCCACCCTTCGCAGCAAGGAAATTCGCCATGCTTTGTGCGGATTGTTTTAGGAACGCTTCATCATTCCTGCCAAGAACGGGGTCTTTCAAAAGTTCTTCGCGCCATTCTCTCTGGCGACCTTCGTAAGCGTTCTTATAATAATCATTGACCTGTTGGGCTGCGTTCTTGACGGCCTCTGCGCCCATATCAACAATTTGCTGCGCGATTGCCTGACGTTCTTGTGGCGTTGTCGCAGTCTGAAATTTCTGAAGGATCGGAGTAAATTTCTCCATAAACTCAGGCGTAGCTTCCTGACCGTCGATGCCCTTGAATGTTTCGTATGGAACGAGTGCGCCATCATCAGCAGTTTCGGTTTTCGTTTCTGCCGTCGCATCTTCGGGTTTCGCTTCGACCTTCGCATCAACCTTGGTTTCTTCAACCACGGGAGCATCAGTTGCGGGAGCATCAACAACTGGTTCTGCGCCCTCTTCCTGAACGCCAAGGAATGATTCTGGTTTAGCCGCGACTTCAACAACGGGCTTTTCTGTGGCGGCGACTTCAGCAACGGGGGCAACGGGCGTTTCAACAATTGGGGCAGAAGCTTCGACAACGGGAGCAACGGCAGCGGGAGCAGACGCTTCCACTACTGGCGCAGGTGCGCTTGGTTGCGATGGGATGTTTTCTGTGTCAGCCACGTTGAAAAAGCCGTAGGTTAAACCTGTCGTATAATCACACATAACCCATCGAAAAGCAATGATAAAATGGCATATTTGACTTGTATGCGTTTGTATATTAAGACATGTATACGCATGTGTAGAGGTGCAAATTGGAAACACAACAACTCAAAGAACTAATCTCAGTCCCAGAGTTTTTGGACTATTTTGGAATTAGCCGATCTACTTTCTACTCCCTCGTCAGAAATAAAAAAATCAAAACCAGAAGAGTAAATTCACGCACATTCATTCTTCGCACAGAAGCGCAGATATGGATGAATTCGTTGGAGAACGGTTGATGTCGGATAAACCAATCATAGACGATCCTCTTGCAAGATTCCTCGGCGAAGAAGATGCGCGTTCAGCCGGAATTAAAAACCCGCAAACCGGAATCCGCGAGAGCGTCGAAAAAGTTCAGCAACGCGCCAATCAGGAAGAATACGCAAAGCGCAAACTGGAAGTATGGAAACGCTTTATTATCTCCAACATGCACGACGACAATAACCGCGAGGCGTTATACGACCTGCTCAATACCTGTCATGTTTTCGATATTCCATTCGCGGAAATTCCTCAATTCAATAACGGGGAAATTAAAATCGGCAAACTAATCGAGGCCGACATGAAGCGTTATTCCATCAAACAGTATTGCAAGATGATTGAAGAAGGTACGGAATTGCAGGGTATGTTTAATGCGGATGCGGCAAGTCAATGAAAAAAGTTATCCCAATTACCGGAAAGCACACAACATTTTCATCAATGGTTGCCGATGCCATGACGCGGGAAAACGCAACAAGGGGATGCGTGATTTTCTTTGAAGAAGATGGAACCATGCACTTCGGCGAACTCGGACTTGAGCGCACAGATGTCGGCATGATGCTGATGTATATTCAGATGATAGGCGTTCAAATGATGGAACGGCCGGATTAGTAACCCGTATCAGGACTAATCTTCGACAACTCGGACACTCGCGCAATACCTTCTGCAAGTTCGCTGCGTGTCTGCGCCTTCATATCAAGCAATTTATTCGTAAGCTGAATGATGTTTCCAAATCCCTGCGTTACCGTATCCCATCCACGCTTGGGCTGTCTCGCTTCCATCTCGCGTGAGCATGAAAGCGCAAGTTTCAATCCATCACGAAAACGCTGGATAGATTCTTTTTCGTACATTTCCCTTGGAGAGGAATCTAAAATCATTTTGTACTCGCCAATAAAGGTTCAACCGCATCCATGCTAATCATGACTTTCGTTGCTTCGAGAATATCGCGGATATGAAACCAGCGAGCATCACGGCGATTATGGATTAGATGCCCCGCCGC
>JBAVWC010000439.1:0-4369 GCA_049697595.1 Alphaproteobacteria bacterium
AAAACTTCTGTATCGGAAAAAAGACAAGTAAGATGATGCCGTTATTCATGCGCGAGGCCTTATCCCTGGAAAAATGTACTGACGGACTGATCGAAATACTGCAGCCAGATCGTCAAGATCCCGACAAAAGTCAGCGAAAACATCACCAACCCGCCCCAGATCTGCACCGGCATCGACAGCATAAAAAGCTGGATCGACGGCATCAGCCTTTGCAGAAGGCCAAGCGCCGTATAAAACAGCAAGCTCATAATCAAAAACGGCGCGGCCAGTTCGATGCCGACGATAAAGCTGCGATTGGCGGTATGAATCACAGTCTGCGCCATATCGCCCGGCATAAAAGCGCCTCCCGCAGGAAACAAATCATAAAGCGCGACCGTGCTGTGAATGAGAAAATGATCCGTCCCGGTGATGAAAATCAGCACCAGCCCTGCCGTGCTGAGAAACGCGGCGGGAAGCGGGCTTTGCGTCGCCAGCGCGGGATTCATCATCGTCGCGTTCGACAAGCCGGTTTCCATACCAATCAACATCCCCGCCGCTTCCAAAGCGCTGATGAGCATACGCACCAGAGTGCCGAAGAAAAGCCCGATGATAACTTCATAAGCGATCAGTTGAGTCATTGCCGCCGGCGACGCAGGCATCGCAGGCAAACGCGGCATCATCGGCTCCAGCAACAACAGGCAAATAGTGAAAGCAAACATCATGCGAATGCGCGGCGATACATAAGTTTCGCCAATACCGGGAAACAGCATCATCACCGCGCCGATCCGCGCCAGCAGAAGCAGGAAAGCAAAGACATGTCCGGACAGAAAACTGTCGAGGTTATAACTGTGCATTATCAGGCCTCGTTAGCGGCATCAATTGGTCAAACCAATCTGCACAATGCGATCGGTGAGCCCACGGGTAAAACCGCCCAAAGTCGCCATCATGAAAGGCAGCAACCAGATCGTCACCCCGAAAACGACAACCATTTTCGGAATAAAGGTCAGCGCCATTTCCTGAATCTGCGTCACCGTCTGAATCATCGACACAATCACGCCCACCACAAGCCCCGCCAGCATGACAGGCCCGGTCAGCGTCAGCATAACGACAATCGCTTGACGGACGATCTCAATAGCTTCGGATTCGTTCATGGCAACCGATGGAACCGGGGGGCGGCAAGAAGGCCTTCTAAACATTCCCCATTCACGCCCTGGGGTCAATCCCCTAATCCCGCGAACCTTCGCACAACTAACGCCCACGGAAGCCGTATTTTCGCTCAATTTGCTTTAAGAAAACATTAACCATCGGTAAAGGCTCACTTTTTAGCCCCTTGCAAAGTCCCATTTCCGCTGTATTATCGCCCCTCTTTCCGCCGGATGGATAGTTTTTCATTCGACAAGGATGCGGGCGTAGCTCAGCGGTAGAGCACGACCTTGCCAAGGTCGGGGTCGCGAGTTCGATCCTCGTCGCCCGCTCCACTTTCTCCTCTAAAGCCGTCCAAAAACGTCCATAAAACCAATATTTATATAGGTTTTTATGGATTTTGGCGTCTATTGCCTTCCATTGAAATTCGTTGAAATCCATGTTCAGACTGGGGTAGCATTCAGGGTAACTAAGGGCTGCTACTTGGAGCTACCCCAACATGCCCCTGACAGACACCGCCATTCGCCGCGCCAAAGCGCGGCAAAAGCCCTATAAAATGTTTGATTCCGGGGGGCTTTTTCTCCTGATAATGCCCAATGGGGGCAAGTGGTGGCGCTTCAAATATCGCTTTCATAACAAGGAAAAGCTCCTTTCGTTGGGAACTTACCCCGACATTTCCTTAAAAGACGCCCGCGACCGTCGCGATCAAGAACGCAAGAAATTAGCCGACCAAATAGACCCCGCCGTTAATCGGAAAGCGGTTAAGGCGGCTTGGGCAGATAGTGAGGCTAATAGCTTTGAAGTTGTGGCGCGGGAGTGGATCGGCAAACAATCGGCGATCTGGTCGCCCGCAAATACAAAAAAAGTCACAAGCTATCTTGAAAAGAATATCTTTCCTTGGCTGGGCGGTCGCCCCATTGCCGATATTCTGGCTCCCGAACTCTTGGCGGCTTTGCGCCGTATGGAGGCGCGTGGAGCCGTTTATACAGCACACACAATTCTACAAACCTGTGGCCAAGTCTTTCGTTACGCCATCGCCACAGGCCGCGCCATGCGCGACCCCGCCGCTGATTTGCGTGGGGCATTGCAGCCTGTAAGGGGCGGGCATTATGCAGCCGTCACAGACCCTAAAGCCATCGGAACCCTACTTCGCATCCTGCATGATTATCAGGGCAGCGTTGTCGTTCGTTGTGCCCTCCGGCTTGCGCCTTTAGTTTTTGTGCGCCCCGGCGAATTGAGAAAAGCGGAGTGGACGGAAATTGACTGGGAAACCGCAAGTTGGCACATCCCCGCCGAACGCATGAAAATGCGTGAACCGCATCTTGTTCCTTTGTCACAGCAAGCATTAGAAATTCTGAAAGAACTGCACCCGTTATCTGGGCGCAGCGCATACCTTTTTCCAGGTCCTCGCGGCACCAGAAAACCAATGAGCGATAACACTATCCTCGGAGCCTTACGCCGCATGGGAATTCCCAAAGACGAAATGACCGGGCACGGCTTCCGCGCAATGGCGCGGACGGTTCTTGATGAAGTCCTGCATGTGCGCCCCGATTATATCGAACACCAACTCGCCCATGCCGTCCGCGACCCGAACGGGAGAGCCTATAACCGCACCGCGCATTTGCCCGAACGCCGTAAAATGATGCAGGATTGGGCAGACTACCTCGACGGATTGCGTGAAGCTAAATAAGCCCTTCAATGATTGCCCCGCAGGTGCTTTACCCAATTTCTTGCCGAGGCAAGAGACAGATGTCCTCTGTCTGATAATTTCTCCGCAACTATGCCCACACAAAAACCAAAGATAAGGGCGCAGCCTAGGGTCATGGATATATCGTTTTTAAGCCTCATCATCATATCCATTATATCACCACGTTCCGCTTCGACATGGGCAGCGCTTGCTGCCAAGACTAGAATGCCAGCGTAAAGCACGGCTCTTAGTGTTTTTTGGACAGCGGTAATTCTGTTGTTGAGTTCGCCAATTTCTGACGCCGATTTTGTGGAATCCGTTTTACCAACAATGGATTGTTTTCTCATTTGGCCTGTAATGCCCTGCATCTCTTCAAGCCGCATAAAAACATCCGCGACCATTTTTGTTTTTTCAACGGTGGCTGGCGTGTATGAAGCGGCGAGGCAACATTCCCTGATGTAATCGGCGGGTCGAACTCTTCTTGCCTTGCAAGATTTTCTAAACTGGTCGGCTTCTTCTTTAGTCAAACGACAGCTTTCTTTTTCGGAGCGCGGCGAGTCTTTCTTTTTTGGGCCGGGTTTGTTGCGGCGTAGTTTGCCGATGACATCGAACAACGGCGTATCGCTCGCTTTTCCAAAACCGCCTCTCAATTCCATGCGTTGCAAGTCGTCCATGTCAAATATCTCCGAAAATAATTCTACAAATATAACAGAAGCATGGTTTCAGCTCTCTTAATTTCGGGGGCCATAATTAGATAAAATCATCAGAAAGCCATGTTTTATAAGGCTTAGATGCGGGGCACCTCACAGCACGAAGCCTTCGTCACCCCTGTAATAGCGGGTGCCAAAGTTGGATATACGCAAACCTGTGCGCCGTACAATGGGATTATAAATTCACAAGGAGGTATCCATGAAAAATGCAAATTCTGGTTCTCTGGTTCCCTATAACGGGCTTTCTTCTGAAATAGCAGAAGTCGCCGCCGCCAAGCGGGCTATAGCGATTTTGACCCGACCTATTCGGCAAAATGAGAAAATGCCGAAAGACCTTGCTCTCCCCGACCCACCAAGAGAACTCATCCGCATCCTGCGCCTTCCAGAAGTGATGGATAGGGTCGGCCTCAAACGAGCGGCGATTTATCACTATATGGGGCGGGGGTCTTTCCCCTCACAGATCGCCCTGGGTGACCGCGCTGTAGGCTGGGTCGAACAGGAAATAGAGGCTTGGCTCGCAGCCCGTATCCAAACAAGACCGCAGCAAAAAACTTAATCTTCGCTTAACCAAAGAGAGCGCGCGTCCGCGCCCTCTCTTTGGGTTTCTTTTGATGATTTTCAAGGCAACCATCACGGGGGCAACATGAAAAAAGATGATAATAACAAAGAAAATATCCATACCACACGCGAGGGCTGGTTACAGGCCGCAACGAATGAGCTGCGCCCGCATTTTTCTGGTTATGGTTATGTCCTCCCGGAAAACATCCGCCACGCTATCGCCTTCACCTCTGGCGGCAAGCGCGGGATGGAGGGCGAATGCTGGCATCCGGAATCCTCGGCGGATAAACAC
>JBAVWC010000440.1:0-29384 GCA_049697595.1 Alphaproteobacteria bacterium
AGCGTATCCGTTCGTCCATTATTGTAACGTCCTTCCATGGCATCGCCACCTCCTGCCTAAATGTTAGGCAAAAAGTGTAACCCATGTGTCCGGTACGTTCTGTCCCCTATGTGTCAGGTCGCACACAAACGACTATAAGAGCGGCCCGAGAGGCACCGCGCCGAAGGCGCATTTGTGCAGTTCGCAGTGCGTCACAGCTTGCAGCATACCCTTTAAAAACTGGCGCGGATTAGCGCGATGAAATTACTGAAGGTGTGGGTACACTGATGCAATGGGTAATGATGCGTTAAGAAATGAAGGCTAGAGTTTTATATACAAAAATGCTCGCGATAGTTGTTTGAGTTTTTTGGCAGCAAAGCATACGGAGAGGAAGCAATGCGTGAACGAGCGAAGCTTTTTTCTTCGATCCGTTTTCTAAGCGTCTTAATGTTTATGAGCGCGCTGTTACCGGCGGCGGCGTCACGGGCGGAAGTATTTAAGTCTGGCGATACGGTTTATATTGCTACGCCTCAATTTACCACTGACGCTTCCGGCGCTTGCCCGGCAGTGGGCATGTCCGATGATAACCGACGTAAAATCGAAAAGTCTATTCTTGAAACCTCGGGCGAAGCGGTAATTGACGAGCATAAGTTTGCAAATCTGCTGTGCGCAGCAAGCATAGACGTTGAACAAAGAGATTTTGATCAAGCACGGCAACTATTGGAGGCAATCTGGAAAGGGTTACCACGTTCGCATTCCGACGATCCATTTGCATCGGCCAACGACGAGCATGAGAGGCCGCATACGGCGACTTATCTGAAGCTTTATTTACAGCATTCTTTAGATGCGGAAACAGCCCTGTTAATTCACCTTTCGGTACAGGCTAACGAGGCCCAAACGGCTTTGGGGCATATTCAAAAAATGCCGCCGGCGTCACAGATTGAGGCTTTCGGTGAATGGGGGGCAACCGAGGCGGAAAGCGGAGATATTAAAGATGCTTTATACGCGATCGGAGAGATAGATAGCCTCGCCGATAGTCCCTTTACGGAAATAAAACTATGGTTTAGCGAACGAAGCCCTGAGCGCGAGGCTAATATTCAGGATCTCCGAGATTTGGCAATGATAGAAATTGGCAACGGATTGGCTCAGAAAGGCGCTGATGAACAAGCGCTGGGATTGGTGAGGACGCTTAATAAGGGCACTGCTTCTTTTATTCTTTTGTATGATATTGCCAAGGGGCAGTACGACTCCAAAAATTATACTGCGGCAGCGCAGACGCTTAAGCTGATCGAAGCCGAGGCCGACAAAGTTCCAGATGACCCACAATTGCCTCCTAGTGGCATGCTTCCATCTCTGAAACCGCTATCACCCTTAGCTCTTCGTATAGACAAGATAGTCCGCACATTCCATAGAACAGTCCATATGTCTGTTTTTTCCGATCAATTTGTTACCGAAAAATCTATTGCGCTGAAGGCATATATTTATTGTGGTGATAAAGAAAAAACGGAGGCGATGCTCAACAGACCCAAGATACGCTATCAGTTATTGGACGAAGCCAGGGATGATTTTCTTAAAAGAGGGGATATTGACGAGGCGATGAAGTTGCCCGGTACCGCTAGTGATACATATCGCGACTTGATGAAGCTTGCCGAACCCCTGAGTACAAGCGGTAACGTCGATGCCACCCGGCTATTATACAAAAAAGCTCTTAGCAAGATTGATGCGAACAAAATTAGAAATATATATGCAACTCCAAGGCCCGATATAGAGACGCTTAATCAATTAACTAAAGTCGTTAATAAACAAATATCCATCGATACTTACTCGGACGCACTTGAAACCATACATCTGTTGCCTCCACAAGATCGACCTATGCCTTTTGATGCCCTTATTCAGGAGGAAGCGAAAAATTCAGATGAAACTGCCATTCAACAAACATTGGATGCAGCCATCGAAGATGCTCGGCAAAATCCTGTGGAAATTTCCGGGCTTGGCTTCTTTATAGAGATAAGCCTTAAGAAGTATGGGCACGCACAAAAGGCACAGTATTTTATGAACCGGTTGCAGACGATTACCCCCGAGCCTTCATCTACTCGCCACCCCCCCACAAACTAAGGAAAAATGAGTTGTATCAATGATAATCATCTAGAAGCTATCATTTATAGCCATAAACTGGAGTAATAGGGAGCGCTACCTCCCAGTACCCAGATTCATCATCTTTGGCGCACCACTTTTTCGACCAGTAGCGTCTAGTGACATCTCAAAGAAATTTTATCTCGTTGAAATTACGGGAAACATTTTCCAGCGATGTCCAGTCTACGCTAAGATGAGCCGATCAAAGGTGGGGCTTGAAAGAGGGCTAGAAAACCCCACGGTAGCGGTTTTGGAACGGCTTGCTGGGGCGCTCAGCACAGAAATCCCGGCCTTCTTCGTTAAGCCCTCTCCAGGTGAGAAAGCGCCTCGCTCACTCCCAGGGGGACGGCATCCCAAGCGTTGAGCGACCTTCCCACAATTTCTAAGGTACACGGTACGGCGCTTTGCTCAACTCTACTGTAAGACCGTTATAGCCATATTTCAGCAACAAATCGCCCACGCTAATTCGAGAAACTTGCTGTGAGGGTCCTGGGCCTATGTAAATACGGGTAATTGGAAGAAGTTTCTTTTCTCCCGATATAACTGTGAGGTCTATAGGTAAGTGGCGGGCTAGTAGTGTTCGCTTTTGACGAAATTCCAAATAAGGGTGCTCATCAGGCTTGAGGAGGGTTGTTATTCTGCGCTCCGCTTCCCCTAAGAATTTTGGGTGTTTAATAATGCAGGCAAATATATCTAATTCTAAAGCGAAGGCGGCAAGAAAGTCTTTCGCCCACTTTTCAATGTCTGTAAGTCCGCGCTTTAAGCCATTAAGAAAATATATTTCTGCAATGCGAAGTACATCGTCGACAAGAAATTTTTGTTTTTGCTCGTCATAATTCATCGGCAGCAAAAGCGTATTAGGACGATTTTTGATTGCCTCAAGAATGTCTTCAGGCTTGAACCCAATTGGCCCCGTCACAAGGGCTGCCCAATTTGACGACAGTCTATTCCATAGATCTATCGAGAGGCGTTGAAATAGCTGGATGGATTTTTCTGAAATCATCAGGGAATAACGCCTGTTTTGGTCGTATATTTCTTGTGGTAGCCGCGTGGTTGAATACCGAACGTATTGGCCAAAGCCGGTGGTCAGCCTCAAATCGGTACCTCATCACATCTTCGATACCTGCATTTTCAATGACCTGTATCGCCAATTCAAAATCGCCCGTTGTGCAAACCGAATAAGGATAATCAGATAACATCGATGCGTTGAGACCCTCTGCTTGCATCCGTTCTGCAATCTCTTGATCGAGGAAGCGATATACCTCAGAGTGCATAATGAACCAGTTCTCAAGAGTTATAACCAAGGGGTAGATAGGCTTATTCCGTGCCGACCAGCGCGGGTAGTGACCGTCTAAGGCATCTTGTAAAGTTTTATATACCTGCACAACAGCATCGGCCAATGTGCCTAAATCTTCTTGCAACATCATTGATCCCAACACCGACTTGGCGTTCCATCGCAATTTTTTAGCCTTACACTCAATAAAAAGATCGCCGGATGTATCGGATATAATCCAGTCGATGCTGTCTTTTCGGTTCCCGCCGACATAATAACTTTCTTCCGGCACGATTGTTAATGCGCCCTGCTCGTTTACTGCTTGCGCAACATCACCAACGTAATTTTGAAAGGAGCGCCCGAACGCATTATCAAATCCTGACGTGTTACACACATCATAAAATACTCCTTCGGTAAATCGATCAAAAAGAAATCGGGGAACTGGCGCGGTCACTACCGAACGCCCGTCAAGCTGACAGTGGACTAAGGGGAACAGCCGCAGGGGATTAAATGCGTAAGCCCAGTCCTGATCGTATGATTGTTTGTCTTTTGTCAAATTCCTGATTGTCGCCATATCTGTCGAAAAGTGTCGCAGAAATTGCGGGAAACACTCTGCGCCGATGCCTGGAATTTCCATACAGCCATCGACATTGAAACCAAATTGATCCATAAAATTGCCGGTTAGGGCCATACCGATGGTGTAGAGTTCGGCGGCGGTGAGGCCGATTGCAGATTGCAAAACTGGCGCAAGATCATCAGCGCTGAAAATCCGAAAATACCTAAGTAGAGCGTGCTGATTTGGTGGATGCTGCCAAGGAAACTGCATGTGCAACAAACGGAATAGGCTTAACCAGATGTTTTCCGTATGAGGGTGGCGATATTGGGCATAAATGTCATTATCAATCTCCTTGATCATGTTGATGGCGCGTGAAAACTGTTGCCACGAATAAAGTGATTTGTTCCCGCGTTCTGGACAATTAAGAATTATCTCACGCGCCAAAATATCCAGTTCCCATCCATGTACGCCCAGAGTTTCTCGCGCAACCGGAGTATTCCATGGGCCACTAATATAGGCTGGAAGCGGGATGTTGTATTGAAGGTAATTGACATAAGCGCGAGTGACATTCAACGCTTCCTGCAACGGAAAATTCCGGAGAAAGTTGCGAAGTGGTTTATAATCATCGTAAGTACCCATAGTTTTTTAACGACCAGTCCACTTTTCCTGACCGTCATACATATCACACTTGGTAAAACCAAAAGCATTCCATAGCATAGTAAAAGTCGGCTTCATCAGCGTTGGTATATCTGCTGAATGACTATCTATAACAATATCTGGAAAGGTCACGACCTTGCGATTTAAGGGGCCAACATCCTTCCAACCAAACGACGATGGGTAACGAAAATGGCACATCTCAACATTGCACAATGATAATGCAGCATAAACGGGTATTCCTTCACACTCAGGCTCAAGGAAAATTTTCTCTCGCCATTTCCCATACATCCCCACCTTTTCCATGAAGTATGGCCTTGGTGGTGTAAAGCGCCATACCGATGGCAGGTTCCAATGCGATGAAGGGAGGCATCACCAGCTCCATTCGGTTCACTTTGACGTCAAGCAGTGCCGGACCAGGTTGTGCAAGCCAACTGGTGACGCTTTTTTCCAGATCTTCCACCTTCTCGACCCTGCGACCCCATAGCCCCATCGCTTCGGCCACCCGGCCAAAATCAGGATTTTTTAGGTTTGTAAAGGTATCGACCATACCTTCGGCTTTCTGTTCGATCTCCACGAAGCCGAATTTACTGTTGTTAAAGATCACGATCTTTATTGGCAGATTTTCCTGAACAATCGTTAAGAGATCTCCAAACAGCATGCTAAATCCACCATCACCGCACATGGCGATCACCTGGCGACCCGGGCTGCATTTCTGAAGCCCAATGGCGGAAGGCATGCCGCCAGCCATTGTACCGTGCAGAAGGCTTGAGAAGAACTGTCGCTTACCGTTTGCATGGACATGCCGTAACGCCCACACCACTGCGGTGCCGTCATCGCATGGGAACAAAGCATCCTCGGCGGCCTGTTGATCAATAAGGCTGGCGAGAAAAATTCCGGAGATGCCGGGATGCTTGCCGGGCTGAACTTTTTCAATAGCGGATTTGGCTACCTTCTTATAACGCTCTACAAATGCGTCACGGAACGCCGTGTCATCATGCTTCTTCAATCGCGGCAGAAGGGCCGCTAGAGTTTCTTTAATATCCCCCACCACCCCTTTCGTAACAGGATGACGGCGGCCTATGTGGAGAGGATCAATATCGATCTGAATGATTTTCGCGTGTTTTGGATAGAATTGGCTCCAGGCAAAATCCGCACCAAGCAGAAGTAGTGTGTCGCATTCCAGTATCGCCCGATATCCCGTCTCGGTGCCTACGACGCCGGTCATGCCGACATCGTAAGGGTTATCGTATTCAAGAAATTCCTTTCCGCGCGACGTGCGCGCGATTGGTGCGCCTAGACGCGCCGCTACCGCCACAACTTCGTCATGCGCGCCTTTGCATCCTGCGCCTCCATAAATAGTGATGTTGCCGCCTTTGTTAAGAATAGCGGCTATCTGATCGAGTTCGTCATCATTGGGCCGGATAATGGGCCTGCTGATATGTACGCCATAGGCCAACTCATTCGCTGCAGCGGCGTGGGAAACATCGGCAGGTACGATTAGCACCGCCACCCCTTGTTTCATCAACGCGGCTTGACAGGCGGCAACTGTCTTCCGGCGCGCCTGTTCAGGAGTCAAAATCATATCACAGTAAACTGTGCAGTCGCCGTATACCTTTTTGAAATCCACTTCTTGAATAGATTCAAAGCCCAGATCGTTGCGTATAATCTGGCTTGCAATCAGAATGACCGGTGCACGATTGCGGTTAGCGTCATAAAGTCCGTTGATGAAATGCAGACTGCCGGGGCCGCAGCTTCCCGCACAAGCCACCAATTCGCCAGTGAGTTGGGCTTCGGCAGAAGCGGCAAACGCGCCTGCCTCTTCGTGGCGCATCGATACCCATTCAATTTCGCTTTGCTCAATCGATTCCGCCACCCTGTTAAGAGTGTCACCTACGATGCCATAACAGCGCTTAACGCCTGCGGATTGCAGCACTTCAATAATAACATCGGCTACCTTTTTGCTCATCGCTCACCCCGCTGTTTTTATATTGCGATAGAGGCAAACAGGACGGGCGTCTTGTACGATATTGCTCAGTTTTGCTTCCTATTGCTTTTATTTACCTTCTATTGCATTGGAATGTTAACGCAAGACCACGTCAACAAAACACATACAATTCGCTCTTCCTGGCACTGACAAGGCGCGTCATTTAATGCCGGACGTTACAGAACGATACGGCTTTTATTGACAACTTCTGTAGCCAATATATCTTACCGCAATCGTACGTTTTTATGTGCAGTTATGCTTTACGCCACTCCGATTACAAAAATTAGAGACCCATCGGCAGCCGCCAGCTTGGTGGTGACGGAGGAGCGTGATTGGTGGAAAGGGGCTGGAATCCATCGATACGAATACGCTGATAACTTTTCGATTCTGAGACCATCGCGTGACTACTATGCAGTGGCCCATATCGCTACCGGCGGGAGCAGGCTCGTGCAGAGACGAGATGGGAAAATTCATGAAGGAAGGGTTTTTGCAGGCACATCCATCATTGTACCAAGGGGATATGATGCGGTCTATGAAGGCGAATCTTTCGCCGGAACCACTATGTTTATATCCCATGAGTTAGTCTCTAGAGCAGCGGATGAAATTGACAGGCAAGCAAAAGCTAGTTACGAAATCATCAACGTGTTTCGAACCTTTGATGCAACGATCGGAAATCTTACAAACTTATTTTTAGGTGAGATTAATCAACTGGCGCATCCAGCCCAAGCGCTGATCTCTGATGCCCTCTCTACTATGCTGGCAGGCCATCTTTTGCGTTGCTACAATGCATTCGACATACAAGAACATTCTGTTTCAGGGGTAGGAACACGTGCCCTGTCTCAAGTGATTGCTTACATAGAAGACCATAGCGGGACTGCGCTTAGGCTTGATGAACTGGCGAACATCGCCGGGGTGAGCCGTTTTCATTTCTCGCGACTCTTTAAATCCACCATTGGCGTAAGCCCGATGGTCTATGTTGAGCAGGCTCGCATTCGCAAGGCACAGCAGATGATTCAGTCTGGCCACGCAACGCTTGCGGAAATCGCTCTGATGTCAGGCTTTGCCGATCAAAGCCATTTCACGCGACGGTTTCAGAAACATACAGGCTGCACACCCGCCATTTTTGCTCGCCATAAGGGAGTAAAATTGGTGCGCGATGAATAAAATTAAGTGCAGGTAAATGGCAAATAGCCCCCTGTAAAATTACGGCGACGTCCAAACGAACCCCAACCAGAAAGCCTACTCATGATTGACCCTGCCTACATGTCAGCTTTCGCTGCTCTAATTGGTACATTTGTTGGAGGCATCACATCGATTGCCACATCATGGATTGGCCAGCGACATCAAACTAAAGAGCAAAGATTTCTAAAAGAAAAAAGCGAGCGGCAGACCTTATACAAGCAGTTTGTCAACGAAGCTTCGAAACTATATATCGATGCGCTTGAACATAATACAACGGAAATTCCAAAGCTGATTGATATATATGCCACTATTAACCGCATCCGCATCATGTCTTCATCCCATGTTGCCAAAGAAGCGAACGAAGCGTTGCGTGAGATAATTGATGCTTACAGCAAGGAAAACAGAACATTCTCCGATATAAAAGAGTCCATTCGCGGTGGATACCCAGACCCTTTGCAAAAATTTAGCGAAGCTTGTCACAAAGAATTGAGCGAGTTCTGATGATATAAAATATCGGGGTTGCTTGCTATGACATTGCTAAAACAGTCAGAGATCTCGCCAACACCTCAAGAAGAGGAGCAAATTCACGCGTCCGTTCTTCTTCAGAGAATAATTACCGAAGCGCCACCTGACTATTTTACGCTCGAATGGCTAGTCGGAAAGTTACCGGCACATTCTTTTGGCTGCATATTGCTTTTTTTGGCTCTTATCGCATTGCTGCCAGTAATATCGGTCGTGGCTAGAATCCTTATCATCATTTTGACCGGACAGATCATTCTTGGCTATCAGGGCCCTGTTCTACCGGATCGATTGATGAAACGCCCTTTGCCTACAAAATATCTCTTTCGCCTTAAGTGTTGGGTCATTCCCTTCTTGCGGCGGCTTGAATATATAGTGCGCCCTCGTTGGCCGATTATGCTGAAAGGGACAAGACGGTTCACGGCATTCATCGCAATGATTGGAATGGTGCTTTCGTTACCCGCTCCGATCCCGCTCGATATCCCGCCAGCCGTCATAGATCTGCTTTTGGCCCTGTCTTTTATTGAGCGTGATGGGCTTGTGCTGTTCCTTGCTCTTCTTTCTTCTTTCGCCCTCTTGGTGCCGATTTCAATCATCCTGCTTCGACCGTTTTTCTAGGAGTTGCCCATGAAGTTCAAACTTACTCTATGTCTCGTCTTTGGCGCATGGATTTGCTTGCAAGCCCGCGCCTTCGCCCATGATAGCCTGCCGACACCTGTTCTGGCGCAGGCCGGGGTACCACTTAAAGCGGTTGGAGAAGGTACGTACAAAAAGTTTGGATTCAGTATTTACCATGCCGTTTTATGGGCCCCAGACGGCATGTGGAATCCAGATAAACCTTATGCTCTGGAACTCCATTATCTGCGTAGCCTCTCGAAAGACACGCTTGCGGATGCGACCGTTGACAATATTCGCGATGAAAATACTACCGACGAAGACACAATGACACGATGGGCAGCGGGCATTAAGAGAGTTATGCCAGCGGTACAGGACGGCGATGTAATGATCGGCTTGATTATACCCAATAAAGAGGGATTTTTGTTTATGAACGGAGTTCAAATCGGGAAAACCTATGATAACGCATTGAGCAAAGCCTTCTTAAATATTTGGCTGGGTGAAGATGCGGACGAAGACCTGAAAAATGAATTGTTAAGCAGAAAAACAGATTAAAACCGAGAGGGTCTTGAGATTCAACTCTTGAATAACCAACAACACCGAAACAGTATGCCCCCATATCACCTCATGATGTCCTCCGCCAACCTTTCGCGGATCAATAAAAAAAAGGATAAACGATGAAGCCCTTTTCATCGGAAGGCGTTCTCTACGCGCTGCGTACTTTTGCTGCCGCTATGCTGGCGCTATATATTTCCTATCAACTTGATTTGCCCCGCCCGACTTGGGCATTCATCACAGCTTATATTGTTTCATTACCTTTGTTCAGAGGTGGGGCCAGGGCGAAGGCTCTTTATCGTATCTGCGGTACACTTTGCGGTGCGACCGTCTCCATCGCGACCATACCTAATCTGGTCGATACTCCAGAACTGCTCGTGCTTGTTTTGGCGTGGTGGGTCGGGATATGCCTCTATTTTTCGATTTCGGATGGGACCCCGCGCGCCTATGGCTTTATGCTGGCGGGATACACAACCGCCATTATTGGCTTTCCGTCGGTAGATGCGCCGCAACTTATGTTCGATACGGCCTTGTCGCGAACAGAGGAAATCTGCGTAGGCATTTTGTGTGTGGAATTGATGAGCTATTTGCCCGGAAGCCCACGAGCAAGCGACACGTTGTTTGTCAAGATCGAAGCTTATCTTCTCGATATGCGTAAGCTCGCGTTGGACTTGCTGAGTTTTAGCCCTCAGACAGTCTCAATTCTCGACCGCGCCAAGATGATGATGGAAATTGAGGCTATCGACGCGCTTCGCATTCAGGCTCATTACGACACGCCGCGCTTCAAGGAAATTGAAGGATGGGTGGTGCAATTGCAAAGACATTTGCGTGATTTCTTTGCCGACCTTCTTGCTTTCGATGCCCAGCTTAAACAGGCAAACGATCACATCAAGAAAGCATTGCGCCCGATCACGGCAATGATTGTCAAATGGATCGAAAGCGGGGCGACCGCCGTGCCGGACGAATTGCAGAAAGCGTTATTAGCGCAGAATCCCACATCGTCGCAACGCGAACTCATCAAGTCCGGCATTCTCGATAGCTTGAAGAATGTAGTCGCGCGCCGCTATGAATGCCTCACGCTAAAGGAAAAAATCTGTGTGCGAGAAAGAATGACCGAATCCTATGAGACGGTCGCGCATTATACCGATTACAAACAAGCAGGCATTTACGCTTTTGCCGCTGCTTTAATGCTGATAATCGGCTGTACCTTCTGGATTGCGACGGCATGGCCGGAAGGAGGCATCGCAGCCGAAGTTGCTACGATCATTTGTTGTTTTCTGGCGTCGCTTGAAATGCCGTCAATGATTGTTGTAGCCGTTCTGGCTGCTACTACACTCGGCTCCATGATCAGCTGGAGCTATAATTTTGCCTTGTTCCCTCACATCGATGGCTTTCCGTTGCTGGTCTTTATTATGGGCCTAAGTTGCATTCCCATTGGAATTGCCATGGCTAATCCTAAACTCACCAATCTCATGTTTGGGGTCATTTTGGGCGTTAATCTTGTTGATCTGCATAACCGCTTCACTGCGGATGCGGCTGCGTTTTTGAATGGTTATACCGCGCAGACCGTCGGCATAGTCGCGGCTGGCGCTACGCTGGCTTTTGTTCGAGCATTCAGCCTCAAAAGTGCAACGGAGCGATTGCTCATCGAGAACCGCCAAGCTTTGGCCGATCTGGCCCAAGAGAACAGCACATCTCAAGATGCCGTGCTTGATCGAATGGTGCATCGCTCGGCATTGGCTCTTATCCGTGCCCCTCAGCTTAGGCAGGAAAGCGAAGCCATAACTTCACGTGTTCTACTTGATCTTCGAATTCAACGCGTACTAATACAAATCAGAAATTTAATGCCAGCATTTTCAGCCGATACCCAGGCGGCCATGAATTCGATAAGGCATAGACTCGCCCTGTTTTTCAGCACGAATGAAGAAGCCTCCCACATTCATGAAGAAATCCGCGCACTCAAACGTAAGCTCGATCATAGCGAACAAACCCGTGACGCCATGCAGCTTGAAGGTCTCATCGAAACCCTCAATAGGGGCATAAAGGAAATGGCCGCATGACCAAGGAACTCGACATCTATGGCGTGTATGTGCCGCCTTTGGTAATTTGGGGCATGGTTTCCTATGTTCTCGTGAAAATCGCTTGTGTAATTCTTACCAGGAAAAACTTCTACCGTTCTGATGCTGAGCAACAGATTTTCGATGTATCGCTCTTCGTCGTCCTTATCAGCCTTTTTTCTTTTGTCTTCTGAGGTCTTCAATGTCACAGCCTTCGTCACATAAAATCATAGTCTATGTCGTCGTTCTGGCGGCGCTGTTGCTGGGTCACTCGCTCTGGCACTACTACATGGCCTCACCATGGACGCGCGATGGGCGCGTTCGAGCAGATGTGGTCCAGATTGCTCCCGACGTATCAGGCTTCCTGACCGAAGTGAATATTAAAGACGATCAATTCGTCCATGCCGGTGACACGATGCTTGTCATCGACCGTGCCCGTTACGAGCTGGCGCTTAAACACGCCGAAGCCGTTACCGCCAGTCACAAGGCGCAGATGGAACTGGCCTTGCGTAACGCCAAACATTACCAAACCATGCGTGAGGAAAGCACCTCAGCCCTCGACCGCGATCAGAAGAATTATGCTGCAACGATTGCGGTGGCCGATTACGAACAGGCTGCTGCTGATGAGGGAACCGCCAAACTCAATCTGGAACGCACGGCAGTTAAGGCTCCCATCGATGGCTATGTTTCCAATTTTGATCTGCGCGTTGGCAATTATGAAACAGCGAGCCACCCTATATTCGCGTTAGTCGCGGCTAATTCATTCTATGTAAATGCCTACATGGAAGAAACCAAGTTAAACAAAGTCCATGTCGGCGATAAAGCCCGCATTCATCTTATGGGCGTCGATCCCGAAATTACTGGCCATGTCGAAAGTGTCTCCTATGGCATCGTAGACCGGGAGCGCAACGCCAGCCCCGACCTCCTTGCCAATGTTAATCCTACCTTTAGCTGGGTGCGCCTGGCGCAGCGCATCCCCGTTCGGATAGAACTTGATCCGCCGCCAGAAGGCGTGAGGCTCGTTTCCGGTCAGACGGCGACCGTCAGCATCGAACCGGAGAAAAAATGAAGCCTCTTCGTTTGTTCAAATATTTTCTTACCACTGCCTGTATGGCTGCGCTTTCCGGCTGCGCTGTAGGCCCCGATTATAAAATGCCCGAATTTGATCTGCCTTCTTTCTGGCATGAGGCAAAGCCGAACCAGAATGTTTCCGCCAGCGATCAAGCTCATGCATGGTGGGAAGACTTCAATGATCCAATAATGTGCGATCTCGTCAAACGGGCGCTGGATCATAACGAAAGCCTCGCAGTCGCCGAAGCTCGTATTAGCGAAGTCCGAGGGTTGCGTGAAAGCGCGTTCGGCGCTCTCTTTCCTCAAATCGGCGCTGATGCCCAAGCTGTCCGCGAGAACCCCGGCGTAAGCACGACCAACCATATCATCGGCTTTGAGCAAGGCGCTTTTGATGCCGCATGGGAAATCGACTTGTTTGGTGGCACCCGCCGCCGTATCGAGGCCGAAGATGCTTTGACCGGCGCAGCTGTGGCTGATTACCGCGATATATCTCTAAGTCTTGCCGCTGAAGTGGCGCGCGAATATATCATCCTGCGTCAGCTACAGGCTCAATTGGCCGTGACTCGCCAAACAGCGGATATTCAAAGCCATCTGTATAACATCTCACAGGATCGTTATAAGGGCGGTCTGGTGAGTACGTTGGATGTCGCGCAGGCCGAAACGCTTTACAAGACGACCATCGCCCATATTCCCGACTTTGAGCGTCTTATCAAGGCGACTTCGTACCGGATTTCCCTTTTGCTCGGGGAAAGTCCCGGCAGCGTGGATCAGATCGCGGAAACAGCTGCCCCCATACCTTCGGCACAGCAATTGCCTGTTCTTGAAGCTCCCGCCGATATTATGCGCCGCCGCCCGGATATTGCGGTTGCTGAGCGTAATCTGGCCGCTGCGACGGCATCGCAAGGCGTGGCGATCAGCGAACTTTATCCTAAAATTTCTCTTGCCGGATTATTTGGCACTCAATACGGAACTTTCCCGCTTTACAAATACGCAGCGACGCATCGCGTATGGGAAATGGGCGCAGGTATTTCTATGCCAATCCTGAACTTTGGCACGATTGAGGGGCAGATTAACGCTGCCGATGCACGACAGGTGCAGGCTTATCATAATTATCGTCAAACGGTTCTGGCCGCGCTCAGCGACGTTGAAACCGATCTTTCCAATCTCGCGCTGGAGACAAAGCGCGATGACGTGCTGCACGAGGCAAGCAAAGCCGCAGATCATGCCGTAGATGTTGCACGAGACCGATACCGCAATGGCCTGACGGACTTCACTTCCGTCCTGCAATCGGAACAGCAACGGTTTTCGGTGCAACTCGACATGCTCGCCTCTCAATCCGATGAGGCACAGGATGTCATCGCCCTTCACAAGGCGCTCGGAGACAATCCTGTTTCCCCATCGGAAGAATAACCCTGTCAGAGGGAAGCGAACATTATACCTCGATTAGGCAGCTTGTGCTGTCGCTGCGTTTTCGACTTTGCCCGTTTTGGCGAAAGTCAGCAAATCGGCGCTAATCTCATCCTTTCGGGTAGAACACATGCCATGTGGGGCGCCTTTATAGATTTTTATCTGGCCTTGCGGGAGCAGCTTAATGGTGAGCATCGCAGCACCCGCGATAGGCACGATTTGGTCGTCGTCGCCATGCAGTACGAGCGTGGGAATGGTCATCTTCTTCAAATCCTCGGTGAAGTCCGTTTCCGAGAATTGCTTGATGCAATCATAAACCGCCTTGTGACCCGCCATCATGCCCTGCAACCAGAAACTGTCGCGCAACCCTTGCGAGACTTTTGAGTCAGGACGGTTCGCGCCATAAAAAGGCATTGTCAAATCCTTAAAGAATTGCGAGCGATCGGCCTGCACATTCTTGCGGATACCATCGAACACATCCATTGGCAAACCAACGGGATTGTTTTTTGATTTTAGCATGATGGGCGGCACCGCGCCGATTAGCACGGCTTTGGCGATGCGCTTGGTGCCATGACGGCCAATATAACGCGCGACTTCACCACCACCCGTCGAATGGCCGACATGAATGGCTTCCTTGATATCGAGTTTTTCCATCAAGACGGCGAGATCGTCGGCATAGGTGTCCATATCGTTGCCGTTCCAGGGCTGGCTCGAACGTCCGTGGCCGCGCCTGTCATGCGCGATGCAGCGATAGCCATTGGAGGCGAGATAGAGCATCTGGTCTTCCCACGCATCGGCACTGAGCGGCCAGCCGTGAGAGAAAACGATGGGCTGACCCGAGCCCCAATCTTTGTAATAAATTTCTGTGCCGTCTTTGGTTGTGATCGTAGGCATGTTTTTCCCCTTCGTCGGTTGTTAAACGATAGAACTCACCACAGATAACTGAGCCATGTGCCAAAATAATCTATATCGCCGCCCTTGGCTCCCGCAACATATTGGCCCGTGAACATATGGACGTAAGAAGCCGTTACGGTGGCGTGGCGATCAATGCGATATTGCACGGCGGCTTCGGCTGTCGTGCCCACATAGTTTGAGCCTGCGCTTGCAGGCAAAACCATATTACCGGGCGGAGCATAGAGGCCATCTTGCGTGCTGTAGCGCCAGACGACATCGCTACCGAAAGTCAGCGTGGTGTCCTTCTCCGGCTCTATCTGCAAATTGGGGTGCACATCGACGATGTTGGAGGGGCGGAACAGGCTGGCATCGTCGAAATAACCCGATTTGAAGTAAAGCGGGTTGAAAGTGCCGAGCGTGCCGTTGCCATGCTCGCTGTCGCCGCTTGCGATATCGAATTTGCTGCCGATACGCGGGTTCCATGGCGTTTGCGCGAAGCGATAGCCAGCATCGGAAGCAAAAGTCCAGGCGCGAATGTCCGAGCTGCCCACGCTGCCGAACTGAAAAACAGGTTCGATATCGTAATCCCAGCTTTGCACCTTGCCGAACAGGCGCGTGCCGACCGAATGCCGATCCTCAAGGCCGGAAGCGTCGGCATAATGTGCATTATCATTGCGGTAGCCGAGATAATAAAGATCAATACTGGTGTTCAACGGGCCGCCGATGGGCGTTGTGCCATAGAGCCCCCAGAAGCCCTGACCATAATCGGTGCGATCAACCGTGACATTGCTTTCGGTAACCGGGTGCGTCAGAAAACCGTAAAGTTTGGTGGTGTTTTCAGAAGACGCAATAAATTGAAAACCGTCGAATTTAAACGGAATGTCGGGCGCGGCACGGGTTGCGACGAGGCGACCTGAGCCATAAGTCATCTCGAAACGACCACCGCGGACGGTGAAGCGGTCGCCTTCAAGTGTCGGATTGCCGAATGTGTAATCGACAAAAGCCTGCTGCAAATTGGCGGGGTCTTGATCAACCGCTGGCTTGTTGTATCCGCCGAATTGCAAGCCTGAAATTCCCTGCACGAAAAAGCGTAAACGCTCGTTTACATGCAAATCCGTATCGAGCGTGATGCGCTGGAGAAGATAATCATTGTCATGCAATCCCGATATCGTGCCGAAAGATTGATTGCGATAATCTTCAAAGCGTTCGCGCATTTCACCACCGAAACTCAGATAGGAATAAGGATCGGAAGGATTGAGCGGGATATACTTTGCGGGATCGAAAAAATCGCTGCGGTTGGCGGGGTTTGCAAGATACGAATAATTTTCGGTATAACGTAAAATCGTGTAAGGCGGCGGCTGCGCGTTTGGCGGACCTTCGTTCACGTCTTCGGACAGCGCGGAATCTTGCGGTGTGACCAAGCTTTTGCCCGTGACCGGATCAATGGTTTGCACAGAATCCGCCGAGGCCGCAAAAGCAGCATGCGTGCCGATGCCGAGCCCTAGCAATAAAGCCAGCACTGGCGCGTATTTTGCAACGTGAGGCCTGTGCTTCATTCAGCCTTCGCCGGTGCGTGGATTTCGGCGATATAGCCGCCGGGGAACTGCACCATTGCCGAGACGCGACCTTCGGAAACGAACGGCTCAACCAAAATAGTGGCATTCGCATCTTTGGCTTTGGCCAAGGTCGCGTTGAGATCTGCGACTTCATAGCCAGTCATCTCGCGGCCATAAGGCCAGGGCAGATGGCCATCGGTAACGAAGGCGGTCAATTGACCGAAAGGAGAGGAGATACGCACACGGCGATGCGTTGTGCCAGGAAGCCCAAGTTCCTCGCCGGGCGCTGCTGCTTCATCAGAAACGATTTTGCCGTGCGAGAAGGCAACAAAATCATGCACGAATGTATCGGCGCGTTCGGGCGAAATATAAACACGATTTTCGGGAACGGTTTCAAACGCGGCATAATGCGGCACGGTCAAATGCCAATAAAGCTGCATATTCACGCCGCCCGGCCATTGAATTACTGCGTCGCGGCCAATGGGGTCGGGAAACGGCGCGACCAGAACATCGGCTCCGGATTTTTTCGCGGCTTCTACAGCCTTATCGAGATCGGTGACGAGATAACCGGTACGCTCCGCTCCGAATGGAAGAGGAATGGGCGTCTTGAACCCGAACAGTGAGACGGTGCCGACAGGCGTTTGCAACAATTGCGAAGTCGTGCTGCTCGGCGTGGGTGTCACGGTCGCAACGACCTGTTTCGTGCTTTGGCCGCCGAAGGTGGCGAGAAAGCTGCTCACAAAATCATCGACATCATCAGGCGCGACATATACATGCGTGGTGTCATATTGCGGGGCCACGCCGAAACCAGCATCTTCTTTCGCTTCCTTCGCGAAGGCAGGCGTGGAAATCAGCAAAACCGCGCTCAGAACAACGCGGATGGTGAGCACAGAAACAGTCAAACGGATATTCATTATTGTCTCCATATTCAGGGGGTTGATGTTAGGAAGTGATCAGCGGCTAAAAAACCAAAAGTCATCGCCACGACCAAAAGCGCACCGATCATATTTGGCGGAGAAGGCAGAGGAATATCGAACCAGCGGCATCCGACGCCGATAACGAAACCAAGCAGAATGCCAAGCAGCGCAGCCGTCATGTTATATGCCTTCCTGCTGTTCCGCGCTGGGCAGTTTACCTGTGGGGCCGCCGCAAAGGGCCTTTGTCAGGTTCGGCCTGCCTTGGGCGACCCGGCCAGTTAGAATATATCCAGACGTCATTGCCAGAACCAGAATCGCACCTGACAAAGCCACCGGCGCGGGCAGCGGCAACGCCGCGTAACGGCATAAAACACCGATGACAAAGCCAAGCAAAAGACCAATCGCTATTTTCATCACGCCATCCTTAATAAGCGAAGCAGCCGCAACCGAGCGTCCACGGATTTTTAAAGCTTGGCAGCTTCAATTCCTTAGGATCGATATTTAGCCATTGCCACAGGCTGGCATGCGTTCCGTGCCCTTGGCCGCCCGCGTGCTGTCCATGTGCATCGCAACCATGTGCGACACAGGCGGCAACCGTTTGACCGCTATGCACTTCCTCGCAATAATAACCGCCATAAACGGCAACTGGAGACCAGCTTGGCGAAACCGGCGGCAGCGGAGCGTCATAATTCTTGAACTCCTGCGCGCCGTAAACGATCTTGCCGCCGACTACTGTCAGCAACGCGACAATATTTTTAACCTCTTCCTCGCGGATGCTGAAAAAATCCTGCGACAGAACGGAAAGATCGGCATACATGCCGGGGCTCAAACGGCCTTTTACATCTTCTTCGCGCGATAAAGCCGCGCTGCCTTCGGTATAAAGGCGCAAGGCTTCTTCGCGGTTCATGCGATTGTCGTCGCCATACATGGCCATCCCGCCGACCGTCTTGCCGCTGACAAGCCAATAAAGTGACATCCACGGATTATAGCTGGCAACGCGCGTTGCATCCGTGCCCGCGCCGACGCGGATGCCCATATCGAGCATCTTGCGGATAGGTGGTGAATGTTCAGCGGCCTTTTTACCGTAACGTTCGACGAAATATTCGCCTTGAAACGCCATGCGATGCTGAATGGCGATGCTGCCATCCAGTTTCTTGATGCGTTCCAAGCTCTTTTCGCTCACCGTTTCGGCGTGATCAAAGAACCAGCGCAGACCATTGAATGGCACATCCCGGTTTACTTCCTCGAACACATCGAGCGCGCGCGAAATTGTTTCGTCATAGGTCGCGTGCAACCGGAACGGCCAGCGATTTTCTGCCAGATGGCGCACGACCTGCTTCAAATCGCCTTCCATATTTTTCGGCATATCGGGACGCGGCTGAAGAAAATCTTCAAAATCGGCAGCGGAGAAAACGAGCATTTCGCCCGCGCCGTTCTGGCGTAAGTACCCATCGCCGCTATAAGGCTTGACCATACCAGTCCATTTCTGGAAATCGGCCAACTCACCGCCTGGCTTTTGCGTAAAAAGATTATAGGCGATGCGTAGCGTCATCTGCCCTTCGGCATGCAGTTTCTCAACTACCTGATAATCATCGGGATAATTCTGAAACCCGCCGCCCGCGTCGATGCAACTCGTCAAGCCCAATCGGTTCAATTCGCGCATGAAATGACGCGTGGAGTTGATTTGATCCTGCATCGGCAGCTTCGGCCCTTTTGCCAAAGTCGCGTACAAAATCATTGCGTTCGGCTCTGCAATCAGCATACCTGTCGGATTGCCCTTGCTATCCCGCTGAATACGTCCCCCTAGCGGTTCCGGCGTGTCTTTTGTATAGCCAACGGCACGCAGAGCCGCAGCATTCAGCAATGCGCTATCATAAAGATGCAGAACAAAAACAGGCGTTTCGGGTGCGGCAGCATTGATTTCTTCCAGCGTCGGCATGCGCCTTTCTTTAAACTGAAACTCGCTCCATCCACCGACAACGCGCACCCATTGTGGCGCTGGCGTGCGTGCCGCCTGTGTTTTCAGCATCAACAACGCATCGGCGAGAGAAGGCACGCCATCCCAGCGCAATTCCATATTATAATTCAACCCGCCGCGTATCAGATGCAGGTGCGAGTCATTCAGCCCCGGAATAATACGCTTGCCGCGCGCATCTATCACCTGCGTGCCTGCTCCGACTTGCGGCATAATCTCTTTATCATCGCCAATTGCCAGCACCTTACCGTCTTTCAGGGCAATCGCCGTCACCTCGGGCCTGGCTTTATCAAGCGTCGTGATTTTGGCGTTATGCAGAATGAGGTCGGGTTGCGTGTGCGTCATGGGAGTCTCTCGCAAAAAAGCGTTGAAACGAGCGAAGGAAAAAAGCGGAGGAAGTCCCCCTCCCCCGCTTTTCCTACTTCTAGGCAGCCTTTGAGTCCTTACTGACCTTATGCGGATATTTGCCGCGCTGGGGAGCGTCATGCACCATGGTGTAGGCATAATCCACGCCCATGCCATAAGCGCCAAAATGCTCGCGCGTGATGTCCATAACACCCTGATAGGTTTCCTTGCGCGACCAGTCGCGTTGCAGTTCTAGAACCGTCTGCACCGTGGTAATGGATTGCGCGCCGTGCTGTTCGCAACGGCGAATGGCGGCGTCATGTGCTTCCTTGCTCATGCCGCCCGAGGCATCGATATTCATGATTACTTCATAGCCTTCGGCTATCGCGCAAATAGTCGGAAAAATCAGGCATGCTTCGGTCCAAAGCGCGGCCATCACCAGCTTCTTGCGGCCCGTTTTCTTGACAGCCTCGACAAGTTCTTTGCTTTCCCAGCTATTCATGCTGGTACGTTCAATCGGGTCTTGCTGCAAAACATCCAGCAATTCTGGCCAGATATAGCCACTGAAAGATTCAGTTTCGACGGCAGTGAGGATGGTCGGAATTTTGAAAAGCTTTGCCGCCTTTGCCATCGCAATCGCGTTATTTTTCAACATTTGGCGATCGATGCTTGTCACTCCAAAAGCCATCTGCGGCTGATGATCGATAAAAACAAACGCGCAATTATCGGGGGTGATCAGTTTTTCGGTTGCAGCGCTCATGGATGTCTCCTGTCGTTAAGAGGTGAAAGGGGATAAAGCTGAATTTCCTGAATTAGGCGGAGGTAGATTCAGTATCTATTTTATCCCGTTTCGTCTTGAACGATTTTGACCTTATCACCAGCCTATTGTTAAGCGCCAAGCGGCAAAAATTGCCCCGGTGTGACCCCGACCAGCCTTTTGAAACAACGTGTAAGGTGGCTTTGATCGGCAAACCCACATAAATCAGCCACTTCAGAAAGCGCATTGCCACGCGCGATATGTTCCTTCGCACGTGCAATACGATACATATGGAGATAATCATGCGGCGTACAGCCAATTTCTTTGCGAAATTGCCGCATCAGAACAAACGAATTGCAGGAGGTCAGCTCGACGAAGTCATCAAGCGTTATGTTCTCGCCATAATGGTTCCGGATATAGTTGATAATGTCACGAGACAGGCATTTCTTTTCGGGCAATGGTTCAATTTGCCGCGCGCCCATATAGGCCACTAATTTTTTAATAAAATTTACAATCGGCGCTTCCGATTCCTGTTGTCGTGCATGTTTTTCGACAGTGAAGTGCATAGCGACAAAGGCGTCACGCAGCAACTTATTCTCAATGATTGGCGTCGCAAAATCGAAAAGAGGAATATCTTGTTTTTCGTGAGTACGATAAAGTTTCTTGAGATTGTCTTCCTGTACCAAAAGGCCTCGCACAACGCCGCCCTTGTCGGCGACCCTTGATGATTGGACCGAGAAAACACGACCTTCATCCCGCAAAATAAGGGTTTCTGGCGTTTCCGTATAGCTTTTGCCGTTCTGCTTACTGACCCAGACAGAATCCTCGACTGCCCCAATAAAAATGCCTTCATGAAATATTTTCTTGAGCGCCAACCCGTGTGATGCACAATCAAAACGGAAAAAAGTGCAGCCCGCAGATTGCCAATATCTTATTTTGTGCTCTGACCCCATTTCACGTCCCTGAAAGTCTAGTTATAGAACAACATTTTTTAAAAAATGCGGCACTACTGTACACGAATCTGTCTCGGAGAAAACAACGCAGTGGAAAAATCAGGCTCCAGGGCTTGCTTCCCACGGCATGGCCTTGCATGCTTGCGTCAGCCAGTCGAGGAACAACTGAACCTTTGCCACACGACAGCGATTGGGCGGCGTCAAGGCGAAGATAGTTCTCACCGGTTCCGTTGTGTAATCGGGCAGAACACGAACCAGTTGCTTCGACCGTAAATAACTGTCCACGGTAAAAATAGGCAATAAGGCGATGCCGACGGAGTCGAGCGCCGCTTGCAGCATCATCTCCGCTGTATTGGTGCGGAAAACGCCCTCGCCACGAAAACTGCCGATCCGGCCCTTTTTGTCCTTATATTTCCATTCACTGACGCCGCCCTGCAGGGTATAGGCAATCATACGGTGCTTGTGCAGGTCAGCGGGTGTTTGAGGGTTGCCATAACGCCGGATATAGGCGGGCGACGCCACCGGCAGGATCGGGCAATCGGACAAATGTTTGCGGATGAGGCTGGAATTACCGGGGACACCGATGCGGATCGCGACATCTATGCCGTCGGACATAATATCGACAAGGCGGTCTTCCAGCGTCACCTCCATCGACACATCAGGATATTTCTTGGCAAATCCGGACAAGGTCGGCAGCAGATGCATATGCCCAAAGGAAAGCGGCGCGCTGATTTTCAACACCCCCTGAGGTTTTGATTTAAGATCCTGCGCATGCGCCGCAGCTTCTTTCAACTCATCCATCGCCGCCCGCGCACGCTCGTAATAAATAGCGCCTTCATCAGTCAGCGCCACATAACGCGTCGTGCGGTTCAGCAGTTTGACGCCGAGTTCACCCTCTAGCGCCACCACTTGTTTGCTGGCTGCCGGGCCGGTCATGCCGAGCGTGCGCGCCGCCTTGGCGAAACTGTTCTGTTTCGCGACTTCGAGGAAGGTTTCGATGCGTCCGACGGTCGTCATATTAATTACCTTTTGGAACTAATCATATAACATAATGCCATATTATCATTTAATTGGGAATGAATATATTCATGAGGAAGACAAAAACAAACAGGAAAGGACATCATCATGATTACCGTTTATCCCTACGAAACACTGGGCCACGCCAATCACGGTTGGCTCGATGCGCGGCATCATTTCAGCTTTGCGCGTTACTGGAATCCTGGTCGGGTTGCCTTTGGCGATCTGCGCGTTATCAACGATGACCGGGTTTCAGCGGGCATGGGTTTTGGCGTGCATCCGCATGACAATATGGAGATCATCACCTATGTCCGGCAGGGCGCGATTACCCATAAAGACAGTATGGGCAATGTCGGGCGCACCGGCGCGGGCGACGTTCAGGTGATGAGCGCAGGCACGGGCATTGCGCATTCCGAATATAATATGGAACAGGAAGATACGCGCCTGTACCAGATTTGGATCGAGCCCAATCAACAAAATGTAGCGCCACGCTGGGAGGCACGGGAATTCCCGAAAAAACCCGTGGAAACAGGAAGTCTGCCGGTTCTGGTTTCCGGGCGGCCCGAAGATGCTGAAAAAGGCGCGCTGTTCATTCATCAGGACGCCGCTATCTATGGCGGCAATCTGAAGGCCGGAACGGAAATCCGGCAGACGATCAAGGGCGATGCCTATCTACTGGCTTCTGTCGGCAGCTTCAGCGTCAACGGCACTGTTTTGAAACAAGGCGACGGGGCTGAAATCGTCAGCGAGAAGACTTTGGTTCTGAAAGCGGAAAGCGATGCAGAAATTCTGGTGATAGATGTGCCGGAATCTGCTTAAAATAGACAATCGATGTCAGGATTGAAGACATGAACATGATCGACCTCATCATCGCGCCGCGTGACAAGGATTTAGGTGGATTTTCTGTTCACCGCATCCTGCCTTTTGTCAAACGACGTATGGTGGGGCCGTTCATTTTTCTGGATCATATAGGGCCGTCGCACTTCGATGCCGGGCAAGGCATTGATGTGCGACCGCACCCGCATATAGGGCTTGCTACCGTCACCTATCTTTTCAGCGGCGAAATCTTGCATCGTGATAGCCTCGGCTCCGATCAATTGATTGCGCCGGGCGATGTCAACTGGATGACTGCCGGGCGCGGTATCGCCCATTCCGAACGTACGCCGAAAGATGAACGCAAGCATCCACACCCGTTGCACGGGCTGCAAAGCTGGGTTGCCTTACCGAAAGAGCATGAAGACTGCGCACCGGAATTTTTTCATCATCCAGCCACCACTTTGCCGATCGATCAATCGAAGGGTGTTCATCTGCGCGTCATTGCCGGGGAAGCCTATGGTTTGCGCGCACCCGTCAAAACATATAGCCCGCTGTTTTATGTCGAAGCACACATGCAGGCGGGCAGCAGGCTAGAATTGCCAGCCGCCTATCCCGAACGCGCTGTTTACGTCGTTGACGGACAGATCACGATTAACGGCACGGCGATAGAGAAGATGACGATGCCGGTGCTGCTGCCCGGCGGCAATGTCATTATCGACGCACATGCGCCGAGTCATCTCATGTTGCTGGGCGGAGAACCATTTGCCGAGCCGCGCTATATCGACTGGAATTTCGTGTCGAGCGATCCCGACAGGATCGTTGCCGCCAAACAGGCGTGGCGCGACCAGACTTTCGCCAAAATTCCCGGCGATGATCAGGAATTTGTCCCCCTACCTTAAAGGAACAATCTATGCCCGAAGAAACCACACGCGCGCATATCGAAGAAAACGGCCAGAGCGCCTATGCCGTCACGATTCAGGTGTCGGGACATACGTTACACGGTGACGAGCCTGTGTCCTTTGGCGGAGGCAACACAGGACCAGCGCCTTACGATATGCTGCTAGCGGCTTTGGGCGAATGTACGGCACTGACAGTGCGTTGGTACGCCAAGCAACAAAACTGGCCGTTGGAAAAGGTCGAAGTCGATCTCACGCATCACAAGGCAAGCATCGAAGGCAAGTCCGGCAAAACGGATGTTTTTGAGAAACGTCTAACCCTGCACGGCGACGCACTGACCGACGAGCAACGCCAAAAACTGCACGATGTCGCCGCCAAATGCCCCGTCCAGCGTACGCTGGAAGGCACGCCGATTATACAAACATTATGAGGGCGCGCAGAAGCTGATTTGGCCTTCTGGAAGGCTCGACTACCTCTTCACATTATCAAACGTTGGGCAAAGGCACGTTAGTGTTGAAAGGCCTGCAGAATGCGGGTTGATAGGCCAATATATAGTTCACGGCTTCTGAGAAACTCTATGATTACGTCCTTCGCTGTGAAAGATTGTAAATATCGGTGGTTTCCAGAACTTGCCTTGAATAGCCGTTCTTGGCGGCTGCTATCATGGCACGCCCGATCTGTTCCGTCGTGAGAACATAGCTGGGAAAAATTGCTTGCAATAACGGCCATAGCGGTGCCGTAAGCGCATAGAGAATATAATAGGCTTTGGTCTTGGATTTTATGCCGTGCAAGGGCTGGATTGCTGCGGGACGGAACATATAGGCGGCCTTGAAAGGCAAATGCAAAAGGGCATTTTCGGTTTTCCCTTTAATTCTTGCCCACATTGAGCGTCCATGCTCGCTGCTGTCGGTACCGGCACCTGAAACATAGACAAAAACCATTTGCGGGTTGAGCCGCGCTAAAGTTTCTGCGGCAGACAGGGTGAGATCATAAGTCATGTGTCTGTAATCGTCTTCGCTCATGCCAGCCGACGAAACACCGAGACAGAAAAAACAGGCATCGAACCCGGTCAACTTGTCTTCAAGCGCCTTATAATTCCACATATCTTTATGGACAACATTTCTCAATTTCGAATGTAGTTGCTCAACGGGTGTGCGCCCTACGGTTTGAACAAGCGTGACTTCCGTAGAGAGCAGACATTCGCGCAGGACGCCTTGTCCTACCATCCCTGTTGCGCCGAAGATCAATACATTCATTTCAAGCCGTCCTTTCGTGAGTGAAAATTATTATATTCGGTCTGCAACAAATCGAGACAAAGCTGGACCGATGATAAGAACGAGCGTGCAGTGGGCGATTTGCTGCGCCATGACGAAGCCGATATCGACATTGGTCGATGCCGCGATAATGGCTGACGCCCACCCAAACTCTGATGACGGCTTCGCCGGTCATTTAATAATACTGGCCTTCAAAACTTCGAAATTCTCTTCCACGAATTTTACCAATGGCCGTTTTCCGGCATTTTTCCGCCAGCCCTCTATCGAGACACGAAAAACGCCGACTGCAATCATGGCTGTCAAACGAAGTGACGGCTGCTTTTTCGGTTGGGGCCATAATTCCCCCATGACCTTAAATGCCACTTCCTCCATTTCGACATACATGGCCTGTTTCCGTGTACGGAGCGCCTCGGTCGAACGAAGGAGCCGGTCGACAATGATTGATTCTTTCGTTTCAAAACGTGAAACCATATTTGTAAGGCAGTGCTCAATGGCATCAAGTGGGGCTTGATCGGTCGACTCTTCAAGCAGTGCGTAGTGAAGGGCTTCAATAAAGTCGCGCCCCCAAGCCATCAAGATATCTTCTTTAGATTTGTAATAATGGAAAATGTTTCTTCTGGAGATATCCGCAGCTGCGGCAATATCGTCGAGCGTCGTTTCCTCATAACCGCAAGCAATAAAGAGCTTCAGACCCACCTCCATAATGCGTTGCAGGGTCTCTAGTCGCTTCTGCTCACGGCGACCGTCCGGTTTGGTGACGGGGTAACTCTTTAACGTTTTGGGCAAAGCTGCCTCCCTCAATAAATTATTACACTTGGTGCAAAATCATTGTTGCACTAAGTGCAAAATAACATATAATTACACTTAGTGCAATTATTAGATTAATGGCACATCAATCCAGAGGAGGTAACAGCCATGACCACGACCACACTAAATGAAGAAGCCGCCACCGAAACCAAAAGGACTTTACACAGAAGACCCAAAGCCAGGTCTTTGATTGCAACTACCCTATATTTGGCGCTGGTCGCGATCGTTTCTTATGCATCAACTCGACTTGGCCTTGGGATGGTCGTGTCGTCACTGGCAAGTGCCGTAGCCAGTATCATCGGCGGCCACCTGAAAGATGGCTGCCCAACAACTTCACATTGAGGAAGGCGGAATATGCATATTGATCAGACCATTAGATAACGTGAAAACGAAATCGTTGTCCGAATGCTGGAACTATGAACGGTAGTTCAGCAATAAACCGTTTGGCGCATTCTGCAAGAACATTGGCGTCTTTTGCTAGTTATCTGATTATAAAAATCGCGGAAAGGAAATCTTACAGATATGGCCCTGAACGATCCCCCGTATTTGGGAGGATGGCCGCTCTCAAACCACCAGCTGACTGTTGAATTGGAGAGATATCCGCGCACCTCAGTTCAACAGGGGAAAATCTTGGGGCCGACTAAAAAGTCAGATTCAAGCTCCATCGCCTCTGCCGCCAAAAAACTCTTCAAGGCCGATAATGCCGAGGATTACCCACTTTAGCTTCCAGAGAAGCCACATGCTCACCACCAACATTGCCGCTCCGGCAATTGCCAACTGCGTCGGCACGAGTAAGCCGAGGTGTAATCCTGCGAATAAAATGAGAAGAATAACTAGCCAAGACATTCTTTTATCTCCTTTGGATTATCTGCGCCGAAATTCAGTCGTTGTCACATCTTGTCTGCGATGTCTTTAGCGGATTTTTCCGTTACCCCTGCTTGTTCGGCATGTTGCCGCCAGCGCGATACGGCATCCTGAACTTTTATTAAAATATCGGGCGCGCTTTTAAGACCGTGTTTTTTGCCGAGGCTTTGCAACTGTTCCACGCCAGGATTTTTTCCTTCGCCCAGAACCATCGTGCTTTGTTCCCCGCCGGGGCCATAGGAGAAAGTCAGGTCATAGGCAGGAGCGAAAACCCATTCGTTTCTATCATTCAACAAAAATGAAAAATTCCTGGCGTGATCGTCTCGGTTATGCGCCAGCACGTTGAAACAGGCCAGAGCATAAGCACCTTCAACTTCCTGAATATTTTTTGTCAATCCCAGAACCACGCGCAGAATTGTATCGTAATCGAGGCTTGGGTTACGGTAATCGGCATGGATCAGACCGCTGAGGCTGTGCATATGAATGCGCCTGTCTCCTTGCCGATCGAAACGCTTGGTGCCGAAATACGCGCTCTTCTTCGTGCGGAAGAGATGCGTCTCGGGCATTTTTACACCGGCATCCCCGGCCATCAGGCTATAAGCGTATTCAACTGCACCGATGTCCCGCGTGTCCTGTGCTGACGGGAATTTGATGATCCAGTGTTCAAATCCAGCTTGATGCTTCTGCTGTCCGTGAATGATTTTCGTTTTGTCATCGCTCACTTGCGCCATGATTTTAGGCCGCGCGCCAGCGGATGACCCATTCAGGCGCAGAAGGTCTTCAAAGACTTCCTCGTGTTCTCCGGCAAGAACTATTGCGGCTTCCCCGGCAAGCATATCAAGCGCCAACGGCGCATCCGAGGCGGAAAAACTATCGCGATCCGGCTCATAGCTCAATGCCCCCATGCCATGCTGGCCGACATAAGCCAAGCGGTCGAGCGGATTAAGCTGGCGTCGATTGACACCATGTTTCTCAACGGCTCGATCCAGCAGCAGTCGCCCCCACCCATCCGGCAGGCTGTCGTTGAAGACGCCGTAAAGACCGTCAAAGATTTTGTCTTCACATACAAACACGCCGGACTTCAACGGAAGTTTGATTGGCGAGATTTCTATGCCGGATGCGATAAAGGCGGCGTCATATTCAAACAAAATTTGCCGATCTTTGAGCGCCAGACGTCCAATCTTGCGGCGTTCGTTCCCCGCATCCAGATAAATGGTCAGAAGTTCAATGGGGGCATAGGTCATTTGATCCGCCCTTTCTTTCGCGTTTTTGTTTCAGCCAGAATTTCATCAAGAGATTTGGCTGCGGAGATTTGCGTTCCCGCTATTTTGTCAAAATCGGAAAGGCAATCCAGAACCGAGGCAATCTTTAAAAGTGAATCCAGCGCAATCAGCCCGGTGCGTTCAAAGCGTTTCAGCGACCCCCAACTTACGCCCGACCGCGCCGCCAACCCCTCTTGCGACAAGTTCACGGCCAACCGCCTGCCCTTAAAGCGAGCCGCCAGTTCCAGCAACACATCCTGTGGCGTTTTGAGTTCAATAGACAACTTAATATCCATTAATAGATTAAATATCATTATAAAGATAATATATTGACTATTCATTAAAAGCAAGACGCCCCTTCATGTCTGCCGCACAATCCTTTTCGACAAAGGCTGAGCGTGTACGCTCAACTTCGGACAACGAAATGGGTATTTTGATCGGCAAATATCAGCATCGCGGTAATGCGCCCAAGACGGTCGCGGAAGCGGCTTATAAACCGGAGCCAATGCGGTGAACTGCTGGCCGAAGCGTTGTCTCCTGGGGTGTTACCCAAAACTTACCCAAAGGGATTTGTATCTGGTTATTCAGTACCGTCTCGCCTCTATATTACCCAAAACTTACCCAAAAACTAGAAAGCCACCCGAAGGTGGCCTGTAAGTCATTGATTTAATTGGCCCCTACGGGATTCGAACCCGTGTTACTACCGTGAAAGCCCATCGGGGCATCTAACCCCCTGTTTAACAGGGAAAAAACAGGGAATATCCGCTGGTTACGAGCGGTAGTAACGCGCAAAATGCATCAAAAAGCGCGATATATCATCATGATGCGCATCATGATGACCGCGAGGGTGCGGGCAGATAACAGGGAATAATCTTTGATTGAACAGAGAATTATTGATGCTTTGATGATGGATATTGATCTGTTCTTTGATTTATGGAGCAAGTTCGGCAGAATTGAAAAATGTCTGACCTCTCAGCAGAGATTCTTCTAAGACCAACTCGGATTGGCTTTCTTGTGCGCCCGACTGACCTTGCGGCTGTACGGTCGGTTATCCCCGCCTGA
>JBAVWC010000441.1:0-2063 GCA_049697595.1 Alphaproteobacteria bacterium
ACCCTATGGCGGCCTACTGGAAGAACAGCACGGCCACCAACCTCACCAACGGCGCAACGTCGTTTGCGTGGGGGCAAGCGATCACGGTTGACAGCAGCGGCAACGTCTACACGGCAGGCGATACAGGAAGCTCGGTAGCCATCGAGATAGCGACTTATTGGAAGAACGGCGGCACGCCCGTCAGCCTCAACCTCCCCAACGGAGCGAACCAATCGTTTGCCACCGGGATCGCAGTGGACGGCGGCGGCGATGTCTACGTGGCGGGATATACAGTAGACTCGTCAAACGTCCAAGTAGCGACCTACTGGAAAAACGGCACGTCTCCCAACCCCAACCTCATCCTCCCCGCCGGAACGGTCGTTTCGGAGGCCAACGCGACCATGGTCGACGACAGCGGCAATGTCTACGCGGCGGGCTACACGGTAGACTCGGTAGGTGACGAGATAGCGACTTACTGGAAGAACGGTGCAGCTTACCCCGTGTCCAGCGCAACGGGCGTTGCGTTTGCCTACGCGATCGCGGTAGACAGCACCGGCAACGTCTACACGGCGGGCTATACTTACAACCCCACGGCAGGCACTTGGGCAGCCACCTACTGGAAGAACACCACGGCTGTCAGCCTCAACCTCCCCAGCGGAACGGTCGATTCGGAAGCCTACGGGATCGCGGTGGACAGCAGCGGCAATGTCTACGTGGCGGGATATACAGATAACTCGTCAGGCGACAGCGTAGCGACCTACTGGAAGAACAGCGACGCGGCTGTCACCCTCCCCCTGCCCAGCGGAACCGAGTATTCGGATGCCTACGCGATCGCGGTGGACAGCAGCGGCAATGTCTACGTGGCGGGCTATACGGAAAGCTCGTCATACGACACCGCTGCGACCTACTGGAAGAACGGCACGGCTGTCAACCTGACCAGCGTAACGAGTAATGCGGCGCTCTACGCGATTGCCCTGTCGAGCCACTAGTTCAATGGCCGTTTGTTTTTGCACAGACTCTGGGTGCCCCAGGTCCCGCTTTTGGGACCTGGGATGAGAAATGCAAGGCACGAAAACAAGTGGTCAGAGGCCGGCGCTCCTTGTGGAATGCTGGCGTCCCACTCATCGCGCGGATGCCCGCGTCTCGGCAACCGGGATTCGGAACGAAAGCCGAGGGAAGGCAAACGGACTGAGGATAGACTCGAAGGTGGAGCAAGAAGTGTCTTAGAAACGAGGCTTATCTCGAGAAGAAGTCAAGAATGTTACAGCCGATGGATACTCGTGCATCGATTCGGTCCGGCGTGGCATCCTTAGGAGAAGCAATATCCCATTTTCGCGCGCCCACGTAGGGTTCGCCCTGAGATTCCAGACACCATGAGAACGAGTTGTTGACCGCAGAGCGCCATCCCACCACCGTCGTGCCAGGACTGCACCGGCTGTTTCTGGACTACTGTTCAGGCGCGGCGGCGGCGCAGGCGTTTTTTTCGAGCGCGCCCTGGGACGAAAGCTGGCTCGAGGGTCCGCAGGTTTCGTCTGAGCTGCCCGCACACTGGCCGGATCTGATTAATCTGCTTGCCAGGCAGAACGCTTCGCTTTCACCAGCGGCTGCGACAGCCCTCGAAGCATTGCGCAATGGAGCTGGAACAGTGGTGACGGGCCAGCAGGTAGGCCTGTTTGGCGGTCCGCTCTTTACACCTTTCAAGGCGGCGACAGCACTGGCTCGCGCTCGCGAGGCTACCAACGCAGGACGGCCCCATGCCGCCATCTTCTGGCTGGCCACCGAAGACCACGACTTTGCTGAGATCAGCCAGGTTGTTTTTCCCGCGCGCCGCGAGTTGCGCACGCTTACCTGGGCGAGCGCTCCGGACACTGCGCGGCCCGTAGGCGGCATCGTGCTGGACGAGTCAATTAATGCGTTGGTCGATGAGGCGAAAGATCTTCTGGGTGCTTCAGACGCGATGGATGCGCTGGCAGAGGCTTACCGGCCAGGACGCACGCTGACACAGGCCTTTGCGGAGTTTTATTCCAAGGCTTTTGCCGCGCAGGGGCTGCTGGTGCTGGACGCAAGCGGACGCGAGGCGCACC
>JBAVWC010000442.1:0-3068 GCA_049697595.1 Alphaproteobacteria bacterium
GGGTCCGGAATTCGGACAGGGAGTTTCAGGAATAGATTAGAAATGCATTCTGTCAGCAAAAATATGCTTGTCAGAGACGTTATTCGTATAACGCTCGAAAAACCTTAAAAACAACCGTTTTCGAGAGGGAGGAAAGTTGGGAGGTCGGGCAGCGTCAGACAAATCGATGCCCGCGAACTTGCATATACAGTAAAGCCTAACCAGTGGCTGCTTCGCTTTTTCTGCGGGGCTCGGCTTCTGCCAAAGGCTGGGTTGAGCGCGCTTTCGCCTCCAGCGCTGAACGCTGCTTTGCGCCAAGTTTAAGGTCCCTTGCGGCCTCCAAAGGGGAATCCCTCATTGCTTGCTTCACAAGCTCTATAAAGGCGCTTCTATAGAACCACCTCTTAGACAATTCATCGAATTTACAATAATTATCATTATATCTTTCTTTTTCCGTAGGCGACCGAAGACCTCGCGCCTTTGCAAATTCCGCAAGATGACTTTGATTGAGCTTAACAGTAGGATGCAAATACACACGCGCATCATCTGCCAGTGCATCCGCCGCCTTCGATGGTAAAAGTCTGTCATGGTCATCGATAAGATTTGCATACCCGACTTCAACGTCACCAATCACAAAGAAAGCACGCTCACCTTCGTCTGGCGACTCTACAAATCGGCCTCGGTCAATTAGGTTTAGGGTAGAGAGCGCATCGCGGGGGACAAACAGCTTAGTAGTTCTCTTGTCAGCGTTTATAGCTTTTCGATCAACGATGCCCACACGCTCCACGCCGATCTTTCGTACCGCTGCGAGGCTCGACATTATACCGTCATATATGCGACGTTCTCGGTCGCGCAAAATCCCCTGCAAATCGGCAAACCGTATCCGATCCGTCTTTCCCACGTAGCGATAGTAAATATCACCTTCCGTAAGTACGGCCTCATTGTCATCTGGGGTTGTAGGGTTCTTTTTAGGTTTTTTCCCTGTCTGGTTCCGTTTGCAGATGACGGGCTTTTGATCGCTTTCCTCGACAGTGATTGCAAGAAGTTTGTATCCAAAAGCGTCGGATTCGTTGATCTCAAACCGAGGCGCTGGATCGAACCAGTTCTGTAGTTGCGTGGCGAATTCGGCCTCGTCGGGAATCATGGTTAGACTACATCCAACTAGCTCGCGCGGCTTATTTCTGATACCAAAAATGAGCATTCCGCCCTGTGCGTTCGCAAAAGCAGCCATGGTCTTCGCATAGCGAGGGAGGTCAGCGCGCTCAAAAGTGACCTTAAACTCGCGACGCGCACTTTCGCGACTACGGACTACACGAGTTTTGGCGTCGATATCTAGGTCGCCAAGAAAGCTAGCCGTCTGGATATCCTTGACCGCGCGCTTCTTCATAAATTTCCAGTCTCACCTGCAAGAACATGAAACACGACTTACGCCTTTCAAGTGTCCAGAAACATTGCTCCAAAACGGCGGTAGCAACGAGCTATAGACCACGGATAAATCGCGCAAATCACCACCTTGTTCGGCGGGAATGTGTGGTGGCGCTTTTCACGTTAATCCTCTTCCGTTTCGTAGTTATACAAAGTTCCGCCAGCCGCCCATTTCACGTCCATGCCATTTGCGACAAATTCGAGTCCGAATCCCTTCCTCACACATTTTGTGAAAGTACCTTTGTATCTAATGTAACCGATCATGAAACATCTGATTTGTTTGTTTTCAAAGGCGAGAAGAACATCTTCTGTAATATCGGGCGGGACTTTAACGACGATTCCGTAAGTCGAATTTCCGGAGGCGATGACTTTGTCCATGAGGACACTCTCCCCATAAAATGGGGTGTCACCAATGTGATTGCCGAACTTCAATGTCGCACTGTATTCGATAAAATGCCCCGCCGTCCTGCCATGATTTTTAACGGTAAAATTCATCTTCTTGTACTGTCTAAAACTAGAAGAATTCAAAGTTTCTACCACCAATATGGGCTGCTCAAGTAGACGCAAAGATGTTTCTGCCAGATCGATACTCTCTCGGGTCAGTTGCGCCTGCCGTCTGGTGGAAATCCACAAAGTTCCTGTGAAAATAGCGATGATGGCCCCAGAATAGGAGTTCATATAATAGAGGATCGCCGACAACAGGTTCACTCGGATTACGTCTTGGCAGGGGTAGTCTTCATTTTTGGTGCATATTTCTGGATGAACCGGCGCAAAAGCGAACGCAATTACGACGAGAGCAAAAATAATTGGCACGAATAATGGGTTTTTTCTGAAGAAAGTCGCCCAAGAATTTCCTATCCTCTTGGTTGCAGGCTTTCTAACCTGATTCCCTTCATTTCCACTGCTCCGAGGTTGTCCGTTAGAAGGAACGATACCGCTATTGTCCCCCGACTGAATTTGCTCGCTATTGATGCTTTTGACTCCTTCAGACCATGCCGCCTCAAGGCGGCCGCCTGTATCACGAACCGTTCGTTTCGCAGCGCGGAATCCCGCCTACGTTACATCCTCTTTAGCGAGGCTGTAATTTACTATAGGTCACGGCTGCTGTCGAGCGTCTCTGTTAGGGCGCGAATTTCGCGACCTTAGGAGGGCGGCATGACGTGACCCCCCAGACGGGCAGAACAGGCTCGTTGTCGCCGCACGGACGAGGAATGGATGCTTAGCTTTCGTTCGCCCTATTCGATCACGCAATCAGACGATTAACAATAGTCCGGATGTTTTCTAGGGCAGGCGGGGCTTCGGTTAGTAATCTGCCTCTATGTGAAAGCGTTGATCCAATTCTCCGACGAATCCATTCTTCATCAGCAAAAATCGTCTTGGAGTCGATTGCATTCATCGCCTCGGTGTGGATTTCATCCGTTAGCCGCCGGTATTCCTTGGAAAGCCATCCCTCAAGGTCTTCGGGCGCTGGGGAGGGAATGATATCGAACTTGACACCCTTTCGCTGAAGTTCTCTCACAGCCTCTTCCCCGTTCGGAGTTGCAATTACCACTCCATCAATAAGGGTTGCTAGACCATTTTCCGTAAGCTTCTCGGCGGTATCCCCATAGGCCCGCGTTACGCCAATATTTTGAGCGGCACAAACAAGTACCGCCCATTGCCAT
>JBAVWC010000443.1:0-4440 GCA_049697595.1 Alphaproteobacteria bacterium
CAAGAAGGCCGTCGCTCAAAAAACCGTTGCGAAAAAAATCGCCGTTAAAAAGACTGCGATCAAGAAAGTCGCAACCAAAAAACCAGCTGCCAAGAAAATCGCGCGCCCCACAAAAAACAACATCAAAAAAGGCGAAGCGACAAAGGCAATCGAACTGGAAACCGCAAGCGACGCCGAAATCGAAGCAGCGATCGAAAGCGTCGTTGACGCCGCAATCGGTGACGACGAAACCTATGGCGATGAAATAGAATTCGCCGATGACGACGAAGAACTGCAAGAAGACGATGAAAGCGAAGCCGTTCCCGCTATTGCGGCAAGAGCTATCGATGCCGTCGACGGCCTTCCCGAACAAATGCGCGACGCCGTGCTGAAAGTTCTGGATGAACGTCAGGCCGAAGATATCGTCACCATTCCTCTTGTCGGACGCAGCAGCCTCGCCGATTACGTGATTATCGCCTCGGGCCGCGCCAGCCGTCAGGTCGCAGCGCTCGCGGATTACCTGCGCGAAGCCTTCTTCAAACTGGGCGTGCGCCAAGTTCGCGTCGAAGGTTTGGGCGAATCCAATTGGGTGTTGGTCGATGCCGGCGACGTTATCGTCCACCTGTTCCGCCCCGAAGTGCGCAGCTATTACGACGTCGATGCCATTTGGGCTTCTAAACATCCGAAATAAAGATACAGATTAAACGGGTTGATAATTTCTGCATCACCCCCACCCAACCCTCCCCCATCGAGGGGGAGGGCTTTAGGAAGGATTTCTTTCTGCTCCTCCCCCTTGATGGGGGAGGCCGGGTGGGGGTGATCTTTCAACAAGAAAGACCTCCTCATGAAAATAACGATTCTCGCGATCGGCAAAGCGCGCGGCGTCGAAGCCGAATGGGGAGCCGAATATCTGAAACGTCTGGGGCCTTCGGTCGCGGTGCAGGAATTCACAGCACCCAAATCCCTGCCGCCCGAACAAACGCAAAAAGCCGAAGCGCAATTGCTGCTGAAAGCGATCCCGGCGAAAAGCTTTGTCGTTTTGCTCGATGAACGCGGCAAGGATATATCGAGCCGCGACTTCGCCGCCAAACTATCCGGCTGGCAGGATCAGGGAACAAGCGATCTGGTTTTCATCATCGGCGGTGCCGATGGCGTTCTGGATGAAGTGCGCGCCAAAGCCAATTTCACGATAGGCTTTGGCCGCCTGACCTGGCCGCATCGCTTAGTGCGCGTCATGCTGCTGGAACAAATATACCGCGCGAAACAGATCATCGCCGGACACCCGTATCACCGGGACTAACCAAACAGCGAACTATTCAAAATAGTCGTCAGATCCTTGGCCATGAGCCGCGCGATCTTTTCGCGTTCCTGCGGCTGGCGCAAAATCTGCTCGTCTTGCGGGTTCGATAGAAACCCGGTTTCCACGAGCATCGAGGGCACATCGGGCGCGCGCAGAACGACGAAATTGGCGGCACGCATCGGTCGGTCGAGCAAATGCCAGTTGCGCCCCACGGCTTCCACAAAACTCGCCCGCGCATGTTGCGCCGTGTTGTGCGTCTGCCGCGCGGCGAGGTCCATAAGGATCGCCGTGACTTCCTTATCCGCCGGAGGCAAATCCATACCGCCCATCATATCGGCTTTGTTTTCATGATCCGCAAGATGCTTGGCAAAATCGTCCGAAGCCTGGGCCGAGAGCGTATAAACCGACAATCCCCGCGCCGCGCTGTTGGGCGCGCTGTCGGCATGCACCGACAAAAACAAATCGGCATGCGCGTCACGCCCGATGCTGACGCGATCCTCCAGCGGCAAAAACACATCTTCGTCGCGCGTCAGTTTAGCCGTCAGCCCGGGCTGGCCCGACAAAGCATCGGCCATGCGCCGCGCGATATCGAGCGTAATATCCTTTTCATGCGTGCCGATGCGCCCAATCGCCCCCGGGTCGCGCCCACCATGTCCCGGATCGATCATCAGCAAACGCGGCGCGCGCGGCTTGCGCACAGGCAGAAGTTGTTCCCCCGCCCACGCATTCGCCCCCGTCAACAAACACACGCCCGCGAGCGAGGCCTGAAGGCTCGCCTGCAGAAAATGGCGGCGGGTGAGAAGCGGTGAAGTCATTGTTTAAATTTTCGTCGCATGAAGGGGCGCATTGACTATACTCTATCTGTCATTCCTTGAGAATCCCTTATGCATCTCGCTTTTGTCGATTTTGTTTACCATTACGATGCCGCGCGGCCCGACACCGACGAGCCCTTGGGCGGCACAACGTCGGCCGTGTGTTTCCTCGCCCGCGCCCTGGTAACGGCAGGAATTTCCTGCACTTTTTTCAATCGCGTGGCAGAAAAACGTGAGGCGCACGGGATCATATCCCTGCCTTTGCAGGCTTTGGCCGATGAAATAACCCGTGATACCTACGACGCTTATATCTTTTGCGGACGCTGGACTCCCGAATTGGTCGGTCTGGTGCGCGCGCACACCCAAAAGCCGCTAATCGCCTGGGCGCATGAGAGCGTCTTTGCGCCGCCGATGACACAAGCACTCGAAGATTTCGACGGCGTCGTGTTCGTCAGCGAATGGCAAAAGCGGGTCAATCAAGCCTCGGTCAAGCCAAACTGGAAACAAGCGGTCATCCGTAACGCAATGAATCCCGCCGTCGCCGCTTCCTTCCCGGCGGGCGCACCTATCCTCGCCGCCAAAGAAACGCCGCCCCTTCTGATTTTCACGGGTTCCTTCGCGCGCGGTGCGTTTCATATTCCGCCGCTCCTCGACAAAATCCGCCCCCATTGCAAGGATTTCAGCGTCGAAATGTTTTGCAATCTCGACGCCTCGCGTCATGCAGCATCGGACACCGCCTATGCCGATTGGCTGCGCAGCCAGCCCAATATCACGCATATCGGTATGGTAGGGCAAAGGGAACTGGCCCAACGCATGCGGCGCGCCACGCTTTTGCTCGCGCCAAACCCGTGGCCGGAAACATCTTGCATCGCCCTTATCGAAGGCTTGGCCTCCGGCCTGACTGCCATCACCACCAACCGCGCCGCCTTACCCGAAACAGCCTCAGGCTTCGCCCAACACATCCCCATCGAATCGCCAGACGACCTAACGCGCTTCGACATGCCAATCGATTACGACGCCTTCGCCGAAGCCGTTTTAAAAGCCCTGCACGAATACAAAACTGCACCCACCGAACCCGAAACCCGCCTGCGCCGCCAGATCGATTATTTCCACGCCAATTACCAATGGGAGCAAAGGGTTGCGGCGTGGAGAGAATTTATATTGTCTTTGCGATCCGCGCCGCAACCCTCATAATCACCGCTCACTAGGGCCAGTCATTCAGTTGTTTGTGGCAGCGATTCCGGCGAAAACTGTAGCCGCTTATCATTGCTTGCAAAATTGAACGTTGGACGCTTTGGCTGATAGCTGGGGACGCTCTGGCTGATAGCTGGAGATATTGGTGGGATGCGGCCCCGAATGAATCCAACCATCAACCTTTTGAGCCCCATAGGTAACGCCGACAGCGATGACAGCAATCGGCAATATCGCTCCTGAGACCAACACGAAAGCCCCCACTACGTACGCGATGCCAACGGCCTTGCAAACGGCCTTACCAGCAGTCACGAAACCTTCTTTCATAGTCATCTTCTTTTCAGTCATCAAATCAGTCATTAAAAAATCCTCCGGGTTAAAGGTTCAATGATCTTGCGCTCCTCTACCACAGCTAGAAAACAGATATCAAGCGCCAAACGCCATAAACATATATGAAAGTAAATTAGCCCTTTGCCTTTAACCCTAATTAGCCTTATACATTCCTGCCATTAATCAGAAACCCGTTACATGAGGGCTGACATGGCGCAACTCCGAGAAGCTTTGACGTTTGACGATGTGCTGCTGGTGCCTGCGGCCTCATCTGTGCTGCCCTCCGATGTGCAGACTGCGACCCGCCTGACGCGCAACATTACGCTGGGCATCCCCCTGCTCTCTGCCGCGATGGACACCGTGACCGAAAGCGGTTTGGCGATTGCTTTGGCACAAGCGGGCGGCATCGGCGTTATTCACCGCAACATGACAGCCGCCGAACAAGCCGAGGAAGTACGCCGCGTGAAGCGTTATGAATCCGGTATGGTCGTCAACCCGATCACAATCACGCCTGACGCGCCTTTATCCGCCGCTTTGCGCCTCATGGCCGATTTCAGAATCTCCGGCATTCCCGTCGTTGAAAAACCTTCCGGCAAACTGGTCGGCATCATCACCAATCGCGATGTGCGCTTTGCCAGCAATATGCAGCAGCCCGTTTCCGAATTGATGACCAAAGAGGTTATCACCGTGCGCGAAGGGGTGGGCAATGACGATGCCAAAGCCTTGCTGCACAAGCATCGCATCGAAAAATTATTGATCGTGGACGCGGCCTATCGCTGCATCGGTCTGGTAACGGTCAAGGATATCGAAAAAGCGCAAGCTTTTCCC
>JBAVWC010000444.1:0-2857 GCA_049697595.1 Alphaproteobacteria bacterium
TTGTTGTCTTTTGAAATTTTGACCCCGCCGCTCGCGCTTTAATGCCGTAGCGGTTTTTCTATGGGCGCTTTGTCGCCCCTTTGTTGTCTAACCGCCCCCTGACAATTATCCGCAATTACCCGTCGCACCAGCGACGCGTAACCGCCTGTCCGCATTTTGGCGGCAGGTTTTCACAACTACTGACCAAGGAGTTACCATGACAGGCAAGACAGATAAATTGCCCCACATCGAACCTCTTTCCTATTTCCTGCCGGAGTTTTGCAAAAAATTCTGCGTTTCGAAATCATCTTTCTACCGCGAGGTTCATGCCAATAGGTTGCGTATCTATAAGCGCGGCAAGCGGACAATGATCGAACGCGCCGAGGCCGAACGCTGGCATGCCAGCCTTTCGTCCCACCTGATGCAAGCACCGGAGAACGGAGGCGCGCGCCCTTCACCGCCTTAACCTCTCGTTAAGAGAGTCGGTGTCCACCACCTCTCTCAATTTTTGAACACCATATTTTCAACAACAACGGAGATTTTTTATGAAAACCAAAAACACGCATACCACGCGAGAGGGCTGGCTTCTTGCCGCAACGGATGAATTGCGACCGCATTTTGCCGATCATGGTTTTACGCTGCCAGATAAAATACGACATGCGCTTGCCTTCACATCGACAGGCAAGCGAGGCCGTATGGCCGGAGAATGCTGGCATGCCGATTCATCTGGCGACCAGCATTTTGAAATCTACATCCGGCCAGATAAAGATGACCCTCTCGAAGTGCTTGCTGTTCTTGTCCATGAATTGATCCATACGCTTTTGCCTCCGACCGTAAAACACGGCAAACAGTTCCGGGACATCGCATTGCTTGTCGGGTTGCAAGGCAAGATGCGTCAAACAACGCCTACGCTTCTTCTCATGGAAAAGCTGAAAACCATCGCCGCCAATCTCGGAACGCTCCCCCATGCCAAGCTAAACTTTACCGCCGCGTCGGATGTTCCGAAGAAACAAGCGAAGAAATGGCTCAAAGCCGAATGCGGCGCGTCGTGCGGCTATAGCGTACGCATTACATCAAAGTGGGCGAAAATCGGACTTCCTGTTTGCCCGGTTCATCCTAAAAATGGCCCGCTTGTTTGCGATATGCCAGAAGATGCAGATGATATTTTGCTGGAACAGAAATAATTTCTCGTCGTCTTTGTAACTTTTTCTCTTCTCATTCTTTCCCAAATTTATTCTTGAAAGGGGATTCCGCATGACCGTATCCATGCCCGATTCCGAAAAAGACGGCGTTAAGGGAGGTGTGCCAGTAATGTGTTGTCACCCCACCGAAGAGGGTGGGGCGTCAACACAACTGGTGAGGGGCGCTGCCCCATCAACCCCGCGCCGTAGGCGTAAAGAAAAAAACCGCAGGCGCATCAAGCGATTTTTTCGCGTTACACCGGAAGAAGATACCTTGATTGACGCATGCGCCTTGGAAGCTGGGCTTGAGCCTTCGTCCTATATGCGAATACAGGTTCTAGGCAAGTCGAAAGCGCGAAAAGCCCGCCGCCTTCGCTTTGACTGGCAAGAGCTTCAGCGTTGCATGGGTGTCATCAACAAAGCGGGGAACGTTGTCAATCAGCTCGTCCTGCTTATCCGCCGGATCGGGGGAAACCCCGCCGCCGCTAACGCCGCCCTGATCGAGCTTTGCAATGCTGCCCGCGCCATCATGGTGGCTTTGGGACGGGGCGATTAGCCCGGAGGTGACTATATGGCTGTTTTGATTAAAGGCCAGTCGATTAAATGCTCCCAGTCATCCCGCGACCATTATCTGCGCGGGGCGGAAAACGAGCGTATCACCGTGCGCGAGGTCTTGGGTTTTGCGACCAAGAACCCGGACGAAGCCCTGCGGATGATCGAGATGTCAGCCAAAGGAACCAAATGCAAGAAGCCCCTCTATAGCGCAAAAATAAACCCCGAAACCGACCGTATCTGGAACAAGGATGAAATCCGCGCCGCCGTCGATTTGCTGGAAGAAAACCTCGGCCTGAAAGGCCATCCGCGCGTCGTTGTGGAACACAAGAAAAACGGGCGTATCCATTTTCACGTCTTGTGGAGCCGTTTTCACCCTGACGGCGGTGCTGCCAGAAATATGGGCAACGACTACGCCGCGCATCAAAAGACCCAGCGCCAGATCGAGAAAACCTTAAAGCTGCGCCCGATGATGGCGCGAGGCCGAGACTTCAAGAAATCGGAGGTCGAATGGGCGAAACGCTACGGCTTTGACATATTCAAGCTCCGGGAACAAATCACCGCTGATTTTAACAAGGGCAAAAGCGGTCAGGAATTTATGGCCGCACTGAAAGACAAAGGCATTGTCCTGTGCCGGGGCGACAAGAGCCAGTTTGTCATTATCCTGCCCTGGGGGCAGCACAAAGCTCTCTCCAGTATGATTCACGGCAGACCGACCAAGGCAGTTCTGCGTCGGTCATTCGCTGACATCGACATATCCAAGCTGCCTACAGTCGCCGAAGGCAAGGCTCAGGTCAAAGCCACATTGCCAAAGACAAGCCGCAAGTCGCGCGGCGGCACACATATAAAGAGTGGTTCGCCCCAAACAGCGGCGTATCGCGCCGCCGGACGCCTTATTGCGTCACGCCAAACCGAACCGCTTTCTGTGCCGACAATGGCGGCGGCGTTGACTACAGAAAACGCAAGCCCGGCACCGCAACGCGCAACATCCCAACAAGGGCAGAGTGCAGGAGAACAGAATTTTACATCCAACTCCGAAAGCATCGGCGGCGGGGAAGCTTCATCAGGCCGCGCCGAAGCCGCCTATAAAGAGGAATTTGATAGGTGGTCAGGCCTTATCGACGACATAGCCTCCAATCCCGGCC
>JBAVWC010000445.1:0-3079 GCA_049697595.1 Alphaproteobacteria bacterium
GGGTCGTTAGCGGCCTTGCGGCCGGGCGTTCTATCGCTGGATTTTTTCTTTGGTTGTCGGGCTAACAGTCCTGATCATCGGGCGGCAAAATTGCGTCCTGAAGGTTTTGCAGGTAGCGCAGAAGACCTGTCCGCGAAGTCCAGTAGATTGTCGCCATTCCTTGTTGCTGGACGCGGAACACCTGCAACCCACGCGGCTTGATAAAAAAAGTGTTGGCCAGAATCCGGTCGTCATACATAGAGTCCTCCTTTTCTAAAATGATTTTTTGCGAATGCCTACCAGGTGCAGCTTGTCGATCCGGTCGCTGCCGTCACCCAGCCTGTGCCGTTCTTGCAGACGCAAATCGTATAAAGAGCGGTCAAGGCGATCACGCCGTCCTGACTTGCGCTGCATGTCGCCGGTGCCGCGCCATATTCCTTGAGATGCAGGGTGCCGTTTACGTCCAGTGTGGCGGCTGGCGTCGTGGTGCCGATACCGACATTGCCTTGAACGATGAGGTTGTTTGATCCTGCTGCGTTCGTCGCCGCGTAAGTCGTGCCTATCGCAACGCCGCCCTTTACGCTGAGAGTCGAGGCGGGCGAGGATGTACCGAGGCCAGTATTGCCGGTTACATCATTGACGAATAAATAAACCGCCGACCAAGCCGTGTTGACCACTTCCAGATTTGAATTGATCGCGAGAATGTCGTCGGCGTTATTTCCGGCCACAGCCGCTGGTATAAACGTAATCCCTTCAAGAGAGTTGACTTGCACGATGCCTAATTTGCCGTCGCTTGTACCCCACGAACTAATGCCGATGTCGTAATTGCGATTGGAGCTTGATAAATCCTGATAGACCGTCGCCCAATAATTGCCGTTGGGAATTGAAAATTGAGACAAGGAGCCGTTTGAGTTTGGAAAACTGCCGGTGCCGTTGCCTGTTACATCCAAGAGCGCTTGAGGGCTTGTCGTCCCAATGCCAACTTTGCCAGCGAAATAATTAGGGCTTGTGCCGGAAGAATAGATTCCCCACCCCGTCGCGCTATTATTGATAGCCTCAACCGCATAACCGGAATTTGTCGTGCCGCTGTTGGTTGCCAGCAACGCCGATCCAGTATTGTTCACATTAACGTTCGATGCTCTTACCCCATTGCCTACAAGCGAGGCGGCGGCTTGACCGTAAACACCGGTTGCCCCTGTGCCATAAACGCCGTTGCCGCCTCCTGTGTTGAAACCGGCAACGCCAAAGCCTGCGCTACTGCTATTTGTTCCATATAAAGCGCTTCCACTATTGCCCGCGCCGGAATTGAAGGCATAGATGGCATCGCCAGCCCCCATTGCTGTATTCTCAACATCGACCAGTTGTACAGGGACTGCCGTGCCAATCCCGACATTGCCCTGAACGATAAGGCCGTTCGCCGGAGATGCGCTGGTTCCCGCATAGGAAGCGCCTATGGCAACCGCGCCCGAAATATCGAGGGTGTTCTGCGGATTGGTCGTGGCGAAGCCAAAATGACCGCTTCCGTCGAAACGCGCTCTTTCCACGGAATTTGTAATGAACCTGATTTGATCGCTTGCGCTGCCGCCACCGACGCCGGATATGTTGGCTGTGCTTGTTCCCCATCCATAGGCTTGATAGCTTGGCGTCGCAAAGCCGGTGAATGAATAAATATCTCCTGCCGCGCACAGGCCGCTTGCCAGCCATGATGCGCCGCTGCAACTGCTGCCGATAAGAACTGCCCCGCCATATCCCGTACCGCTTCCGGTTCCCGTGGTCAGATAGATATTGCCGCCGTTGACGTTCCCAGTTCCGGCATTCTGCGCGACAAGTTTTATGCTCGTTCCAGCGGTATTTGCCGTCGCCGTGCCGCCCTCGACATCAAACGTACCGGCGGGAGATGATGTGCCAATCCCGACATTGCCTCCGAAATAATTTATGCCTCCTTGCGAATAAAGCGCGAAGTTGGTTCCTGCCGCTGTCGGCGTACTAATCCAAACTCCATAATATCTTCCGAATGTGCCGCCGCCCGAATTCACGGGAGGGTTCACCAGTACGCCATACCCCGTGGTAATTGTCCCCGTGGATGAGTTCTGTACGCCAGTCGCTATCCCGGCTGCGTTTGTATAGGTAGCTCCTGACTGGTTCCAAACAAAAAAGTCGCCGCCCTGACCATTGGCGATTGTTCCGGTACCGCCCGATGATTGGGACAAGCCATAAACACCATAGGCGTTCGTCGTCGTGCCGTTGCTGTAATTGATCGCTCCGAAACTTCCTCCCGCACCGAAATTGAGCGTCGCGCCGGAATTCTGGCTCAAAGAAAGCGTCCCTGCGCTTCCATATGCCCCGTTGCCTCCGGTTACAGAATTCGATCCCGTGAACGTCACCGAGGCATTCACCCCTCTGGCAGATGGCGTACCGGAGGCGGATGGGGTCAGCGTTATATTGGAATAGATATTACTTATGCTGCCGCTTGCTGCTGTCATGGTCTGCTCTACGTCAAGCTGTGCTTGCGGGGATGAAGTGCCGATGCCAAGACGACCGTTGACGTTATCCCAATCAAAATTACTCGCCGCACCGAGGGTGCCGGAGTTATTGAATTGAATATCCCCTGTTGTTCCCGCTGCCTGTGCCGGTGCCGCGCTACCGCAAGCCATGACGCGCCCGTCCATAGCGACGGTGGAAAACGCGCAAGTTCCGGCTGCAACGCCGGTCAATGGCAGCGGTATAGCCAAATAGCCGCCTGATGTTATACCAAGGCTGGCCAATGCAGAGGCCGCATTGTTCGCTCCTGTGCCACCGTTGGCAATCGGCAACACACCGCTAAAAGTAACCCCGCCGCTGCCGATAGACATTGTTCCGCTGAAACCTGCGGCGGTAACGATGCCGGTATAGGTCGCGCTGCTGCCGGTTGTCGCTCCGGTCACTGCGAGCGTCCCGGCAATCGATTCATTGCCGGTATTGGTCAGGCTGCTAACGGTCGTTGCGCCAAGGTTGGAATTGCCGCTGACGGTCGCATTGGTTGCGTTCAACGTCGTGAAAGTTCCCGTTTCCCCCGTCACGATGCCGGAAGCCGTTATGTTCGCTGCGGTCAGACTGTTAG
>JBAVWC010000446.1:0-1809 GCA_049697595.1 Alphaproteobacteria bacterium
CTATTAATGTTACCAATCCATTATGTTACGACAGTTGTACAGGTACTGCTACAGAAACTGCCAGTGGTGGTACACAACCATTTACCTATAGTTGGTGTACCAGTTCTACCTCATCTAATATATCTGCGCTTTGTGCAGGTAAGTATTGCATAGCAGTTACTGATAATAATGGCTGCCAGGTATTCGATACTGCAACCATAATTCAGCCTTCAGCAATGCAAGCTGTGTTTACAAGCACTCCTGTAAGTTGTAATGGCAGTTGCGACGGAACCATTACTGCAACTGTAACAGGCGGTACACCCGGACCCGGGTATACTTATAGCTGGACTTCATTACAAACTACAGACTCAATTGGTGCAGTATGCTCGGGTGTTGATACTTTATTTGTTACCGATAATAATGGTTGTATGTTCGACAGTAGTTATACTATTGCGGATCCACCGGTTCTTACCCATCACGATAGTATTATCAATGCTATCTGTAACAATACCCATAATGGAGCCATTACAATAACAGTTGCAGGTGGCGTACCACCATATACTTATAGTTGGTCAAACCCATCAACAGCATCCGGGACTAGCGTTACCAATTTGTTACCGGGCACTTATATAGTTGATATTACTGACTCTACAAATTGCTCTTTGATTGATAATATAACTGTAATTGCAGATACAACTGTTATAGCTAACCCAGGCAACAACTCATCTATTTGTGCCGGCTTATCTGATACACTTAATGGCAGTGCAAGTATAAACGCGAAAACATACGCCTGGTATACATTGCCTTCAGTAGCGCTTATAGGCACAACAAGCATTATTCCGGTTGCTCCTTCTACAACCACACAATATATGTTAGTAGCTATTGATAGTATATGTACTGATACTGCTATTGTAATGGTAACCGTAAATCCTCTGCCTAGCATTAATACAGGTTCGGCGCAATCTATCTTACTGTATAGCTCTGCCACCTTAGGTGGTAATCCAACAAGTGCGGCAGGCTCAACTTATGTATGGCAACACGGTGCAGGAATGTCTGATAGTACTTCAGCCAATCCTGTTGTTACACCTACCGTTACTACAATATATACTATAACTGTTACAAGCCCATTTGGATGTGTTAGTGAAGATACTGTTTCAATTAATGTACTGCCTAAGTTTATACCGGCAAGTGGATTTACACCTAATGGCGATGGTATTAATGATTATTGGGCTCTTGATGTAAGCAAGTTTCCTAACGTAACTGTTGAAGTATTTAACCGCTGGGGCGAGAGGTTATACCATTCTGATGGATATAAGATTCCCTGGGACGGTACCTATAATCATGAGCCGCTACCGGTAGGTACCTATTATTATGTAATTAACCTGAATGACCCTCGGTTCCCGAATGCGTATACCGGCCCAGTAACTATAATGCGATAAAACCAAGGCTATGCGATATATAAAATACATTATACCAACACTTCTGCTTATGTTGTGTGTGCGTTGGGTAACAGCTCAGCAGTTACCTCAATACACCCAGTATATGATGAATGATTTTTCGCTTAACCCGTCTATTGCAGGAACACAGCCTTACTTTGAAGCCAAGAATGACGACCGGTATCAATGGATAGGTATTACTGATGCGCCACAAACCTATATGCTAACTTTCGATGGTCCCTTAACAGAAAAACATATTGGTATTGGAGCTTACCTTTATTCAGACATTACAGGTCCTACCAGGCGTACAGGGTTTACCGCATCGTACTCATACCACATGAAACTAAACAGCTGGCTAAATGCTTCATTAGGGCTTTCAACAGGTATACAACAA
>JBAVWC010000447.1:0-10792 GCA_049697595.1 Alphaproteobacteria bacterium
AGATAGGAATCGAGACACGCATAATTGCTGTAGGGGTCACAGCTTGCAGTTGACGCTGCGGGCGTTGCAGACGTGGCGGGAGCCACATCGGTCGCGCGGGCGCTTTGGCTGCCGAGGGTGCAGGCCAAGCCTGACAGGATGAAGGCGACATTTCTAATCGCCTTGTGGGTTGTTGAATTTGTTGCCTGTAACATCTAAATCTCCATTACCTTACACACGATTTTTATCACTTGAGAACCCAACGCTAGGAAAAGAGCTTCCTGACTACGTCGGTGTTCTCACACACATTGTGGCGAGACTGTGTCAAGGGATCGCCCAACATTCAATTGTGCGGCGTTGGTTTTTACGGATTTTTTACACCTACCTTCCCTTTTCTCGCGATGCACACTAAATTGATGAATGAAGAGGGATGCTCCTATGGAATGGAACTGGATACATACGGGGCCGACGATGCTGGCGGCGTTTTTGGCGTCGCTGGTGGAATTCGTGGAGGCTTTGACCGTTATTCTGGCGGTCGGCATCATTCGCGGCTGGCGCAGCGCGTTGGGCGGGGCCGGTCTCGCGCTTGCCACGCTTGTGGCAATGATCGCTCTTTTAGGGCCTGCCTTAACGCGCATTCGACTCGATATAGTTCATCTGGTTATGGGCGCGTTGCTGTTGCTGTTCGGATTGCGCTGGTTACGGAAAGCCATATTGCGCGCGGCGGCCATTATTCCCTTGCATGACGAAGAGGCCGCGTTTGCGCGGCAGCGCGATGCTATGGGAAATGACGCGGATATCAAAAGCAGATGGGATTATATGGCGATCAGCGCCGCGTTTAAAATTACGATGATCGAAGGTATCGAGGTTGTGTTTATCGTCATCGCTATCGGCGCAACGGGGAACGGCTTGCTGGGAGCGGCGAGCATCGGCGCGCTGGCGGCGTTGGTGTTTGTCGCGGGGCTTGGCGTTATCCTGCATCGCCCGGTGGCGATGATCCCCGAGAACAAGCTGAAATTTATCGTCGGGATTCTGATTAGCGCCTTTGGCACTTTCTGGGTGGGTGAAGGAATGGGGTTGGCTTGGCCGGGAGATGATCTTGCGCTTGTCGCACTCATGTTGGGATATTTGGTTGTGGCGTTGAGCGCCGTGCCACTGTGCCGCGCGCGGGCGGTTGGGAGGTTGTGATGTCCTGGTTCAAAATCATCTTTGCCGAACTGGTAGGTATTTTTGTCGATGATGGACTATTTGCCGCAACCCTTGTGGTGTGGCTGGGCGTTACGCGCTTGCTGATTGTTTATGGGCCGCTGCCCGAAAGCGCGATGCCGATAGTTTTCTTTGCCGGACTTGCATGCATTCTTGTGGAAAGTGCGGCACGGCGCGCGCGCAAGGGAGCCCGTCGATAAAAATCCAATTCTTTCGTTATCCTTGTAGTGTTATGATGTTTCGCAGACATATACTTTATCCCGGCCTTGTCGTTTTTCTTGTCCTTGTTGCGCCCTGCGCCGGATATGCGGGGCCGCCTTTTGTGACCGACGATCCGGAAACTGTCGATTATCAGCATGTCGAGTTGGACTTCTACACGCAGGGCATGCGTACCGATCATGCGATGATGGGAACCGTGGCGGGTCTGGATGCCAATTACGGTCTTTATCCCGATGTTCAATTGACGATGATCACGCCTTTCGCGTTCAATGCCTTCAACGGGCAATCTGCGAATTATGGATATGGCGATACGCAATTTTCCGTCAAATACCGCTTTATTCATGAGGAAGACGATGAGTGGTGGCCGCAGGTGGCGATTTTTCCGCAGGTCAATGTACCCACCGGTAATGCCAGCCGCGCTTTGGGCACGGGACAGACGGCGGAATTTTTTCCCGTTTATCTGCAAAAGGATTTCGATCCGTGGCAGCTTTATGGGGGGGGCCGGATATTGGAATAATCCGGGCGCAGATAACAAGAATTACTGGTTCTTCGGCAGCGTATTGCAACGCAAAATTACCGAACAGCTCAATTTAGGCGGCGAGCTGTTTTATCAGACCGCCTATATGATCGGCGAGCGCGACAGCAGCGGATTCAATTTGGGCGGAACATATGATCTGAATGAAAATTATCATATCCTGTTCACGGCTGGCCGAGGGATTCAGGATGTGGATGCTAACCAGTTTTCCTATTATCTGGCGTTGCAGCTTACTTATTAATACACAAACATCGCGATTGTCAGAACCAACCCCAGAGTAACGACGCCGATGCGCAGCACGCGCTCGTTGACCTTGTGCAAACACCGGACTCCTATCAGGCTGCCGAGGATAGCGCCGATTGCGACGATGCCGGTTTGCGTCCAGCCTATATCGTGGGAAAACATGAAAATGAGGACAGCCGCCGCATTCATCGCGGCGGCGAGGATGTTTTTCGTCGCCCCGGCCTTGCGGATCGCCATTCCCGCCAGAGTCAAAGCCGCAAGCATCAAAAACCCGATTCCGCCGCCGAAATAGCCGCCATAGATGCTGATGAGCAACTGGGCGATAATTGCGCCGCGCTTGCCGATATGATGCGCCGCACCCAGCTCGTTCGGCTTCTTGACAAAGCTGCCATAGGCGAAAACGACCGTCGCAAACAGGATCAGCCACGGCACCAAACGGGCGAAAAAGGCGGCCGGCGTCAATAACAGCAGGGCCGCGCCGATCACCCCTCCGATCAGGCTGATGCCGAATAACGCCTTGAAAGATAAGTCCGGCGTGTCGCCCGCCATGTCGCGCCCTGCATATCCGGCGCTGACCTGCATGGGGAAAAGGGCGATCGTCGAGGTCATATTGGCGGCGCGCGGATCGAGCCCGCTGAAAAGCAATGCAGGGAAGGTCAAAAACGACCCTCCCCCTGCAAGCGTGTTCATAATGCCTGCGGCAAAGGACGCGGCGAGAAGGAGGGTAATCGATAAAACACTCATCAGGCCAAGGCCCTTTCCGAGTCTATCCTGCGCGGAGGCGCAGGGGAGGGATAAACTGCGTTCCTGTTATAATCGAGTCTTTGATAGACCCCTATAGGCTTTTGCCGCTTGCACAGACGGCGCAACACGTCTAACAAAGAAGGGGCTGAATGATTCTCTTTCTTTTTTCAGCAGTCCGTTTCAACCTTTGGAGAAAATAATGGCCAAGAAGCAAGCGATAAAGAAGTCCGCGACCGACACTTCGGTTCGTGCGATCAAGGAAACTTTGACCAAGTCGGCATTGATCAATCTGCTCGCCGAACAAAATGATATTCCCCGCAAGACGGCTATGGGCGTATTCAACACGCTCGAGTCCCTGATGCTGGGATCGATCGTTCCGCGCGGCGCTGGCGAATTCACTTTGCCCGGCCTGCTGAAGGTCACATTGCGCAAGGTTCCGGCTCGTAAGGCTGGCACTCTGGTTCGCAATCCTGCGACCGGCGAAATGATGAAGTCCGCTGCAAAGCCCGCCAGCGTGCGCGTCAAGATCCGCGCTCTGTCGAAGCTGAAAGTAGCTGCGACCAAGGCCTAAGACAAAAAGCCCGCAAGGGTTGTTTGCAAGAGATGAACGCGCCCCTGGGTAACCGGGGGCGCGTTTTTCTTTGCGGGTGGTGTCATTGGGATTTGATGATATTATGGCGCTGTTCTTATCAAGAAGGCACGATATGATTTTGCGCCGCTCTCGCTTCGTTCATCAATTACCTGTGGGCAAGGATCGCTTTTTGATCGTGCATGCGGTCAATCATATGCGGCTGCCGGTGGATCGCCAAGTCGATGTCATCTTGAATTATTTCGCCGAACCCCGGCGCGTGCCGGAAGATTGCGAAGCCCTGACGGCGATGATCCCCTATTCGCTCGAGGCAATCGAACGCGCGATTGCGGGTTTGGTCGAACGGCAGGTGTTGACCGAAAAAACGCCGGAAGAAGAATTGGCGGTGTTGAGCGCAGAACTTGCGCCGACGCACGGGCGCGATCCGGGCGAAATTCTGGAACATTATCGCCGCGAGAAAAAAGAAGGGGCGTCGCCTTATTGGTCGGTTGGCAGTTCTTACGGTTTGGGTGATTTGGGAACAGCGGGCCAGCGCGTCGATGTTTTGCTGTTCGGCGATTGCGATATTCAGATGGAATCCGATTTCCTGCGCCGCGAAGCTGCCAAGCGGGACATAGATTTACATGTCTCGGCGACCTTTCCCGACGATGTGCGTTTTGCCGAAGAACACAAGCATGACGCGATTTTTATCGGCGCATTGCGCGCGCGTCATATGATCGCCGAACCCCCGGCCCAAGGCCAAAGCCCGCACACGGCCTATATCGCGCAGGCCTATAATTTAGTGCGGCAATTGCGCGAGAAAAGCAGCGCGCCCATATTGATCGACAATTTGCCCGAGCCGACTGTGCAGCCTTTGGGAATGGCGGAACAGGGTTTGACGGGGCATCGCACGCGGTTTCGTTTGGCCAATGTCACGCTCGCGGAATTGGCGGCGACGATGCCGGGGGTGCATGTCGTCGATGTCGCGGCTGCGCTGGCCGCCGTTGGGGCCGAACAAATGCTGGATGACGGGTTGGTGGGGTTCACGCATTTCGGATCGCCGGGCTGGTTATTGCAGAGGCCGGAGTCGGAAAAAGCTGCCGTTCACAATGTATTTCCCGATCTCGCGCCCCTTGCGCAAACAGTGAATGGCGATCCTTATGGGCGCGAAGCGGCCTTGTCCGTGACGCATATCGATGCGCTGATGACTGTATTAGGAATTGGACGCAAGAAATGTGTGATCCTCGACCTCGACGGGACTTTGTGGCCGGGGGTGTTGGCGGAAACGGGTAGCCCCTTCGCTTGGACGCCGGAGATTAGCGGGGCATTTTCTTATATAGGGCTTTATTTCGGGCTGCATGAGGCTTTGCTGTGTTTGAAAAAGCGCGGCATCGTTTTAGCGTGCGTCAGCAAGAATGACGAAAAGACGGTGCGCGAATTATGGAAATATCCCGACAATTATCCGCGCAATCGTTTGCTGACGCCCGATGATTTCGTGACCTGGCGCGTCAACTGGAACGATAAAGTCGATAATATCCGGTCGATTGCCGAGGAACTGGGTTTCGCGCTCGACAGCTTTTTGTTCATTGACGATCATCCGGTCGAGCGCGACCGCGTGCGCCAGCGTTTGCCGGGGGTCGAGGTGTGGGGCGACGATCCTTTTGTCTTGCGCCGCCGCTTGCTGAACGATCCGCGTTTGCAATTGCCCTCGATCACCGAAGAAGCCGCCGCGCGCAGCACTTTAGTCAAAGCGCAATTGCAACGCCAGCATGCGCGCGCCGAAATTATGGACGAAGCGAGCTATATCGCTTCGCTGCAAATCCAATCGCATATCGAGAAATTGGCGGCGCATTCGGCGCGGCTGGCGCGGGTTGAAGAGTTGTTTCAGCGCACGACGCAATTCAATACCACCGGACGGAAATTTACGCTGAGTGAATTGGCTTCATTGGCGGGAAATCCGGCGGCTGCTTTGTATGCGCTGGATGTCGCCGACCGTTTTGGCGATCACGGTTTGGTGGGGGCTGTCGTTATTTCAGACGGCGAGATTCTGGGGCTGGCGATAAGTTGCCGCGTGTTGGGTATGGGCGTCGAACATCAATTTGTGCGGCATGTTCTGGCAGAGGCTCAAAAAGGCTTGCCGCATTTGTCGGGGCGCATCATTGAAACGCAACGCAATATCCCCGTGCGCAATATTTACCGCGATAATGGATTTACCGAAATAGAAGCGGGCCTTTGGCAGCACTCGTTTTAGAGAAATAATTTATCCCGTTCGGCTGTATAGAGCCCTTCGCCTTCATGCAGGTTGGCGTTATTTTGCAGGCGCATACGCGATTCATCTTCGCCGTAGAAGAAGGGCACAAAGGCGTAACGTTTGCCTTTTGTAATGGGGGTTACCTGATGCAACGCGCCGGTTGAAAAGACAATCGCGCCGCCGAGCGGCGGGGCGTAGAGACGGCGGCCGAATTCGGGAAAAATCAGGCGGCATCCTTCATAACCCTCATTCAGGTTGAAAGACGCCGCGAATTTCCGGTGGCGTGCGCCGGCATTGACATTGTCGCGGTGGCGAGAGAAATGGCCGCCCGTCTCGGAGTCATAGCAAGACACTAGATAACGATCCATACGCGTCGGTTTGTATTGCAGGAATCTTTCCATCATCGGCACCACGCGGCGCACGATACGGTCGCGAATGGCATCGCGCACCGCAGGGTCTTCGATCGTCAGGTCGCTGCGCCGTTTGGCGGTATAATCGATGACGGTCATCGTTTTTTGATTCACGTCGCGCATGAATCCTGAATCGGTGCCGCCGTTCTTTTCGTGCAGGCCGACAAGGAAATCGCAAAATTCCGGTTCGAAAACGCTGGGAATAATCAATGCGGGCGCGGTCAAAGGAACTCCGGCAAAATCATCGATTAGCGGCAAATGGCTCAAATAGGCGCATATTTCTTCGGAGGAAGTTTGGCCCAAAGGCAATATTTTTTCGGCGCGCAGCAAAGGATCGATGACCACTATCTGCGGCGCGTCCATAGCACCGTATAATTTGGTCAGGGAGCCGTCATAATCCGTGATAAAGCCCAACCCCCGGTGACTGGCTTTCGTGAATTGTTCGGTGCCCATTGCGGGTGGCGAGGTAAGAACGGCAAAGAAAACAACGTGATCGTCATTAAAAAAACGCCCGAGTTTCACGATGATGTCGGCCAGGCTGTGTATGACGGCAGCATCGGTCAGCCCGTTCACGAAACAGAGCACAACCCACCGTCCGGCCATAACGGACAAGTCATGCTCGGTGCCAGCGAGAGTGCGCGCGTTAAACCACGGCACCTGGTCGCCAAGCTTGATCGGTTCTGTTATCATTTATATGCCCCCACAAACATCGTCTATTATAGTGCAAAATGATTGTATGCATACGGTGCGGGTATCCACGAATGATGATCCCCTCTGACGCCGCGCCGGGGTACGGTTTGCGGAACGCCAGAGGGGATCGATCCTTACTTAGTGTTGTTCGCCGCCATGTTGCATGCCTTCGTGGCCTTCATGTCTTTCCGGCATACAGGCGCGCAAGGCTTCGTGGTTGGTCGCGGCTTGGACGCAGGCTATTCTTTTCTGAACTTCGGCGAGATGCTCGTTCATACGCTGAAGTATTTCAGTTTTGCGTTCCTGGAAATGCTGTCCGTCGCCTTCTTCATGTTGTCCGCCGCCCATTCCGCCGGGAGGAGGGCCGCCTGCGCCGCCGGGAGCCGTTTGGGCCCAGGATAGGGCAGGTGCAGTCAACGCAAAAACCATCGCCGTCATAAGTACATATTTTTTCATTGTAGGCCTCCTGTTTGAGTAAGCTTCACAACTGGATATGCCGCAACTTGCACGGCACCAGCTTCGGCACTACACGACAAAGATTAAATTTATATTACGAGGCACGGGTGGGGCTGCCTTCCGGATATGCGGAACGGCTTGCGAGACGGGGCGGGGGCGGGGTATAAAGCCCTCCCTTTCTATGCAACCTCACCACGGGCTTTTATGTCGCATGTTTCGATGATACTGAGCGGATTGATGATGCTGGCTATGGCGGTCTTTTTCGCGCCGGGTATTCTGGCGATGAATCGCGGCAATGTTCTGCGCAATATTGCGTTGTGGCTGGCGATTTTTCTGGGGCTGGCGCTGTTTTACCAGAATTTTGGGCCTGACAGCCCGCACCCGCTGTTTCAGTTGCCTGACTCGATGTCCGGCATGCACGGGGCTTCGCCCAGGCTGGGATCACCATTCGGTGCGAAAGACGGCGGGGTTGACAGCAACGACGGCACGCAGGGTTTTACCCCTCCGAAAGAATAGCTTCAACTTTGTGGCTTTGGATCAGGGCAAATATTTCATCGGTTGCGCGCTTTACGGCATTTTTGTCCGTGCCTCGGGAAACCAGCGAGGTGCCGAATTTTCCCTGCTTCATCCACGGATAGGAACCGATATCGAGTTGGGGGTATCGCGCGGCGATTGCGCCGAGTTCCTCGGCAATCAGGCTCTCGCCGATGAAGCCGGAAACGGTCAGGCTGTTCATCGCCGGGCCGTGGCGCAGGGTTGATACGATGCCGTCCATCATCGCCTGCATGATCGAAGGCACGCCCGCCAGCACATAGACATTCTCGATTTTGATCCCGGGCGCGAAACTGACGGGGTTGGCGACCAGCGTGGCGCCTTGCGGCGTGCGCGCCATACGCAGGCGTGCGGCGGTCAGGTTTTCCGCGCCGTAATGCTGTGCCAACAAAGCGCGAGCTTCAGGGTTTTCAAGAACGGAAACACCAAAAGCGGCGGCGATAGCATCGACAGTAATATCGTCATGCGTCGGGCCGATGCCGCCTGTCGTAAAAACATAGGTGTAACGCGCGCGCAGGGCATTCACGGCTTCGACGATGTCGGTTTCGATATCGGGCACCACGCGCGCTTCCTTAAGCGAGATACCCACCGCGCCGAGTTTGACGGCGATTGCGTTGAGATTGACGTCTTGCGTGCGGCCTGAGAGAATTTCGTTGCCGATAATCAGAAGTGCTGCTGTGGGCGTCACACCGCTCATTTGACGGGCGTCTCCACAGGCATCACGACATCGACCTTTGGCAATTTCTGGTCGAGGCGTTTGAGGACTTCGTCGGTGATGTCGAGCGGCTGGTCGGCCCACAGGGCCTGTTGCTTGACGATGACGATATTCGCGCCATGTTCATGCGCGGCTTTGTCCACCACCGCGAGGAGCGCGCTGCGCACCAGATTCATCGAGTCGGTAAAAGCCTGATCGAGAGCCTTGCGCCGCGCCTGAACATGCGTTTCGACTGTCGAGAAACGGCTATGCAATTTCTGTTCGCGGTCGGCATAGGCTTGCGCGGCGAGTTGGTTGCGCGCTGAAGATAGTTCCTGCTCGGCCTGACGCAGATCGTTTTCTTCGCCTTCGATTTCATTCTGGAATTTGGAACGTCGCGCCTCGAGCTGTTGCTGCACGCTTTTGGCGGCAAGCGATTCCTGCAGGATACGCTGCACATCGACAATCGCGATAACAGGATTGGGCAGTTTTGTAGGCGTATCGGCATGCGCCGATGATGCCGCGAGCGCGACACAAAGGAGGATGAGGAGTTTGAGTGTACGCATGAGAAAATGGGGGTTAGAGGCCGGAGGCTAGAGGCTGGAGAAAAACACTGTCTTCTCCAGCCTCTAACCTCCGGCCTCTGACCTCAAAACTTAGTGCCAAAGCTGAAATGGATATGTTCGATCTTATCGTAGGATTTATACAAGATCGGTTCGGCAAAATCCAGACGGATGGGACCGAAAGGCGAATCCCAAGTCATACCGACGCCTGTGCTGAGATGCACGCTGTTATCGGTGGCGATGACATCTCCGGGGATTATCGTTTCATCATCCTGGCGCAAGATGCCAACATCCGTAAACAGATGCGCCTTAATACCGAACTCCGGGGGCACCGGCGTCGGCATTGTCAAATCTGCCGTGCCACGGGCAAACTGGTTGCCGCCCAAAGCATCCTGGTAGGCGCTGGTCAAATCGCGAGGGCCGATACCGGCGTATTCAAAGCCGCGCAACGTATCGCCGCCAAGGAAGAAGCGTTCGTTGATCCTGGTCGGCCCGTTGAGCCCCCAGATTTGCCCCGCTTCCGCCGTGCCGCTGATGATCCATTTTTCAGCGAGCGGATAGTATTGCGTGCCGCCGAGCTTGGTACGGAACCAGTCACGCGAACCGCCTGCACCCGCAACATCGGTGTCGAAATGGGTGAGGAAGCCGAGGGTCGGATTAAGCTTGCTGTCGCGCGTATCATAGGTCAGCGATTGCCCGACCGACGATGTCGTCGCCGCGCCCGATTGATCGATGATGTATTGGGACGCGGTGGACGGCACGTTCAAGATTTGGTCGTAACGGAACGTGTAATTCAGCTTCTGCCTGATTTCATCCGACAGAGGATAGCCCATACGGAACGTCGTGCCCGCGCTGTTGACGTCGTAAGAGCTTAAATCCTGATTGTCCGTTTCAGACCCAAACAAATCGACGCCCGCCGACATATTGCGGTCGAGGAAATAAGGTTCGGTATAACTGGTGTCGAGCTGTTTGGTACGACCTGAAACGGTCGCGCCCAAACGAACATCTTCGCCTTCGCCCATAAAGTTGTGCTGGCTGATGCTGAAATCGCCCAAGGGGCCATCGGTCGAAGAATAACCGGCGCCGATCATGACTTCGCCGGTCGATTTTTCTTTGACATCGACCTTGATATTGGCGCGGTCAGGCTGCGCCCCGTCAACCGGGGTGACTTTGGTTTCGGAGAAGAAGCCGAGATCCTTCAGCCGTTGTTCGGATTTGTGCAATTCGGTCGCGTTGTATGGGTCGCCTTCGGACAGGCGCATTTCGCGGCGGATAACTTTATCGACCGTATTGGCGTTGCCGTTGATATCGATGCGACCGACATAGACGCGCTCGCCCTGCTTGACGACAAAATTCAAATCGACGGTCAGGGAATCTTTGTGACGTTCGGGATTGGGCGTGACGGTGGCGAAGGCATATTGGCGGTCGCCCAGCGCAGTCGTCATTTTGGCAATCGATTTTTCGATCATGTCGGCATCATACCATTGGCCTTCATGCAGCGTCAGATATTGGCTCAACGTTGTGCCGTCCAGACCCTTGATTTCGCTGGTGACGCTGATTTTGCCGAATTTATAGCGCGGACCTTCTTCTACCGAGAAAGTGATGAAGAAATCGTTGCGGTCCGGGGTCAATTCGGCGACAGCCGACAAGACGCGGAAATCGACATAGCCTTCGTTCAGGTA
>JBAVWC010000448.1:0-2795 GCA_049697595.1 Alphaproteobacteria bacterium
ATTCGGCCCCGTGGTTTCTGGCATTGGGTGGCCTTATCGGTGTCGGTTTTAATTTTGCGTGGCAGCGCGCCGGTGGCGATAAACAATTTCCCTTCGCGCCCGCATTATGCGTCGCGCTCGCCGCGTGCATTTTGTACCAGTTGGTTTGGGTTCCATGAGCTTTGCCCGCTCTCTCTTCACCGTCAGCAGCCTGACGATAGTCAGCCGCGTGGGTGGCTTTGTCCGCGACTCTTTGACGGCGATATTTTTGGGAGCGGGGCCCGTCGCCGATGCGTTTTTCGTCGCGCAACGCTTGCCCAATCTGTTCCGCAGCCTGTTCGCCGAGGGCGCGTTTTCCGCAGCCTTTGTTCCCCTCTACACCACCGAACAGAAACGCCACGGCGACGAAGCTGCGCAACATTTCGCGGGACAAGCCCTGATGCTGTTGCTCGCGGCCTTGATACCGTTTTCCATTCTTGTGATGATGTTCATGCCGCAAGTCATGTTCCTGATCGCCCGAGGCTATGAGCCGGGTTCCGAGAAATATAATCTCGCCGTCACATTCAGCACGATTACATTTCCCTATCTTGCCCTGATTTCCGTTACCGCCCTGCAAACCGGCGTTCTGAACGCACGCGGCAAATTCGGCCCCGGAGCGGCAGCCCCGATTGCGTTTAACATCGTCCTGATTATCGGCCTGTTCGCGGCGCGTTTTTTTGGCTGGGAAGTTGGCCATACGCTCGCCTGGTCGGTGACTATTTCCGGCGTCGTTCAATGCGCTTGGCTGGCGATAAGTTGCTGGCGCGCGCGCGTATCCATTCCTCTGCTTCGCCCGCATGTGACAGAGGCGACGCGGCATTTGTTTCGCCGCATAGGGCCGGGCGCGATTGGAGCGGGGGCGGCGCAAATCAATTTGCTGGTTTCCACTAATCTCGCATCGAGCCTGCCGACGGGTGCGATTTCTTATTTATTTTATGCCGACCGTTTGAACCAATTGCCTTTGGGGATTGTTGGTATTGCTGTTGCCACAACTTTGCTGCCCCTGCTCTCGCGCCATATCGAAGCGGGCGAGGAGGATAAGGTTCGCCACTATAGCAGCCGCGCGATTGAATTTTGCCTTGTGCTGGGCTTGCCCTCGATGATCGGGTTGGCTTTGGCGGCGCAGCCTATTATCCAGACTTTGTTCCAGCACGGCGCATTTACGCATGATAACACGGTCGGAACGGTGCAGGCACTATGCGCCTATTCGCTCGGTATTCCCGGCTTCCTGCTGGTCAAAGTTTTTGCTGCCGGATTTTTTGCTCGGCACGATACAAAAACGCCCGTTCGTATCGCGATTGTCGCGATGATCGTGAACGTCATCTGTTCGGTTCTGCTTCTGCATCCGCTGCAATTTGTCGGCATCGCGCTGGCGAACAGCATAGCCGTCAGCGTGAATGCCGCTCTTTTATGCCGCGCCCTGCGGCGCAAAAAGGTACCCATTGGCGACGAAAAAATGCCACGCCGGATTTGGAAAATTATCGTTTGCGCCGTGATTATGGCGCTGGTAACGGCCTTTTTAACCGAATTCGCGTGGGACGCGATAAGCTTTACCGGCCTCGCGCAGGAAGTCGTTTGTCTGGTGGCGCTGATCGGCCTGTCAGGCCTGTCTTATGCCGTCGCTCTGCATATCACGGGGGCGATGCGCTGGCACGATGTGCTTGCGATATTGCGTAAAAAACCCGTACAATAGCCTCAGAAAATCAGGAGCCAATCAATGAACCGCATTTTTTCCGGCATGCAGCCGACAGGTAATCTGCATTTAGGCAATTATCTGGGCGCGCTTAAGAACTGGGTCGCGTTACAGGATACGGCGGAATGCTATTTCTGCGTCGTCGATCTGCATGCGATCACTATTCCGCAACCGCCGGAGAAATTGCGTGCTTCTGTACGCGAAACCGCTGCCGCCTATATCGCGGCGGGGATCGACACCAAAAAAAGTGCGTTGCTGGTGCAAAGCGCGGTTCCGGCGCATTCCGAATTGATGTGGATTTTGGCAAGCCTTACGCCGCTCGGCTGGTTGAACCGGATGACGCAGTTTAAGGACAAGGCCAAGAACAGTGATCTGGAATTGATGGGGCTTTATGCCTATCCAGTTCTTATGGCCGCCGATATTCTGGTTTATAAGGCAACGCATGTGCCTGTGGGTGACGATCAGAAACAGCATGTGGAGCTGGCCCGTGACATCGCGGGCGCGTTCAACCGTGCCTTTAACGTCGATTATTTTACTTTGCCCGAACCGCAGATCATGGGTGAATCCGCGCGCATCATGTCTCTGCGCGACGGCACGAAGAAGATGAGCAAATCAGAAGAAAGCGATTATTCGCGCATCAACCTGACCGACGATGCCGATATGATCGCCACCAAAATCAAAAAAGCCAAAACCGATACCGATCCCCTGCCCGATAATCTGATCGATCTGGCAAAACGTCCCGAGGCCGATAATCTGGTAACAATCTATGCCTCGCTGACCGACCGAGCCCGTGCCGATGTGCTGCGCGAATTCACTGGCGCGCAATGGGGCAAATTCAAACCTGCCCTGATCGAAGTCGCGGTTCAGAAACTCGCCCCAATCACGCAAAAAATGCGCGATCTTCTGAAAGACCCGGTCGAAATCGACCGCGTCCTTATCCGTGGGGCCGAACACGCCAACGCCCTGACGCAAAAACACCTGCGCGAAATCAAGGAAATCGTCGGCTTGTGGAGTTTGATGTAATGATTTTCCCTCTCCCATAGGGAGTGGGTGGCTCGCGCTCTTGCGCGAGACGGGTGAGGGG
>JBAVWC010000449.1:0-4408 GCA_049697595.1 Alphaproteobacteria bacterium
TTGTTGTACCTGTGGCGATGCTCTCATACTATAATCTGTCGGTTGGTGTTAGCTAAATGGGGGAAATACCGACGACGCCCCCTCACCCGCAAAAGCTAAGGCTTATTTTGCAAAGAGGCAAAATAAACCTTAGCTTTTGTGCCCTCTCCCCCTCGTGGGGGTGAGGGAAATTCTGTTGTGGGAAGAATATGCTGCTTTTAATCGATAATTACGACAGTTTTACCTACAACCTGGCGCATTATCTGGGCGCGGGAGGGGCGGAGGTTGTGGTGCGGCGGAATGATGCGCTGACGGCTGCGGACGCGCTGGCATTAAAGCCTTCGCATGTGATTTTGTCGCCGGGGCCTTGTGGGCCGGAGCAGGCTGGGATTTGTTTGGATCTGATAAAACTGGCGCATGCGGCGCGGGTACCTTTGCTGGGCGTTTGTTTGGGGCATCAGAGCATTGGGCATGCGTTCGGCGGCGAGGTGGTGCGCGCGCCTGTGCCTATGCACGGGAAAACGGATTCCATTTATCATAAGGGCGAGAGCGTTTTTCGTGCCCTGCCCTCGCCGCTGACGGCGACGCGGTATCATTCGTTGATTGTCAGGCGTGAGACGATGCCTGCGGAATTGCTGGTAACGGCGGAGACGGCGGACGGAATTGTAATGGGGTTGCGGCATGCCACGAGCCCTATTCACGGCGTGCAGTTTCATCCGGAGAGCATTGCGACGGAACACGGGCATGAGATGATTAAAAATTTTCTGGGTGCGGGTTAGAAATGTTGGACGGTTTTTTACTGAAGCTTCGCGGTGGGCAATCTTTGTCGGTTGAGGAATCTCGTGCGGCGTTTGATGTTATTTTTACCGGGAAGGTTTCCGATGCGGTATTGGGCGAGTTTTTGCTGAGATTGCATAAAAAGGGCGAGACGGTCGATGAAATCCGGGGCGCTGTTGTGTCGATGCGCGAGAAGGCTTTGACGATTGAGGCTCCGGCCCACGCGATTGACATTGTCGGCACCGGCGGCGATGCGCGGGGGACTTATAATATTTCGACTGCCGTTGCTTTTGTCGTGGCGGCTTGCGGCGTTCCGGTTGCCAAACACGGCAATCGCGCTGCGACGAGCAAGTCGGGATCGTCGGATGTGCTGGTGGCGTTGGGGGTTAATCTGGAGCCCAGCCTGCCGTTGCTGGAACGGTGTTTGGACGAGGCCGGATTATGTTTCATGTTCGCGCCACGGCATCATCCGGCGATACGATCTGTGGCTGCTGTTCGCAAAAAACTTGGGGTGCGGACGATATTTAATTTGTTGGGGCCGATGACTAATCCGGCGAATGTCAAACGGCATTTAATCGGCGTTTATGCGAAAGAGTGGTTGAGGCCGATAACGGAAGTTTTGCAAACGCTGGGCAGTCAGGCGGCTTGGGTGGCGCGCGGGCATGACGGAATGGATGAGATTTCGACGATTGCGGCGAGCGATGTGGTCACGTTAAAAGACGGGGCGATTGCGGAATTGACTGTGTTGCCGGAAAATGTGGGGATCGTGCCGCCGATACTGGCGCAATTGCAGGGCGGCGATGCGGATTATAATGCAGTCGCCATTCACCGGTTGTTGCTGGGCGAGAAGAGCGCGTATCGCGATGCCGTACTGTTGAATGCGTCCGCCGCATTGGTTATCAGCGGCAAGGTCGCGGATTTACAAGAAGGTTTGGTTCTGGCGGGCGACAGTCTGGACAGTGGTGCTGCGCGGGGAACTTTGGAAAAAGTTATCGAAGTGACCAATCGGGCATTTGCATGAGCGATATTCTTCAGGCGATCTGTGCCGATACGCGCAAATCTGTCGAGGTGGGCAAGCTGGTAAAACCTTTGGCGGCGATGCATCGCGAGGCGTTGGGCGCGCCACCGACGCGGGGCTTTGCGCGGGCTTTGCGGGCGCGGAGCGAACAAGACGGCTTTGCGTTTATTACCGAGATTAAAAAGGCTTCCCCTTCGGCGGGGATATTGCGCAAGAATTTTTCGGCGGCGCAGTTGGCGCGCGATTATGCCGGGGCGGGTGCGGCGTGTCTGTCAGTTTTAACGGATGCGCCTTATTTTCAGGGGTGCAACGAGGATTTGATTGAGGCGCGCGCGGCGTGCGATCTGCCGGTTTTGCGCAAGGATTTTATGCTGGATGTCTGGCAGGTGGCGGAGGCGCGGGTTATTGGCGCCGATTGCATTTTATTGATTATGGCGGCTCTGGACGACGCGACGGCGGTGGAATTGCATCAGGCGGCGACGGATTATGGAATGGATGTGTTGATCGAAGTGCATGACGCGGAGGAATTGGCGCGCGCGTTGAAACTTCCTTCGCGCTTGATTGGGGTTAATAATCGTAATTTAAAAACGCTGAAGATCGATTTGCGGGGTGGGGCGGAACTTGTGCGGTCTGTGCCGCCGGAACGATTTACGATCAGCGAGAGCGGGATTCATTCGGTCAACGATGTCGGTTTGATGCGGGCGGCGGGGGCGCGCGGGTTTTTGGTTGGGGAGTCTTTGTTGAAGCAAACCGATGTCGGCGCGGCGTTGCGCGCATTAAAGCCAAACGAGGCGCGGCGTTAATCGTTCAGTGGTAGTGGGGTCGTCGTGTTTTAGGAACGGCGGCATAGCGGGCGGCGGGGCGTTGTTGGTCCGGCATCGCGTCGTCTAATTGCGCCTGCATCATTTTTTGCATTTCTGCGGCGCCGTGAGAAAAAGCGTTTTTCATTTTTTCCGCGTCTTTGGCGGTGACCGGGCCGAACATTTTGACAAAAGATTCCAGATAAGATGCCCAGCCTTTTTGCATTTGATCTTGAAAATCGCTCATGATTCTCTCTCTTCTTTTTTTAATTGCGGCGATTCAAACTCTAACGCATTAGCCCTAACAAATGATTACATCGGGTTGTGCTTATGGTTAAAAAAAATTGGCTTGTCGGCGCGAGAGGAGCCGATAAGCCAATGATGGGCGCGTGCAATAGGGTTAAGGGGTCATTATAATATCGGAGCCTGTCGGGTTATAGGTTGGGACGTCGGGCATACTGGGGGCTGTGAATTTATTTCGGGCAAAAGCTTCGGCGAAGGGCGGCAGTTTCCACAATTGCTGTTTATGCACATCTGTCAGGGTTGAGGATCTGTATAACGTTTCGACGAGCAAATTATAGGACAGTATTTCTTTTTGCTTTTCCGGCTTCATCTCCAGCAGAAGTTCGACCGCCGTTTCCGTATGATGTGCCGTAACGAGATCGTAGATATCCGCGCTGGCAAGATTGGAGGCGATACGGGCGAAGTCTGTCTGCCGCGCGGGGTTGGGGATGCTTTTATATGTTTTGTGGAAAACCTCCTTGTTGTTTTCAAGGAAGCAGGGGGTGCGGTTGAATTCTTTAAAGCCGGGCATATTTTTTTCCGTTAAATGAGTTGATTGTTTCTGCGCGGTTTCTATCACGAAACCGGGAGAAAAATAAATATAAGCATTACGCGACGGCTAACTTGCTGCATTCCCTTATTTCTTTTTCTATAGCGGCACCCATTTGGGTGGTGGAGACTTTGGTAGTGCCGGGGGAATAGATGTCGGCGGTGCGCAGGCCGGCATCCAGAACATTGGAGACGGCTTGGTGGATTTGCTGGCCCAGTGCCGGTTTGCGGAAGGAATGTTCCAGCATCATGCCGACGCTGAGGATCATGCCGATAGGGTTTGCGATCCCCTGCCCTGCGATGTCGGGCGCGCTGCCGTGAATGGGTTCGTAGAGTGCGCTCGCGCCGCCAATCGAGGATGACGGGAGCAGGCCGAGCGAGCCGGAGAGGACGGCGGCTTCGTCGGACAGGATATCGCCGAACATATTGGGGGTGAGCATGACATCGAACGAGGACGGCTGGCGGATGATTTGCATTGCGGCGTTATCGACATACATGTGGCTGAGCGCGACATCGGCATAATCGCGGTGAACTTCTTCAACGATTTCGCGCCAGAAGCGCATCGTTTCCAGAACATTGGCTTTGTCGATTGAGCATAATTTTTTGTTGCGTTTGCGCGCGAGGTCGAAGGCGGTTTTGGCGATGCGGCGGATTTCCGGTTCGCTGTAGATCATTGTGTTGAAGGCGCTGCGTATGCCGTTTTCGGTTTTAAGGCCGCGCGGCTCGCCGAAATAGAGATCGCCGGTGAGTTCGCGGACGATAACGAAGGAAACATTTTTGAGGATGTTTTCTTTGAGCGGGGAGAATGCCGTTAATTGCGGCCACAAAGTGAGGGGGCGCAGATTGGCATAAAGGCCCAATGTTTTGCGGATGCCGAGGAGGCCTTTTTCGGGGCGTTGCGCGAGGGGGAGCGCATCCCATTGGGGGCCGCCGACTGCGCCGAGCAAAACGGCGTCGGCGGTTTTGGCTTCTTGTTCCGTGTCGGGCGGGAAGGGCGTGCCGT
>JBAVWC010000450.1:0-6419 GCA_049697595.1 Alphaproteobacteria bacterium
CCTCAAAAACAAAACGGGGGAAACTTTCGTTTCCCACGCTTGTATCGAAAATCTTTTTCGAATTAACGCTTGCTGAACTGGAAGCGTTTGCGGGCTTTTGCGCGGCCATACTTCTTGCGTTCGACGACGCGAGCGTCGCGGCGCAGGAACTTGGCGACCTTCAAAGGCTTGCGCAATTCCGGTTCGAAGAAGGTCAAAGCCTTCGAGATACCGTGCTTAACGGCACCGGCCTGACCCGACAAACCGCCGCCATCGACGAGAACATCGACATCGAACTGGTTGGCACGGTCGGCAACGGCGAAAGGCTGATTGACGATCATCTGCAAGACTGGGCGCGCGAAGTACACTTCGACCGAGCGGCCATTGACGGTGATCTTGCCCTTGCCCGGCTTGATCCAAACGCGAGCGATCGCATTTTTACGCTTGCCGGTGGCATAGGCGCGGCCAAACTTATCGACCTTCTTGACGTGTTCGCGGGGAGCGTCCTTATCGACGACACCTGGCGCGTTCGCTGCAACTTCTTGTTCCTTGGCCTGTTCCTTGACGGCGGCTTTGATGCCGGTAAGGCTGGATGTTTTGCGGGTGGTTGCCATTTTTACTTAGCCCTCTTCTTGTTCTTGGTGTTACGGGCAGCGAAATCGATCGTCACCGGATTTTGTGCGGCGTGAGGATGTTCTTTGCCTGCATAGACCTTCAAATTGCTGAACTGGCGATTGCCCAAGGGGCCCTTTGGCAACATGCGTTCGACGGCCTTTTCGATCACGCGTTCGGGATGCGCTCCTGCGAGGATCTGGGCGCGAGTGCGTTCCTTGATACCGCCGGGGTGACCCGTGTGATAGAAGAAGGGCTTTTCTTCGGCCTTGTGGCCAGTCATCTCAACCTTGTCGGCATTGATGACGATGACATTGTCACCGCAATCGACCGAAGGTGTGTAGGTGGGGCGATGCTTGCCGCGCAGGATCAGTGCGACCGCAGCCGCCAAACGACCCAAAATGGCACCGTCGGCATCGACGATAACCCACTGCTTCTTGACATCCTGGTGCCTCAGGCTGAAGCCCGTAGTTTGCACGCTTTTCGCGACGCGAATTTTTCCAGACATTTAAGTATCTCCTTAGTTAGGCGGGCTTTGTACGAATTTGGAGTGGGGTGAGTCAATAGAAATAGTGGTAAATCAGGCGTTTTTTGTGTGTGGTATTATGATACCTCTGTTTTTCTCCCTCCCGCTATGCGGGAGAGGGAAAAAATCCGCAATGACGGGGATTAACAGGCGTTCTATACTCCCCTCATGCCCCACCCAACCTCCCTCTTCGACAATCAGACCGCCCGCCCTTTGGCGGATCGTTTGCGTCCGCGGGCGTTGGCTGACGTTGTGGGGCAGGATCATTTGCTGGCTCCTGAAGCCCCTATCGGGCGAATGGTTGCGGCGAAGCGGTTGGCTTCGCTGATTTTATGGGGAACGCCGGGATGCGGCAAGACGACGATTGCGCGGTTGCTGGCCGATGCGACAGGATTGTATTTCGAGCCTGTTTCCGCCGTGGCATCGGGCGTTGCGGAGATGCGCAAGATTTTCGAGGCGGCTACTTATCGGCGCGCTACGGGACAGGGCACGCTTCTGTTCGTCGATGAAATTCATCGGTTTAATCGCGCGCAGCAGGATGTGTTGTTGCCCTATGTTGAAGACGGCACGGTGACTTTGGTCGGTGCTACGACGGAAAATCCGTCGTTTGAATTGAACGGCGCTTTGCTGTCGCGCGCGCAGGTTCTGGTTCTTAACCGCCTCGACGATGCCGCTTTGGATTTGCTTTTGCAAAAGGCCGAGAAGGTTTTCGACCGCCGTATTCCCCTGACCGAGGATGCGCGCGCGGCGTTGAAGGCTATGGCCGACGGCGACGGGCGTTATTTGCTGACAATGGCAGAGGAAATTTTCTCGCTGCCGAAAGAGCGCATGCTGGATTCCGCGCAGCTGGCGCAGTTCGTGCAGAAACGACGGCCATTGTATGACAAAGCGCAGGAGAGCCATTACAATCTTATCAGCGCGCTGCATAAATCGCTGCGCGGTTCCGATTGCGACGCGGCTTTGTACTGGTTCGCGCGCATGATCGCGGGCGGCGAGGAGCCACGCTATATCGCGCGGCGGTTGACCCGTTTCGCCAGCGAGGATATCGGGCTTGCCGATCCGCAGGCTTTGCCGATCGCTCTCGCCGCGTGGGAAGCCTATGAAAGAATGGGAAGCCCCGAAGGGGAACTCGCGCTCGCCGAATTGGTGATTTATCTCGCCACCGCGCCGAAATCGAACGCGGCCTATGTTGCGATTGGGGCTGCTATGCGGGCGGCGAAAGAATACGGCTCGCTGATGCCGTCGAAACATATTCTCAACGCTCCCACCAAATTGATGAAGGAAATCGGCTATGGCGAAGGCTATGCCTATGACCACGATACTGCCGAGGGTTTTTCCGGCCAGAATTATTTCCCCGACGAAATGAAACGCCAGGAATTCTATCAACCCGTCGAGCGCGGATTTGAGCGCGAGGTTAAGAAACGGTTGGATTATTGGGCGGAGTTACGGCGCAAAAAACAACCGTAACCGCTTACGGTTTTGGCTCGACGGGAACGCCGAGTACTTTGCCCATGCCGCTTCTGATAACCCGATAACCAATGTCCTGAACTGATAGAAAACCCACAGCAGCAATGGTATTCACTGCCAAAAAGGGGACGATATTGTGGTGAGTGTACTGCACTTGATCTTCACATAAAGACCACACTTGGAATGCACCAAAAGCCCCCAAGGCTATTGCACTGCCATCACGCACAGCTTCTTTGGCTCTGGTTGCAAACGTCTTCTTATTCTCGTTAAAATCGGATGATACGGTCATAATAATTCCTTTCAAAAAATCTGTGAAACGGAACATAGACACCCGCAATAGTTTCATCAACATAATATTATGGTTAATACGCCTCGCTTGCCATATGGCGGCTAAGGACTTATGGTGCGCTTATCAATGATTTTGGCTACAGGGGCCAAACTCAATTAACTTCGTCATTCCGGAAAAATAGCTTTTTTGCCCTTCCTTGCAAAAATGCTATTTTATCCGGAATCCCATTTGTATTTCTTGAAATAAGCAAGAAAGAAACCAAATGGGATTCCGCATAAATTTTCTTTCGCCGAAGACGGCGAAGAGAAAATTTTGTGGAATGACGGCGTTTCTTGACCCCAAAAACCCTTCGTTGCGCAAGTTCACACATTCAAGAGAGAGATAAAATGTCCGCATCATTCCTCGCCCAACGCCTTGCCAAGGTCAAAGCTTCGCCTACGCTTGGGATTACCAAACTCGCGCTGGAGCTGAAGGCGCAGGGCAAGGATGTTATTGGCCTTGCGGCGGGTGAGCCGGATTTCGATACGCCGGATTTTATCAAGGAAGCGGCTTATGCCGCGATCAAGGCCGGGCAGACGAAATATACCGCCGTGGACGGCACCCCTGCCCTTAAACAAGCGATCATCGCTAAATTCTCGCGCGAGAACGGGCTGACCTATAAACCCAGCCAGATCAATGTCGGCACCGGCGGCAAGCAAGTCATTTTCAACGCGATGATGGCGACTGTCGGCGCAGGCGACGAAGTGATTATCCCGACGCCTTATTGGGTTTCCTATCCCGATATGGTCAATCTCGCCGAAGGCACGCCTGTTTTCGTGGCGACGACGGCGGCGCAGAAATTCAAACTGAATCCCGCCGATCTGGAAAAGGCGATTACGCCGAAAACCAAATGGGTGATTTTGAATTCGCCGAGCAATCCTTCGGGCGCGGCTTATACGCGCGCCGAACTGCGCGCGATTGCCGATGTACTGCTGCGTCATCCGCATGTGTGGGTTTTGACCGACGATATGTATGAGCATCTGGTCTATGACAATTTCGAATTCACGACGATTGCGCAAATCGAACCCAAACTTTACGACCGCACGCTTACCGTCAACGGCGTGTCGAAAGCTTACAGCATGACCGGCTGGCGCATTGGCTATGCGGGCGGCCCGGAAATTCTTATCAAGAAAATGGGCGAGATTCAGGGACATTCGACCAGCAACCCCTGCTCGATCAGCCAGGCCGCCGCGACCACCGCGCTGAACGGCCCGCAGGAGTTTTTGCAGGAATGGGTCAAGGCGTTCCAAGGGCGTCGTGATCTGGTCGTTGAAATGCTCAACCAGATTCCCGGCATCAGTTGCCCCAAACCCGAAGGTGCGTTTTATGTGTACCCAAGCTGCGCGGGGGTGATCGGCAGCAAGACTCCTGATGGCAAGACAATTTCCAACGACGAAGAATTCGCGACCTATCTGCTGCAAAGCGAAGGCGTCGCGGTTGTGCAGGGTTCCGGTTTCGGCCTTAGCCCCGCATTCCGCATTTCCTATGCGACTTCAACGGAGGCATTGCGCGAAGCCTGCACCCGCATCAAGCGCGCGTGCGAAAAGCTGTCGGGCGTAACCAGCAAGGCTGCGTAACCAGTGGACACTCCTTTCGCCCATTTACCGACGCGCCACGGGGATTTCGATTTGCGCATCTTTACGGATGCGCGCGGCATCGAACAGATGGCTCTGGTCAAAGGCACGCCCGCGAATGGTTGCCTCGTGCGGCTGCATTCCGAATGCGCGACGGGCGATATTCTCGGCTCGCTGCGCTGCGACTGCCGCGATCAGTTGGAAACGTCGATGGATATAATCAACCAAGCTGGCGACGGGATTCTGATTTATATTCGCGGTCATGAAGGACGCGGCATCGGCCTCGGCAACAAAATTCGCGCTTATGCGTTGCAGGAAAAGGGGATGGATACGCTTGATGCCAATCTCCATCTCGGCTTCGCCGGAGACGAACGCAATTACCTGGTGGCGACCGATATCCTCAAGCAATTCGGCATTAGTGAAGTGCGTTTACTGACTAACAACCGCGAAAAAATGAAGGCGCTGGAACAAGCGGGCATTAAAGTTATCGAACATGTGCCGCTATGGACCGCAACCAATCCGCATAACGAAGCCTATATCGCCACCAAGCGCAAGCGTATGGGACATATCTAGGGCATACCCTAGACGTTCCGGCCCATAAAAAAACACACTGTTGTACATAATTACAATTCCCAGTCGCATTCTTTTTGATGAATCTTAGACTTGGAATGCGTCACATTATCTTCGATAAATCCCGTGCCGGATTTATCCTCGAACCAACAGGAGATCATCATGAGCGCACCCAAACTTTCAATCACACCCGCAACGCTGCCGACCAATCGCCTTGGCCGTACCGACATGCATATCACCCGCGTCGGTTTTGGCGCGTGGGCTGTTGGCGGCCCCGATTGGGCCGTGGGCTGGGGCAGTCAGGATGACCGCGCTTCTGTCACCGCCATTCGCCACGCGATTGAGCGCGGCATCAACTGGATCGATACCGCAGCCGTTTATGGGCTCGGGCATTCCGAAGAGGTTGTGCGCGAGGCGCTTAAGGAAATCCCAAAAAACAACCACCCCTACGTGTTCACGAAATGCGGTTTGGTTTGGGATGAAAAAGATCGCAAGGCGATACCCAAGCGCATCGGCACGCCCGCGAGCATTCGCCGCGAGCTGGAAAACTCGCTGCGCCGCCTCGGCCTCGAACGGATCGATCTTTATCAGATGCATTGGCCGACCGAAGACGGCACGCCTTTGGAAGAATATTGGCAGACCTTGGTCGATTTGAAGAAAGAAGGCAAAGTCCGTGCCATTGGCCTTTCCAACCACAACGTCGCCCAGATGGAAATTGCCGAACGGATCGGGCATGTCGATACGTTGCAACCGCCCTTCTCTGCCATTCGGCGCGACGCGGCGACGGCGGAACTGCCTTGGTGCAAAACCCATGAAACCGGAGTTATCGTCTATAGCCCCATGCAATCGGGATTGTTGACGGGACGCTTTACCGCCGAACGCGCCAAGGCCTTGCCGAAGGACGATTGGCGTTCGCGCGATCCGGAATATACGGACGAAAAACTTACGCACAATTTGCAACTGGCTAATGCTTTGAAACCAATCGCCGCGCTGCATCACACCAGCATAGCCGCCGTTGCCATTGCCTGGACTCTAGCGTGGCCTGGTGTAACGAGCGCCATTGTCGGCGCGCGCAGCACCGATCAGGTTGACGGCTGGTTCGATGCCGCGACATTGGTATTGTCGCATCAAGATCTTGCCGTTATTGATAAAGCTATCAAGGATTCAGGAGCCGGTGCGGGGCCATCCCTGCCCCCGATCTAAGTCAAACGGAGCATGCATCATGAAAGTTGGATTCATAGGGTTGGGTCACATGGGTTCCGGCATTGCCGCGAACTTGGTGAAAGCGGGTCATGATGTCACGGTCTATAACCGCACGCGCGAGCGTGCGGAACCGCTTGTCAAACAATGCGCGCATCTGGCA
>JBAVWC010000451.1:0-3108 GCA_049697595.1 Alphaproteobacteria bacterium
GTTTGACGGATTGCGATTTATACGTGACTTTGGAACCCTGTGCGATGTGCGCGGCTGCGATCAGCTTCGCGCGCCTGCGCCGCATTGTATTCGCCGCCTATGATCCCAAAGGCGGGGCCGTCGAACACGGCCCGCGTTTCTTTTCTCAACCCACCTGCCACCACGTGCCGGAAATCATCGGCGGCGTCGAAGAACGACGCGCCAGCAACATTTTGAAAAAGTTTTTTGTCGAGAAGAGATGAGCTTCAGCCGAGCAGCATATGCTCATAGCGTTGCCGTCTCAATTCGTGCATTGCCACGGTGCGAGAATTGCCAGGATCCAAAACCGCAGCGGCAAAATTATGCTCCGCCGCCTTGAAAACCATCCGGTCGCCTTTGGCACTGTCATTTTGCTGGCCCGCATAGAACTGCGTATCATACAGGCTTTTTTGTCCAAGCTCCGCACAGGCCTGACGATAAAAGTCCATAAGCGTGCTTCGAGCGATAGCGGGATCGCTGCAGGAAGTAATTTCTTTTTGAGCCTCGTGCAAATATCTCTGCACAAAGGAACCGAGATTATAACGCGATGAAGTTTTGTCTGACATGGCTGCACCCGATTTGTTCACAAGAACGCGCGCCAAGCTTAATCCTTCGGCCCCGAAATGTCACCCGATTTACAGGGAAAAATTGTTGCACCGCAGCATCTTAGGACTAAAAACCCGCGCCTAGTTCGGCCTCGGTTCGGACGAAATCATACGCGGCTGGTTAGCCGTGCCCGACCGAATGCTCGACTCCGGATTGACGATCTCGCCAAAACAAAGATCGCTGATAGGGCTGACGATATTTTTGATCCAATGGCTCACGAACTTCAAAAGCTCCGGATAGACGATAATGAATTGTTCGCCGGATTTTTCCTCGCCGCTCGACAAGGCCATATTTCTCATAAGCCCCATTTCCTTTTCGGCTGCCAGAATGGCCTGTTTTATACCCTCAGGTATTGCGTCACTCTTTGATATTCCCACCTTCTTGACAAGCCCCAGTTCCATATCCGCTTCCAGAACGGGCTTCTTATTGCCCGATCCGTCAGTCCGGAAATCCGTACATTTCTGCGTCGGAAGCAATTGATCGAAAATGGGGACGCCCTGCTTTTTGCTGACCGGAAACTTGACTGGCAAACAAGTCAGCGGCATCGGGCTAAATTCGCGCAGCAGGCTTGGATGCAGGGGAATACGGAAATCAACCCGAAGCTCAACCTGTGTTTTCAAGGCAGAAAGAAGAAGATCGCCGCCGGGAAGGCCCCGATAGCGCTTAACGACTTCATCGGCAGCCTTCGACAATTCCTCAAGATACGGCAAAAGAGGTTTCTGGCGCTGGCGGATCGCACGAAGCAAAACACGGGGAGCTCCCCGCTCAGGCACCAATAAATCAGGCACTGCCTGATTTGCTTTGGTTTCGCAAAAAGGGTCTTCCCAATTAACAGCCGGCATCGAACGTCTCCTGATATGATATTCATTTCTATAGCGAAATGTTGCGACAAAAATAGAGGTCGGTCAATAATGAAAAAACAAAGCCGATGCGATCCGCAGCATTTTATTAGGATTGGGCTACCAGCCAGAAAGGTTAACAAAAATTAACCACTCTATACAACATGCGGTTGCTGATGTATGGTGCGGGCGTTGTTCTCTCTCCTGTGATCTCGCCGTTCTGGCTGGTCGATCTAACATCGAAGGAAACCCAAATGAAAATCAGCAAATATGCTCTCGTGATCGTAACAACTGGCGTCATGGCGGCGGGCGCGGCATACGCAGCGACGCAAAACGTAACGGCGAACATCAAATTCGATACGCCTTTGTCTCTGACAAAAAACAACGACATTCAATTTGGCACGGTCAAAGCCGCACAGGCAGGCACCTATGTCATCAGCACATCGAATGTCGTGACAGCTTCGTCGGGCGGCGTTTGGCTTTATGGCACGCCTACGGCGGGCAGTATCTCGGTCGCCGGATCGACCTCGACCACCGTTACCGTTTCCACAGGATCATATGCGGCAAATGGCGGCGTAACGCCTTCGGCTGCTACGTGCAAATATGGTGCGGGCGCAGCCGTGGCTTGCGATTCCGGCATATCGGTTGCGGCACCCGGCGCTTCGACGCCTTTGCTGATAGGCGTGCAAGTGGTTGCGGACGGATCGCAAGCAGCGGGTTCGACCGCGACGCCTTCTTTTACGGTTTCCGTCATTTATAATTAAATTCCGGCAGCGTCATAACTATCTTTTGGCGAAATCTTGCCCGCGTCAGTAGAAATACGCAGGACGCAGGGTTGCACATGCCCGCATGATTTTTGCGGGCATCATAAGGTTTTCATTTCATAACCGATTGAATCTGTTTTGAAATCTATCCCCCTCAAAACACTTCGCGATCATTTCCCCATATGGAAAATTTTTTCTTATTTTAACCTTCCGTTCAGCATAGCTGGTTAACTTAGCCTCATTATCGATTGGTTGTTTGGTTGCTTTCGCATCGAGTCTCGGTTTCCGCCGGTTCTACTCTTTCGCTCGCGTCTGACCAGTCGATTTAACCATAACGGAGGAAACAAAAATGAAGCTCAGCAAATATGCCCTTATGATTGCATTAACCGGCATAATGACGGCTGGCGCAGCTCATGCCGCGACGCAAGGCGCGACACAAAGCGTCATCGCGAACATCAAATTCGATACGCCTTTGGCGCTGACGAACAACAGTAACATTCAATTCGGCACGGTCAAAGCCGGGCAGTCCGGCACCTATGTGATCGACACAAACAATTCGATCACAGCTTCTGGCACCGGCGTATGGCTGTATGGAACCCCTGCCTCGGGCAACCTCTCGGTCAGCGGATCGACGACGGATGCTGTGACGATTACCACCTCAAACTATGTGGCGAATGGCGGCGTGACGCCTTCGGCTGCTACCTGCAAATATGGCACGGGCACAGCGACGGCTTGCGATTCAGGTATACCGGGTGCGGCACCTGGAACTGCGACACCTCTGCTGGTCGGCGTGCAAGTGGTTGCGGATGGAAGTCAGGCAGCGGGTTCGACCGCGACGCCGTCTTTCACCGTTTCCGTCGTTTATAACTAATCGCTCTCAA
>JBAVWC010000452.1:0-4098 GCA_049697595.1 Alphaproteobacteria bacterium
GCCTGGCAATGGTCGTCGATCCCGGCGACGGCGATGTCGTGATCCGCGCGCTGAAAGAGCGTGATTTGCATTTATCCCTGATCCTCAATACGCATCACCACAACGATCATACCGGCGGCAACGACAAGCTACAGCGGGAATATGGCGCGCCCATTATCGGCCCGGGCAAAGAAAGAATTCACATTCCCGGATTGTCGCGCGCCGTGGCGAATAACGATGTTCTGACTTTCTCGACCCTGCGCGGCGAAGTTTTGGCGACGCACGGACATACCGCCGGACATGTGTCTTATTATTTTCCGCAACTGAAGGCCTTGTTCTGCGGCGATACTTTATTCTCGCTCGGCTGCGGCAAATTGTTCGAGGGCACGGCGGCGGAGATGTGGGATTCGCTGAAACTGTTACGCGCCTTGCCCGACGATACGCTGGTCTATTGCGCTCATGAATATAGCGAGAACAACGCCAAATTCGCACTGACCGTCGATAAAAACAACGAAGCGTTGCGCGCTCGCGCCGCCGAAATCACTGCCTTGCGTCAGGCTGGCAAACCCACGATCCCCGCGTTGCTGGGTAACGAGAAACTAAGCAATCCCTTCCTGCGCGCCGATCAAAAAGATTTGCGCAAGAGCATGGCCAAAGCCGGGCTCGCCGCCGAAGACGCCGATGCCGCCGCCGTTTTCGGCATGATGCGTTCGGCCAAAGACCGTTTCGGCGGGCAGAAGATTTAACTCATAAAATTCTTTGCAACATAGACAGCCGCACGACGCGCGCAACCTCGCTCCACGCGCAAAGTTTTTCGACTTCGTCCGGCAAGACCCAGCGCACACCCAGCGCGTCGTCGTCGGCAAGAGCTTCTCCCGCGCGCCATTCGGCCGCCACTTCAACCAGCGTATAGTGATATTCAACCTTACCCGCCGCATCGCGCGTGATCGCGTCGAGAGCCGTGATAATACCCAGCGGCTCTACCTCAACCCCCGTTTCCTCACGCACCTCACGCACCGCCGCCTCAAAGATCGTTTCCCCCACTTGCTGCTTGCCGCCCGGCAAGCTCCATTGTCCCTGTGCCGGAGGATTTTTTCTTTGGATGAGCAACACCCTATCCTCGCGCCAAACCGTAACGCCGATGCCGACAAGGGGATGCTCGGGGTAATGAAAGTATTTTTTATTCATGTTTTCCTTGACGCCGGGGGTATGGGTTTGTTTATATTACACATCACTTGATCGATTACTCAATCGATCCGCGGGATTTGACAGGAGCAGCTTGCTGCCGCGTTATCAACAGCTAAAGCGTCACAGAATTAGGTAGCATTCCAGCTTCCGCACTGTGATCCCTGGTGGGTGATCGCGTCGTGCTGGGAGCTTTTTTATTCCCCAACATTCTCTCGATTGCCGAGGCCGGAACTTTCCGGCTTGATCGATTGGTTGTCACCGATATGGAGATGAGGGAAGGAATAAATAATGTCGCAGTCCGGCCACAGCCTAGCAAGGGCTTTTCGGGGAATAAGTGAAGATTTGCGCTTGCGCCCAGACGCAGCCAACATAGCGCCAACCTCCCCGTTACGTTTCTTTACGATCCGCCACGGCCAGTCCGTGGGCCAACTGGACATTACAGCCTATAAAACCCCAGGCGACGCGCTCATTCCCCTGACAGATTGGGGGCGCCAACAATCCCGGGAAGCGGGAGAATTTTTGCGTCAATTATCCCTCGACTTTGGTTTGGGTTCATTCGAAGTTTGGCACAGCACGTGTCGACGCACCAAAGAAACCAGCGAGAATCTCGCAGACGGTCTTGGCTCTGATCTCGTCATTAGCCAGCAACCCGATATACGCCTCGACAAACAAATTTTTGGCCTCTTTTCCGGTATTTTCGACGATAAAGAAAAAGCTCAATTATACCCTCGGGAGTTCCAGCATTATCAAGAAGAGCTCCTGGCCAAAGGCACGTTCTTTGCCCGTCCGCCGGGCGGTGAAAGTCTTGCGGATGTTCAAGCAAAATCCAAAGACTTTGTTAAAAGCTTTACAGGGGTGGCTCACTCAAAGGCCAGAAACATTGTTGTTGTTACTCATGGCACGCCCACATTATGCATCGAAAACACATTGACCAATCGTGGATCTAACTGGGTTTTGCAAAATATCGATCATGTCCCAAACTGCGATATTCGACTCATTGAAAATTCAAAAGGTTATTTTGAAGCCAGAAAACTTGGGCAGGGCCTCAAAAAACCTGCCGCACATAGTCCAGGAACCCTATCTTATTAGGCCTGCGAAGGTTTAAACGCATATTTTTCCCCTTATAATAAGCGAGCCTATATGCCCGTCATCATTACTTCTGAAGAAATTCATCCATTCCTGCCCTCGCTGGGTAGCGGCGTTGCTATTGAGCGCAACCGCGCGGCGCATCAGGACATACGTCCTTTGGAAATCGTCATTTTGAATCTAATGGCGGACAAGGTCGCGACAGAACGTCAATTAGCTTTGTGGCTGGGCAACACGACCCTTCAGGTTCACCTGACCTTTGCCGCGACCGACAGTTACGTGCGTGACATTCATGCCGGACGCGAGAGCCAGAACACGCCTTCCGACCATATTCGCAAATTTTACAGCGCGCACCGCGATATCCGGCATCAGAAATTCGACGGTCTGATCGTCACCGGTGTCAATGCCTTGCAGCCACGCGTCAGCGACGAGCCGATATGGGACGAGGTGCAGGAAATCCTGAAATGGTCGGAGACAAATGTTTTTTCGTCTCTCTTCCTATGTTGGGGTGCAAAGGCCGCCCTGAAGCATTTCCACAATATCGAAAGCATCAAAGGCGAGAAAAAAACCTTTGGCCTTTTTGAGCATAGGCTTGTGAATGACAAAACCGGGTTGCTGTTCGGCTTTCCCGACCGTTTCTCGATTCCGGTCTCACGGTGGAAGAACCCCGACGAGGCCGCGATCAAAGCCTGTCCGGCTTTGGAGATCGTCGCCGCAGCGGAAGAATCCGGCTCCAATATTATAGCCGAGTCGGCAAAATTCGATCAGACACGCTTTTATCCCAAGCGCGTCTATGTCCTCAATCACCCCGAATATGAAACCGACACGCTGCAACGCGAATATGCGCGCGACGGCGTTAACTTGCCGCGCCACTACTTCCCCGGCGATGATCCAACCCGGGCACCCGTCAATAGCTGGCGGCATACGGCCCATATCTATACCAACTGGGTTAAAGCGATTTATGAGGCGACCTCCTACAATCTTGCCGACATTCCCCGCCCATTCAGCCCGTAAGTCTTTGCCATATATAAGTTATCCGCTTGCCAGTTGAAATCGGGCGGCATAAAGCACATATTAGTTATAGCTTTCACCCTTTAAGCACGAGGTTATCCGATGACCGATCCTATCATCCGTTCCGGCGTTTCCGGTCTTGACCGCGTCACCTTCGATGTCGGTTTACGCGCGCATATGCAGCGCGTCTTTGGTTATATGAGCGGCGGTTTAGCTATGACTGGCCTTCTCGCCTTGGTGGTCGCTCATACCGCTCTAGCTCAAATCATTTTCGGCTCGCCTTTGCGCTGGGTTGTCATGCTCGCGCCGATGGGTTTCGTTATGGTGATGAGTTTCCGCATGCAGACGATCAGTGTGACCGCCCTTAAAACGATGTTCTGGCTCTTCTGCGCGACGATGGGATTGTCGATGGGCTCCATCTTCCTCATCTATACCGATGCCAGCATTGCCCGCGCCTTCTTCATTACGGGCGCTACCTTCGGCGCGATGAGCCTGTGGGGTTATACGACCAAGCGCGATCTGACGGGTATGGGCGCGTTTATGATGATGGGCGTCTTCGGGCTGATTATCGCATCACTGGTTAATATGTTCATGATGTCGTCGATGCTGCAATGGATGGTATCGATCGCCACCGTCGCGATTTTCACCGGCCTAACGGCGTGGAACGTGCAGCGCATCAAGCAGACTTATTCCGAAGGCTATGGCGTTGAGGCCAACGATAAGCTCGCGGTATTCGGCGCTTTGAGCCTTTATCTCGACTTCATCAATATCTTCATCTCGTTGCTGCAATTGACCGGCGACCGCCGTTAATTTGCGAGCCCGCGATCAAAAGCC